>NZ_JAMYMZ010000002.1:0-311760 GCF_040318825.1 Mesorhizobium sp. M1006
GGTGTATGGCGGCAACCGCAGCGTGCCGTTCAGCGAAGCCGATCAGGTCGACAAGCCCGTTTCGCTTTACGCCGCCACCAAGAAAGCCGATGAGTTGATGAGCCACACCTACGCCCATCTGTTCGGCATACCGCAGACCGGCCTGCGGTTTTTCACGGTCTACGGTCCCTGGGGCCGTCCCGACATGGCCTATTGGATGTTCACCCAGGCGATGCTCAAGGGCAAGCCGATCCGGGTCTTCAACAATGGCGAAATGTGGCGCGATTTCACCTACATAGACGATGTTGTGAAGGCGGTTGTCGCCGTGCTCGACAAGCCGCCGGCGGCTGACGTTCCGCCGAACAGGCTCTACAATGTCGGCAACAACCGGCCGGTGCGTCTGGGCGACTTCATCGACATTCTGGAAAGGCTGCTCAAGGTCAAGGCAATCCGCCACAACGAGCCGATGCAGGCGAGCGACGTCGAGAAGACCTACGCCGACATGACCGCGCTGGAGCGGGATTTCGGCTTCAGGCCTAGCGTTTCGATAGAGGACGGGCTGAAGAAGTTTGTCGACTGGTACCGGCCGTACTCGAAGCAGTGATTTGCACCGCTCGCCGTGATGCCTTCAAGCTGACATCTGAAGTGGGGCGCAAGTCGGTCCGCAAAAAGCATCATTTTGTCCTAACATCCTGTTAACCACATGCTCGCTGAAACGTATCCGATTAACCTTTGAGGCGCTTATGACCGCTATGTTTCGTGGCTTGCTGTTCAGTATGAGCTGTGTGGATGTGCGGATTCGGGGGCTATTTCGGTTCAGTCCGGGATGCGGAAGCTTTGCTTGCGCGCATGACGTCTGCGATCGCCCATCGCGGGCCGGATGAACAAGGGAAATTCGTAGCGCCCGAGGCTGGACTTGGGCATGCGCGGCTGTCGGTGATTGGGATTGGTGATGGCCAGCAGCCGATGTCCGACGAAACCGGCGATTTGACGGTTGCGTTCAACGGCGAGATCTTCAACTACGTGGAATTGCGCGAAGGGCTGCTGGCCAAGGGCCGACGCTTCCGCACGTCGAGCGACACAGAGGTTCTCCTGCAGCTGTATGACGAGATGGGCGAAGACTGTCTGTCGCTCCTGAACGGTGATTTCGCCTTCGCGATTTGGGATAACCGGCGGCGGCGGATGGTGCTTGCAAGAGACCGCATGGGTGTTCGGCCGCTGTTCTACACCAGCAAGGACGGGGTGCTCTACTTTGCGTCGGAGATAAAGGCCCTGCTGACGGTACCCGGCGTCTCGGCCGAAATCGATCCAATTGCACTCGACCAGATCTTTACGCTGTGGGCGCCGATCGCTCCACGCACGGCTTTCCGCAACATCCACGAGCTGGAGCCGGCAAGCGTGATGATCGCGACACAGGGGCAAGTCACGGTCAAACCATATTGGCACCTAGACTACCCGTATCCGGATAGGCCATCGAAGATCACCAATGAGGACGACGCGGCCGAGGAACTGCAGGCCCTGTTGACCGACGCGGTGAGGCTTCGGATGCGCGCCGACGTGCCGGTCGGTTCTTACCTTTCGGGCGGGCTCGATTCATCCCTCGTTTCGGCACTCGCGGCCGGCATGACTCCTCTTAAGCTGCAGACATTTTCCGTGACGTTCGACAGCGGCGAGCATGACGAAAGCGCCTTCCAGACCGAAATGGCGTCAGCACTTGGCACACGCCATCGAACCATTGCGTGTCGTGCCGGCGATATCGCCGGTGCGTTTCCCGAAGTCATCCGCTTTACCGAGCGGCCGATCATCCGCACGGCCCCAGCCCCCCTCTATCAACTGTCCGGCCTCGTTCGCCAGGCCGGTTTGAAAGTAGTGCTGACAGGCGAAGGCGCCGACGAGGTCTTTGCCGGCTATGATGTCTTCAAGGAAGCGCGGGTTCGCCGTTTCTGCGCGCGACAGCCGGCATCGCGCATAAGGCCACAACTGTTCCGCAAGCTTTATCCCTATCTGCCGGGCCTGCAACAGCAGTCCGTGGAGTACCTGGCTGCGTTCTTCGGAACCGGCAGCGCTGCCCTGGACGATCCGCTGTTCTCGCATCGGCCGCGTTTCAAGACCACATCAGCGGCGAAGATGTTCTTTTCCGGTGACCTGCGCGCGACATTGAAGGGGTATGACGCAGCCGAGGACCTGGCCAGCCGGTTGCCTGAGGCGTTTTCCCGGTGGCATCCGCTGCATCAGGCGCAATATCTAGAAACCCGCTTCCTCCTGCCGGGCTACATCCTCTCCAGCCAGGGCGATCGCATGGCCATGGCGCACGGTATCGAAGGGCGGTTCCCCTTCCTTGACCATCGCTTGGTGGAGTTTGCGGCAAGACTTCCGCCGGAGATGAAGCTGAAGGGACTGGTGGAAAAACACATATTGCGCAAAGCTGCCAAGCACCTGCTTCCGACGGCCATCCGCGAGCGCACCAAACAGCCTTACCGGGCGCCGGAAGCCCGCTCCTTCGTGGGAGCCGGAGAATTGGACTACGTACGCGACTCGCTGAGCGAGGCGAGTATCGCCTCCGGAGGACTATTCAACGCCAAGGCGGTGGCGAACCTGCACGAGAAATGCCGCTTGCAGCCAGCGTCCGGATTCCGCGACAATGCGGCTTTCGTCGGCATTTTGTCGGCGCAACTGTGGCAGAAGATTTTCACCGGCGAAAAGGTCGGTGAAGCACGAGCGGCCTGAGAAATCGAGGGAATGAAAAATCATGGTAGCAATCAAGGACAAGGTCAAAACCTTTATCGTCGACAACTTCCTGTTCGGCGACACGTCCTACGAGCTTGCAGACACCGCATCACTGATCGAGAACGGCATCATCGACTCGACGGCCGTGTTGGAGCTAGTGGCATTCATAGAGGATGATTTTGGCATAGCGATGGTCGATGCCGACATCGTACCGGCCAATCTGGATTCGATTGACCGTATCTCAGCCTTCGTCAAGGCAAAAGCAGAAGCGCTGGCAGCATAGGCGCCATCGGTGAGGAGCGTCCGTGCGGATCGAACATTTTCTGACGGCGAAGGCCGCTGCCCATCCAGCCAAAACGGCATTGATCACCGAGCACAAAAGGCTGTGCTACAAAGAGCTGGACGATCTCTCGAGCCGCTTGGCCGCCGCCCTTTTTTTGAATGGCGTCAGGCGCGACGACCGGGTGCTGATCTTCATGGACAATTGCTGGGAGGCTGCGGTTTCGATTTTCGCAGTTCTTAAAGCAGGCGCGACTTTCAGTCCGATCAACGCATCCACCAAGGCCGAAAAGCTAGCCTACATCATCGCCGATTGCGATGCCGCCGCGATCCTCACGCAAGCAAGACTGATGCCCGTGGTCGCCGAGGCGTCCGGATCCTCCGGCGAGACGTCCTCCGGCAAGACCGGCATCTTCGTGGCTTCCACCGTTGCTGCCGATAGCCAATGCCCGGCAGGGGCCACATCCCTGGCGGAGTGCTTGACGGTCCAAGTCAGGGAGATTGACCATCGCGGCGTTGACGTCGATCTTGCGATGTTGATCTACACCTCGGGCTCGACCGGCCGGCCCAAGGGTGTGATGATGACGCACCGCAATTGCGACGCGGCGGCCGACTCCATCACCAACTACCTGCGCAACTCGCCCGACGACATCATCTTGAATGTTCTGCCCCTCGCTTTCGACTACGGCCTCTATCAATTGCTGATGGCCGTCAGGCTCGGCGCCACGCTCGTGCTCGAGAAGTCCTTCGCTTTTCCCCAGGCGGTCTTTGAACGCATCCGCCAGGAAGGCGTCACCGGGCTTCCGCTCGTGCCCACGATGGCAGCGATGATCCTGCAGTTGAGGGACCTGGCGCCGGGCTTCCTGCCCAGCCTTCGCTATATTTCCAACACGGCGGCTGCCTTGCCGCCGCCTCACATCGAACGCCTTCGGTTCCTTTTCCCCGGTGTCAGGCTCTATTCGATGTATGGCCTGACGGAATGCAAGCGCTGCACCTATCTGCCGCCCGAGGAGCTCGACCGCCGGCCGGGCTCGGTCGGAATAGCCATTCCGAACACCGAAGCCTTTGTCGTCGACGACGAGGGGCAACGGGTGCCGCCGGGCGTAGCGGGTGAGCTGGTCATTCGCGGGCCGCACGTCATGCAGGGTTATTGGCGAAACGAAGCTGCGACGGCACGAGCCCTGCGCCGGGGTCCGAACCCTTGGGAGAAGGTTCTCTACACCGGCGATCTTTTCAGGGCCGATGAGGAAGGCTTTCTTTATTTCGTCGGCCGCAAGGACGACATCATAAAGTCGCGGGGAGAGAAGGTGGCGCCCAAGGAAGTGGAAGCCGTGCTTCACGCTCATCCGGGCATCGCGGAAGCGGTGGTTGTCGGTGTGCCGGATCCCGTGCTCGGGCATGCGATCGGCGCAGTTATAGTACGGTCCGACCCGGCGCTTACCGAAAAGGATATCATACGTCACTGTGCACGCCACCTTGAGGACTTCATGGTCCCCAAGGTCGTCGAGTTCCGCCGCGAGCTGCCGAAGACCGATACCGGCAAGGTCAGCCGTCGGCTTGCGGCAGAAACCATGGAGGCCGCGCAATGAATGTTCGCCCGACCGAGGATGCGCGGACCTTTCTGGCGCAGGCTCTGGCAATCGACCTGATCACCGAAACGGACCGTATCGTAACGGCCTTGCGCCAGCAGTTGCGCGGGCTTCGCAAGCGGGGCCTTGTGCTCGGTCTTTCGGGCGGGATCGATTCGAGCGTGTCGGTCGCGTTGGCGGTACGAGCCGTTGGCCCCAAGAATGTGCTTTGCCTGTTCATGCCGGAAAGCGATTCCGATCCTGAAAGTCTGCGGCTCGGCCGCCTCGTCGCCGAAACTTTCGGTGTCGAGGCTGTGACGGAGGATATCGGGCCGATCCTGCGCGCAATGGGCTGCTACAGGCGTCGCGACGCCTTCATCCGCGAATTGGTCCCGGAATACGGCGAAGGCTGGGCTTCGAAGATCGTGATCGCGAACGCCCTTGAGGGCGGGGGCTACAATATCTCGTCCCTGGTGGTGCAAGACCCGGAGGGCAAGCAGACGAAACGGAGAATGCCGCTGCCTGTCTATCTCGGCGTCGTCGCCGCTACCAATATGAAGCAGCGCACCCGCAAGCAGATTGAATACTATCATGCGGATCGCCTGAACTTCGCCGTTCTTGGAACCCCGAACCGGCTGGAATACGATCAGGGTTTCTTCGTGAAGAACGGTGACGGCGCCGCGGACGTCAAGCCGATTGCCCACCTCTATAAAACACAGGTCTATGCGCTTGCGGCCCATCTCGGTATTCCGGAAGAAATCCGCAACCGGCCTCCGACCACCGATACCTACTCGCTGGCGCAGACCCAGGAGGAGTTCTACTTCTCGCTTCCCTATGACCGTATGGATCTTTGCCTTTACGGTCTCAACAACGGCGTGGCGGCTGAGGTGGTGGGGCAGGCGGCGGGGTTGGCCGCCTCACAAGTGGAACACGTCTGGGCCGATATCATCGCCAAACGCAAGGCGACGCGTTATCTGCACATGCGTCCGCAACTCGTCGAGGAAGTCGAAGAACTCGGTACCTGACCTGCTTCGAGACCGGCCACGTCCCAGGCCGCCGTCATGGCCGAGATGGGCGGGAAGTTGCCGTTCGTCTCATCTGCGAGAACGAGCACGTTGCGCCATATCCGGACCCATGCCAGTGATGCCGTGAATGTTAAGTCTCGGCTCCGATGCCGACGTTCCGCCCGAGTTCGAAGACTGACCGCGACCGTTCTGCGGCCTTCGCATCGACAGCGCCAATGAGCGGCGTCCCACATCCCACTCCTTGTGTCCATTGGGAGGGGTCGTTGTGGACCAAGCCCTACTACCCAGGCTTGTGACGAAGCCGATCCAGCGCGTCTCGAAGTGCATTGGCGGCATCGCCACGCTCGTCAGGGGACATCAGCTCCGGTTCAAGTTCCAACCTGAAGTGCGGCAGCTCGGTCCGAACAGCACGACGAGCGGCCGCCAAATTGGCCTTCAGATCGATGACGCGGTAGGTGGCGACGGGATAGGCGATCCCCTTGACCTGGACTTGCCCCAGTTCTTCACAGTCGATTGCGTCCTTCACTTGCGCAAACGTCTCGTAGGAAATGAGGATTGTCCCCGGCGGCGCCTCCTGCTCCAGGCGCGAGGCGAGATTCACGGCGCCGCCGATTATCGTGTAGTCCATCCGGTCCTCGCTGCCGAAGTTACCGACGGTGCAGTAGTCGGTATGGATGCCGATGCGACAGCGCAGCGGTGTTTCGATCCCCATGTCCCGCCAGACTTCGGCAAGCTCGCTAATCCGCTTTTGCATTGCAAGTGCCATCTGCGCGCAAGCCAGCGCGTCCTCCTTGACGCCGCGAGTCTCGGGATCGCCGAAAAACATCAGGATCGCGTCGCCGACATATTTGTCGATCGTAGCGCCGTGATCCGAAGCAATTTTCGACATTTCCGTCAGATAGTGATTGAGGAGTTGGGTGAGATCCTCGGATTCCATTTTGTCAGTGGTCTCGGTAAAGCCCGCGATATCGGAGAAGCATATTGTCAGTTTCTTCCGCTGGCTGGCGATCCTGACCTCCTGGCGGCCGGTGAATATCGAGCGATACACTTGGGGCGCCAGATACTTCGCCAGCTTGCTGGAAAGCGCCTCCAGAACCACGGATTTCTCGGCGAGGTTCTCCTCCCTTTGCTTCAGCTCAGTGATATCCGAATAGACGGCGACCGTGCCGCCGGCGCTGATCCGCCGCTCGCTGATCATGACCCATCGCCCGTCGCCTCGCCGCTGCACCCAAGGTTCGCCAGGGTTGCGGTGCCGCGAGAGGCGCTCGGCGACCCACTCCTCGACCCGCCCCTCGGCGTCCCTGATGTAGCCGCGCTCAGCGGATCGGCGAATGATTTGCTCGAATATCGTGCCGGGCGTCAGTTCGGTCTCCAGACCGGCGTAGAGCAATTCGCGGTAGCGGCTGTTGCTGAGGACGAGCCGGTCCTCCCCGTCGTACAGAGCGAATCCTTCGGAGATGCTTTCGATGGCATCGATGAGCCGCTGACGAGCTTCCGCAACGTCGCGCAGGTTCTTTTCCTCGACCTCGACGGCAGTATCCCGGAAAAGTCTCAGCGCTTCGGCCATGCGCCCGATTTCGTCGCTGCCCGCGGCTGGCAGCGGCGCACGAAGGTTGCCCCCCGCAATCGCGAGCATGCCCTGGCTCACGGCCCCCAGTCGGGCGAGGAGGCTGCGGTCGACATAGAGCCAGACAACCAGAACCGAACTCAGGAGGCTGAGGAAGGCGGAGCCGAGCACAACCGCGGTGCCGTAGCGCTGGACGAGCGCGGCTTCGCGACCGGACGCAGCGATCTCCTGGTCTGCCGTGGCGACCAGGCGATCGACGCCAGCGGTGAGATTGCGCGACAGTCGATTGTTCTCGGCCAGAAGCCTTTCGCCCTGTGCCAGGACAGCAAACTCGTCCTCCCGCGCCTTGGGGATGCTGTCCTCGCCGTCGGTCAAGCCCTTGAACTCATCGACACGCTGCCGAAAGCGGGTCCGCAGCTTTTCGTCGATCTCCGTGGAAACCTTTTCAAGAGCAGTGAGCGAACGGCGTAGCGGAAAAAGGATCAACGCCAGGTCGCCCGGCGTCGGCGCGTTCGCGACCTTCACCAGCGCGTCGTTGACTGCCGAGATCTCCAGCTGCGCCTTCTGCTGGGGGATGTAGGCCGCAATCGCCTGGACCAGGTCGGCCATCGCCGCTGCGCGTCGATCGGGCGACAGCGACGTGTCGGCCGCGACCGCCCGCCATTGCGGCAGCCTGGAATCCATCACTAGGATGCCGGTGGCGACAAGGCGCTGGCTTCCGGTTGTCGTCGCGGCGAGGCGGTTCAGGAGCTCCTCCTTGCGGGCGACCACGTCGAGCCGGGCGACAACAAGAGAGTCGAGCTCCTTCAGGTTGCGCCTCAGAACAATCGCGGCTTCCTCAATCTCGGCCAAAGGCACTGTGCCCAACGTGGCATCCCGGAGGTCCGTGCGCAGGGCCTCGAGGCGGGACATCTCGAGCGCGACGGCAGCCGAGACCTCGCTGTGCTGAGCCCTGCTTGTCGCTGCCAGCACCGATGGCGCGGCAGCAGCGACCCGTTCGGCCTGGCGCGACAGCTGGAGGGAGGCGAGCGCCGACGGCACTCGATCCGTGGTAATTCGGTCCACGACGTCGCCAACCTGGAGGAAGGCATAAAGCGCCGCAGCCGTTGCCAGCACCGCAAGGGCGCTGATCCCGAAAAAGGCGAGCAACAGCCGGCCACGTATGCCGAGGCGTTCAAGCATCTCGGCGAGTCGGAACAGTCCGGCCACACTGGTCTGCATCAGACTAGACATCTCAGCCGGCACGCCGGCGATCAGCGAACCCTATTCAACCGGCACGTACTCTCCGCCGCGCCAGACGTACCAAACCCAGCTCTGCTTCGTGAGGTCGCCCTTGTCGTCGAAATCGACCCGGCCGATCACGGTGTCGAATTCCTGTTCGTGCAGTGCCGCAATGACGGCCTTCGGCTCCAGCGAACCTGCCTTCGAGACCGCCTGGGCCCAAACCTGGACCGCGCAGTAGCTCAACAGCGTGTAGCCCGCGGGTTCGAAATTCTCCGCACGGAACTGCTCAACGACCGCGGCCGCTTCGGGGCTTCGCCTCGCGTCCGCCGGGAACGTGAAGAGGGTCCCCTCCGCCGCGGGGCCGGCGATCAGGGCAAATTCCTCGGTCGCCAAAGCATCTCCGGATATGAGCTGAACCGTGTAGCCACTGTCGTGTGCAGCGCGAGCAATCAGCGCAACCTCGGCATGATACCCACCCACATATAAGGCGGAGACGCCGGCGGTCCGCAACGTAGCGACCTCGGCCGAATAGTCGTCCTTCCCGGGAATGTATGCGTCGTAAACGGCCTCAGTCACGCCCCGCTTGTGCAGCTGCTTCCTGGTCTCGTCGGCGAGACCCTTCCCATAGGTCGAGTTGTCGTGGAGGATCGCAATCTTCTTGTTGCCCCAGCGATCGGCAAGGTAGTTGCCAGCGATGAAACCTTGCGCGTCGTCGCGGCCAATGGTGCGAAAGACATTGGCACGGCCCTGTTCGGTCAGCTGCGGATTGGTCGAGCCTGGGGATATCTCAACGACGCCCGCCTCCTCGTACACTTTTGATGCGGGGATCGAGGCCCCGGAGCAATAATGCCCGACGACGAGCACGACCCCGTCAGCCACCAGCTTCTTGGCGGCCGCCACAGCTTGCTCGGGATCGCAGAAGTCGTCGACCGAGATGAGCCTCACCTTCTGGCCGAGCACGCCGCCCGCCGTGTTGACGTCGGCCACTGCCATCTCCGCGCCGCGCTGTCCCTGCTCGCCGATCCAGGCGAGCCGTCCCGTCATCGCAGCCGAGACGCCGATCAGCACCTCCGCCCGTGCGGAGCTGAACACGGCCGCGAGAACCAAGATCAGTATGGCGATGATGCGGTGCATGTGTGCACCCCCTTAACTGTAGCTTACGCCAATCCCGTCAAAGCCGACAGCCCCTTCGGCAAGCGCGACTGTCTCGGGCTGCTATTGCAGCGCACACCCAATTTGGCGAAGCAAGCATACACTGGAATGGCGTGTCATAACTTCGTTCGCTGAGGTCGGAATCGCGCGCCAAATCCGGACGTTACCACTGACCGGAGTGAGCGTCGTGATTGGGTCACGGAGCGTCATGCGACGCTCCCAACTGGATGACGGCAAAGGGTCGAACTCGGTCGTTCAGAGTGATTGGGTTTTGACCCAAGCACTCTGCAGCCAAGTGGAAACGCGCCTAAAATAAATAGTTAGAGCGGGATGCCCGCTTCAACTTGAACGCATCCCGCTCTAGCTGAAGCGGCTCCCGATAAGCCGGCTCCACTGCTCGCCCGCAAGGCCGTTCAGGAAGACTTGCGAGTTCTTCATCGCGTCCAAAAGCTCTGGATCGCGTGAATGTACCACCGTTGAGGCAACGGTCAGGAAAGCAATGCGTCGTCCAAGCATCGCCTCCAGAAGTGCAGGTTGAATACGTCCGCGCAGGCCGCTGACGCCGCGCGTGGCGGCGTGATCGATCAGGCAGTCAATCACCGGGCCCGCCTGGCCGGGGAGGGCGAAGATCTGCAGCACGCGACCAATTTCATACTTCCGTGCGTAGTAGGCGAAAGCGCCGACATTGGTGCCGACTGGCGACGTCACACAAACGTAGACAAGCTCCCCCAGATCCGGCTTTTGTGCCGCATCTGTCAGGATGTGGTCGAGTTGATCTTCCGTCCAGTCAGGCCGCAGGGCGAATTGAGCGGTAAACGGTTCGATGAGCCTGGCAAATGCATGGCTGTCGATTTCGGATGTACGAAATGCTCCGTGGCCTGCCCCGTCCACCGCCACACCCGACCAACGTCGTTCGCTGGACGTCATCCTTCTGCAGTAAAATCGGTCGACTGCACGCGCCAGCGGATTGAGCATTCGCGCAAGCGCCATGCGATTGGCGGAAAGGCTGAGCATGAAGGCCGCGGGGCGCATCACACGGACCCAGTCAAGGCTGTATTGCGGCAGGACCACGCCGCGCAGCCGGGTCCACAATTTCACGGAAATATCGTTGGCCGTCTCGCTGAAGGAGATGTCCTGCGGACCATCCAGGTAAGCTTTCAGCAAGCGGGCGCCGGCCAGCGGGTCGTGCTCATGGTCCTCGACCATGAGCGAGCTACAGATGGCCGCGCGTAGTTGTCGGCCGTTGAACGTCATCGGCAGGACGTGGACGCCGACAAATCCGGAGACGCGACCGGCGTCGTTGACATGGACAAGCGACCGGAGGTTGTCTGCGCAACCGGGCGCATCCAGATAAAACCGTTGCATGTATTCCACGAGAGAGGCCGGCGCTTCGGTCCTCTCCTTCAACAGCACGCGCTGAAACATGTTCGCAACTGCCGGGAGGTCGGCGCCTTGCAAGGCGCGAATGACGCTCAAGCCCGGCTCCCGCCACCAAAGTCCCATCCACCGAGCTTCCGGGCCAAGGCGACGCGAGGCACGAGAACATCGGGCGCGCGTTCCAACTCGACGCCCATGAAGCCGTGCAACCTCGGCCAGTTGGCATCGCCCCGGTGACCGAACGGAGTGCTGAATTGCTGCGGCAAGGTGGAACCCTTTGCTTGACCGACGAAAACCGGCGTCATTGCTGCTAGCAGATTCAGGTAAACCGATATTAAAGTCGTTGCTTTGAATGGTAGCGAACCGGGTTTGTCCGGGCCCCATAGCTGGACATCAGCAATTTTGGTTCCTGGCGGACTCTAAACGACCAGCGGCATGAGTTGCGTGCTGCGCGCCGAACCGTTTCGGCTGGCCAAAGTTTCGCGTGGCGGCTCTTGACTGGGAGCGCGGGCGTAATACGGTGAGGACAAATACCGGCTCCGACCGCCGGGCGGCAAGAATGCCTCGTATGCCTCGCCCTGCGGCGGTGGCTGCGGGGCATTGTCATTTTTGAGGCATTGCTTGAAACGGCATATCGACATCGGCATTCTCTATTCGCGGTCCGGCAACTACCGGCTGGTGTCCGAATCCTGCCGTGCGGGTGCGATGAACGCCATCGCCGACGTCAACGGCGATCTCGCTATCCCATTCGAATTCATCCCGATCGAGCGCGACCCGCAGGGCAACATCGATCGCTATGCAAGCGGCTGCGCGGACATTCTCGCCAACAGCGGCGCGCGTCACATCATTGGCTGCGTCACCTCGTGGAGCCGCAAGGAGGTCATTCCAATCCTGGAAAGGGCAGGCGGCACGCTGTGGTACGCCTGCCCGTACGAGGGCTTCGAAGCCAACGAGCATGTCGTCTACACACACGCCTGCCCCAATCAGCATCTCGTACCGCTGCTCGCCTATGTCGTGCCTCGTTTCGGCGCCGATGGCTTCCTGCTCGGTTCCAACTACATCTGGGGCTGGGAGACCAACCGCGTGGCGCGCGACCTGATTGCGGACGCTGGCGGCAAGGTGCTGGGCGAACGCTATCTGCCGCTCGGCGAGGTCGATGTTGCGCGGCTGATCGCGGAGATACAGGCGACGAGACCTGATTTCATTCTGAACAATCTCATCGGCCCTTCTTCTTATGCCTTCATCGCTGCCTATGCGGAGCTTGGCCGGCGCGACCCGCATTTCAGGCCGGAGCGTTGCCCGATCCTGTCCTGCAATCTCACGGAATGCGAATTGCCGGCGCTCAACGGGGCAGGCGATGGCCACCTTTCCGTTGGGCCCTATTTTCACGACATCTCGGGGGCGGATCGCGGTGCGGTTCCAGTGCCTTCCGTCATGCCGGCCTCATCCTTCGAGGCGGCGGCTTATGCCTCGGTGCGCATGCTCGCCGAGATCCTCACCCTTAACCCCGGTGCACAATGGACGGACCTTCCCAAGGTCTTTTCCGAAACATCATTTCGAACGCCGCTGGGCGACATCGCCATCGACCAGCAAACCCAGCATGCTACCTTGCCGGTGCTAATCGGACGTATCGATGGAACATCGTTCAAAACGGTCACACTGACGAAGGGCGTGGCACCCGATCCCTACCTTTCCCGCTATGACCGGACGGAGACGTTCGGGCGGCCACGCCTGCGGGTGGTGTCGTGAGCAAGATGGCGCGTATCCCGAACCTTGGAGGCGCCAGGGCTTTTGTCCTGCATCGTCCACATCCGACCGTGCAGGCGATCACAAGGCAATTGTCGGCCATCGGCCTTGAGGCGATTGGCTTCTGGCCGGAACTGCCGGCCGAAGCCTTGGCGGCGGACTTCGTCTTCTTCGACGTCGATCTCGGCTTTGACGAGCAATTTCCGTGGAAGCCGGGCGAGGCGCCGATGCCGCTGATAGCACTGATCGGCTCCGAGGCGCCGGGGCGCGTCGAATGGGCATTGTCGCACAAGGCCGATGCGCAGTTGCTGAAACCGGTCGGCAATGCCGGCGTCTATAGCGCACTTTTAATCGCAAGGCAGAGTTTCGAGGCGCGCAAGCTTCTGGCCAGCGAGATTGCCTCGCTTCGTCAGCGGGTCGCGGAGCGCCAGACCATCGTACGCGCGGTAGAGGTCTTGTCGAAGGGCGCCGAGGACGGCCGTGCCTATGCGCAGCTCCGCTCGCTGGCGATGAGCTGGCAAATCAGTGTCGAGGAAGCCGCGCGCAGGATCGTGGCGATGACACAAGAAGAAGGCGACGATGACCAATCCGATCGCGCCTGAGCTTTCGGCCGCCGGGCGTATGCCAGCCAAGCCTCGCGCCGGCGTCTGGCGACGTCTGCTAAAACGGCCTCTCGCTTTGCTCGGCCTCGGGATTATTGCCGTTGTCTTGGCCGGCGCCATTCTTGCACCGTGGCTGACAGGCTACGATCCAAACGAGCAGATGTTCGACGGGCTCACGCTTGAAGGCGCGCCACTGCCGCCGGGAGCCCAGTTCTGGCTGGGCACCGACCTGCTTGGCCGCGACCTGCTGACCCGTCTCCTATTCGGCGCGCGCACGTCGCTGATCATCGGCATCGTCGCCAATGGCGTGGCGCTTCTGATCGGCACGCTGGTCGGCATCACCGCCGGCTATTTCCGCGGCTGGATCGGCAGCGCGCTTATGCGCTTCACCGATTTGATGATGGCTTTCCCGGCGCTGCTGCTCGCCATCTGCCTGGCGGCGGTGCTCCAGCCGAGCCTGTGGATCGTCGCCATGGTGATCGCATTGGTGAACTGGGTGCAGACCGCCCGCGTCATCTACACCGAGACAAGTTCGCTCTCCGAACGCGAGTTCATCGATGCCGAGCGCACCATCGGCGCTAGCGCTCCACGCATCCTGTTCCGCCATATCCTGCCACATCTTTTGCCGACGATCATCGTCTGGGGCACGCTCGGTATTTCGACCACGGTGCTGCTCGAAGCGACGCTCAGCTATCTCGGCATCGGCGTGCAACCGCCGACCGCGTCATGGGGCAACATCATCTTCGAGAACCAGACCTATTTCCAGGCCGCGCCCTGGCTGGTCTTCTTTCCCGGTGCGGCGATCCTGGCACTGGCGCTGGCCTTCAACCTGATCGGTGACGCACTGCGCGACATCCTCGATCCGACGCAAAGGGGGCGGGCATGATCGCCTATCTCGGCCGCCGCGTTGTCCAGTCGGTGCTCATCTTGCTCGGCGTCTCTCTGATCACCTTTGCGCTGCTCTACCTGCTGCCCGCCGATCCCGTCCGCCAGATCGCCGGCCGCAGCGCCACACCCGAGACGGTCGAAAACATCCGCCGGCAGCTCGGCCTCGACCAGCCCTTCGTCGTCCAGTATTGGCACTATCTGACCAGCCTTCTCAGCGGCGATCTGGGGCGCTCCTACATTCAGCGCTCGGAGGTCACGGAGCTTATCGTCTCGCGGCTGCCGGCAAGCCTGCTGCTGATGGTCGGCGCCATTGCCTGCGAAGTCGTGATCGGGCTGACGATGGGCCTCATCGCCGCCGTCAAGCGTGGCACCGCCACCGACCAGTCGCTGATGGTCGCCTCCTTCGTTGGCGTCTCGGCGCCGCAATTCGTCGTCGGCCTGATGCTGCTTTATGTGTTCGCGGTGCGGCTCGGCTGGTTCCCGATCGGCGGTTACGGCACCTGGCGTCATCTGGTGCTGCCGTCGCTGACCATGGGAATTCTCGGCGCCGGCTGGTACGCCCGCATGATGCGCTCGTCGATGATCGACGTGCTGCGCCAGGACTACGTGCGTACCGCGCGTGCCAAGGGTCTTGCACGCAGCGCCATTATCCTCCGGCACGCGCTGCCCAACGCCATCCTGCCGGTCATCGCCATGATCGGCATCGATATCGGCATCTTCATGGGCGGCATCGTGGTTGTCGAAAGCGTGTTCGGCTGGCCAGGCATCGGCCAGCTAGCCTGGCAGGCCATTCAGCGCATCGACATTCCGATCATCATGGGGGTCACCCTGGTTTCGGCCTTTGCCATCGTGCTCGGCAATCTCCTGGCCGACACTGTCGCACCGTTCATCGATCCACGCATCAAGCTCAGATGAAAACCAAGAAAACCAGAGAAAGGGAACATGACATGAGAAAATATCTAATATCGACCGTGGCGGCATCGGCGCTTGCGCTGGTGCTTGGCATGACAAGCGTACGTGCCGAAGACGCCGTCGATCCGAATGCCAAGCAGGGCGGCGCGATCACCATCACCTACAAGGACGACGTCGCCACGCTCGATCCGGCCATCGGCTATGACTGGCAGAACTGGTCGATGATCAAGAGCCTGTTCGACGGGCTGATGGACTACGAGCCGGGCACCACCAACCTGCGGCCCGACCTTGCCGAGAGCTACGAGATTGCGCCCGACGGCAAGACCTTCACCTTCAAGCTGCGCCACGGAGTGAAGTTCCACAATGGCCGCGAGATGACCGCCGACGACGTGAAATATTCGCTCGACCGGGTCACCAATCCAAAGACACAGAGCCCGGGTGCCGGTTTCTTCGGCTCGATCAAAGGCTATGACAACGTCGCTGCCGGCAAGGCGGAGAGCCTGGCGGGCATAACCGTCGTCGATCCCTACACGATCAAGTTCGAGCTGACCCGGCCCGACGCCACCTTCCTGCATGTCATGGCGATCAACTTCTCGCATGTGGTGCCGAAGGAAGAAGTCGAAAAATACGGCGCAGACTTCGGCAAACATCCGGTCGGAACCGGCGCCTTCAAGCTCGCCGAATGGACGCTCGGCCAGCGCGTCGTATTCGAGCGCAACCCGGATTACTGGCACGAGGGTCTGCCGCATCTCGACAAGATCACCTTTGAGATCGGCCAGGAGCCGATCGTGGCGCTGCTGCGGCTCCAGAAAGGCGAGATCGACGTTCCCGGCGACGGCATTCCGCCGGCGAAATTCCAGGAGGTGATGGCCGATCCCGAGCAGAAGGCCCGTGTTGTCGAGGGCGGCCAGTTACACACCGGCTATATCACCATGAATACCACCATGGCGCCCTTCGACAACGTGAAGGTGCGGCAGGCGGTCAACATGGCGATCAACAAGGACCGCATCGTCCAGCTGATCAACAACCGTGCGGTGCCGGCCAATCAGCCGTTGCCGCCGTCGATGCCTGGCTATGACAAGGAATTCAAGGGCTATCCCTATGACGTGGCCAAGGCCAAGGCCTTGCTTGCCGAGGCCGGGCATCCCGACGGATTTGACACGCAGCTGTTTGCCATGAACACCGATCCCAACCCGCGCATCGCGCAGGCCATTCAGCAGGATCTGGCGGCGGTCGGCATCAAGGCCAGCATCCAGTCGCTCGCGCAGGCCAACGTCATCGCCGCCGGCGGCGACAAGGCCGGTGCGCCGATGATCTGGTCCGGCGGCATGGCCTGGATCGCCGACTTCCCCGATCCGTCGAACTTCTACGGCCCGATCCTCGGCTGTGCTGGTGCCGTCCCGGGCGGCTGGAACTGGTCGTGGTATTGCAACAAGGCGCTCGACGCCAAGGCGGCCGAAGCCGACTCCATCGTCGACCCGGCCAGGGCTGGCGAACGCGCCAAGATGTGGAGCGAGATCTACGGCAAGATCATGGAAGACGCGCCCTGGGCACCGGTCTTCAACGAGCAGCGTTTCACCATGAAATCAACCCGCATGGGTGGCGCCGACAACCTCTATGTCGACCCGGTCCACATCCCGATCAACTACGACAATGTGTATGTGACCGATGTGCAATAACTGCGACTACACCATCCACGGGCGCCACCATCATTTCGGCTGGGACAATTCCTTTGTCCCGGCCGAACGGGTGGCGCCAGGGGCGACGATCGAGTTCCAGTGCTTGGACTCGTCCGGCGGGCAGCTGACGATGGAGAGCACCATCGACGACGTTGCTTTGCTCGACTTTGCCAAGGTGAACCCGGTCACTGGGCCAATCTATGTCGACGGGGCAGAACCGGGCGATGCCCTGAAAATCACCATCGAGGCGTTCAAGCCATCAGGCTTCGGTTGGACGGCGAACATCCCGGGATTCGGTCTGCTGGCGAATGACTTCTCCCAACCGGCACTGAATATCTGGAAGTACGACGCCGCCTCGCTCGAACCGGCGCTGTTCGGCAAGAGCGGCCGGGTGCCGCTCAAGCCCTTCGCCGGCACCATCGGCAATGCCCCGGCTGAGCCGGGTCTGCATTCGGTGGTTCCGCCGCGGCGCGTGGGCGGCAACCTGGATATCCGCGATCTCGCCGCCGGCACGGTGCTCTACCTGCCCGTAGAGGTCGCGGGCGCGTTGTTCTCGGTCGGCGACACGCACGCCGCGCAAGGCGATGGCGAGGTCTGCGGCACGGCGATCGAGAGCCCCATGAACGCCGTGCTGACGCTCGATCTGGTCAAGGATGCCCGGCTGCGGACGCCGCGTTTCACAACGCCCGGTCCGGTGTCGCGGCATCTCGACGCCAAGGGCTACGAGGTGACAACCGGTATCGGGCCGGATCTGATGGACGGCGCCAGGAGTGCCGTTTCCCAGATGATCGACCTGCTCTCCGGCCGCTACGGCATGGATCCGGTAGATGCCTATATGCTCGTCTCGGTTTGCGGTGACCTGCGCATCAGCGAGATCGTCGACATGCCCAACTGGGTGGTTTCGTTCTACTTCCCCCGCTGCGTCTTTGAATGAAGGTGGAGGACATCAAACGATCCAGGCAGGCCGCCGCGGAGAGTGGCTCTCTCAGGCCGGTACTCAGCGTCTCAGGCCTGAGCGTCGCCGTGCGCGGCGAGGAGGGCGAGCGCGACGTCGTTTCCGACCTGACATTCGGCCTGACGCGCGGCGAAACGCTTTGCATCGCCGGCGAGTCCGGTTCCGGCAAGTCGATGACGGCGCTGGCCATCATGGGCTTGCTGCCGCAGCCGGCGGCACGCATCGGATCAGGCTCCATCCGGCTCGGCGATCAGGACCTCGCGGCTCTCAGCGAGAGCGGCATGCGCCGCATCCGCGGCGACCGTATTGCCATGATCTTTCAGGAACCGATGACATCGCTCAATCCGGTGCTGTCCATCGGCCGTCAGCTCACGGAGGCGATCGATGCACACACCTCGATGTCGCGCTCCAACTCGCGGCTGAGGGCGCTCGAGGCGCTGAAGGCAGTCCGAATTCCGGATGCCGAACGGCGGCTCGAGCACTATCCGCACGAACTCTCAGGCGGCATGCGCCAGCGCGTGATGATTGCCATGGCTCTGGCCCTGAACCCGGACGTGCTGATCGCCGATGAGCCGACGACCGCCCTCGATGTCACGGTTCAGGGTGAGGTGCTGGAACTGCTGCGCGACCTGCAGCGCGAGCACGGCACCAGTGTTATCCTGATCACGCACGACATGGGCGTCGTCGCCGAGATGGCGGACCGCGTCATCATCATGCGTGACGGACGGATGGTCGAGCAGGGCAGCGCGGCTGACATCTTCAATCGCCCGCAGGCCGACTATACACGCGAGCTTCTGGCCGCCGTGCCGCGCATTGGCGGCGGACGGACCGTCGAAGAACGACAAGACGCCGCCAACATGCCGGCCGAGCTTGTATCTGTCAGCGATCTTCACGTCCGCTTCGACCTGCACGGCGGCTTCTTCAGCCGCGTTGACCGCAGGGTGCACGCGGTCGAAGGCGTCAGTTTCTCGATCGCGCCGCACGAAACCCTGTCGCTGGTCGGCGAATCGGGCTGCGGCAAGTCGACGACGGCCAAGGCGATCGCCGGGCTGGTGCCCTACACCGGCAGCATTTTAATCGGCGGCCAGGACTTGTCGGCGCTCAGCCGCAAGGAGCGCAAGGCTGTCCGCCGCAATGTGCAGATGATCTTTCAGGATCCCTTCGCGTCCCTCGATCCGCGCATGCGGGTCGGCGATCTCGTCGCCGAGCCTCTGCTGATCCACGGCCTCGGCGACAGAGAGCAACGGCATGCCCAGATCGCCGCCCTGTTCGAACGCGTCGGCCTCTCGGCTGACCAGATGGAGCGCTATCCCCACGAATTCTCCGGCGGGCAGCGCCAGCGAATCTGCATTGCGCGGGCGCTGGCGCTGCGACCAAAGCTGATCATTGCCGACGAGAGCGTCTCTGCTCTCGACGTGTCGGTGCAGGCGCGCGTGTTAAGATTGCTGAAGGAGCTGCAGCGCGAATTCGGCGTCGCATATCTCTTCATCTCGCACGACATGGCGGTGGTCGAGAACATCTCCGATCGCGTGGCGGTAATGTATCTGGGGCAGATCGTCGAGATGGGCACCCGCGACCAGATCTTCTCCAACCCGCGCCATCCTTACACAAAGCGGCTGATCGAAGCCGTTCCGGTTCCCGATCCAGGCCGGCGCCGCGCCCGGTTCGCCCGTTTGGACAGCGAAATTCCAAGCGCTGTGCGGCGCATCGGTGACGAGCCCCGGAAACTCAAGCTCGAAGATGTTGGCGACGGCCACCTCGTCGCCACTTGATCGAGCTTAGGCTGCCTCGTGCAGCCAATCCCGCAGAGGCTCGGGGACAGCTGCATATGTGATGTTCGAGCGGAGGAAAATGATCGGCGATGGCGCTGCCGCGGCAGCGCCGTTCGGCGATGCCGAGTTGGCAACATCACCCGTTTACACCTGACATGTTAGCGTGCTAACGCTACATCCACATTGATTTCAACGGAGATCGTATTGGCTTCCCGCTTTGGTCTTTCGGTTGCCCTGACCACACCCTTCGACCCGTCGGGGCAGATAGCGCTCGCGCCGATGATCGCGCATGCCCGAGCCTGCCTTGGCGCCGGCTGCAGCAGCGCGACGCTGTTCGGCACCACCGGCGAAGGAGCCTCGGTCGGCACCGACGAGCGACGGATCGTCACCGAGGCCATGCTGGCGGCCGGTATTCCGCCACATCAGCTCGTCGCCGCAGTGCTGGTCGATGCAGCCGAAGATGCCGCCGATCAGGCCCGGCACGCTTTGCAGCGCGGCGTTCGCAACATTCTGCTCGCTCCGCCGAGCTACTTCAAGAATGTCGGCGAGGACGGGCTGTTCGGATGGTTTTCCGCCGTCTTCGCCGCACTCGGTCCGCTGGCGCGCGACGTGCTGCTCTATAACATCCCCTCAGTCACCATGGTGCCGCTCCCGCTTGGGCTGATCGGCCGGCTGCGCGCCGCCTTTCCCGCTGTGGTGGCCGGGGTGAAGGATTCCGGCGGGGACTGGAGCTACAGTGAGGCGCTGCTTGAGGCGCACGGCGATCTGGTGATCCTCATCGGCGACGAACGGCATCTCGCGAGAAGCGTGCGCCGCGGCGGACAGGGCGCGATTTCCGGCATGGCTAATTTTGTTACCGGCGAAATCCGGGCAATGGTCGAAAACGGGGGCGACGACCCACGCGTCGAAGACTTCGTGCTCGAATTGCTCAAATACCCGGTCACGCCGGCGGTGAAGGTCATGGTCGCGCGCAAGACCGGCGACGAGCGCTGGCTGGCGGTCCGCCCGCCCCTGGAGCCGATCGATCCGCAGGGACAGCGGCAGCTTGCCGCTGCCTTCGACAGGCTGTTTGCGACAGAGGCAGCCTGACCGACAAGGCCGGGCTGACCGACAAGGAAGCGAGCTGAAGTGGAAGACGGCAGCGAACCGATCACTCTCCGGGAGAAGGCCTATGCCAGCTTCACGCGGCATTTGCTGGCCCGCGATCTGCGGCCGGGGCAGTTCGTGTCACAGCGCGAACTGGTCGCTTTCACCGGGCTGCCGCTGGGTGCCATTCGCGAGATCGTCCCGCGTCTCGAGGCCGAGGGACTGCTGACCACCATCCCGCAGCGCGGCATGCAGATCGCGCATATCGATATCAATCTGATCCGCGAGGCGTTTCAGTTTCGGTTGTTCATGGAACGCGAGGCAGTGGCGCTATTCACGACCAGCGCTTCTGATGCCGAACTTGCCCGCATGCGGCGCGAACATGAAGAGATGCTGGCCCAAGCTCTCGGGCAGGCACCGACGCCGGAAATGGAAGCCAAGGCCCAGAACATCGACTGGGCGATGCACGACACCTTCATCAATGCGCTCGGCAACGAGATTATCGCCAAGGCCTATCTGGTCAACTCGGTGAAAATCCGGCTGATCCACCAGGAGCGTTTCCGCATCGACGGTCGTGTGGTGCCGGTGATGCGCGAACATTTGGCGGTCATCGAAGCCATGGAGAGCCGCAATCCGCAAAGAGCGGTTGAAGCGATCAGTCTGCATATCGACAATGCGCGCCGGCTGGCGCTCCAGATCTGAGGAAATATAGCCGCGCCGCGGTTTGCGGCGCATCCACAACGACAGCAACCGGGAGGAAGAAATGTCGTCCAATCTGTTCAACCCAACCAGGAGGCAACTCCTTGCCGGAACCGCGGCGCTAACCGCTGCCGGCCTTGTGGGGCTTCGCCCCGGCTTTGCCGCAGGCGTTGACTGGAAACGCTTTGCCGGGACGACGCTTGACGTCAATCTGGTGAAAAGCCCGCGCAGCGACACCATCCTGAAATATCTCGCCGAGTTCGAGGAACTGACCGGCATCAAGGTCAATGCCGAGGCAACGCCCGAGCAGCAGCAGCGCCAGAAGACGGTGATCGAGTTGAGCTCGGGCAAGCCGAGCTTCGACGTCGTGCATCTGAGCTACCACGTGCAGAAGCGCCAGTTCGAGAAGGGTGGCTGGCTGGCCGACATCGCCGGCTATCTCGCCGATCCGTCGCTCACCGACCCGGCGCTGGTCGAAAGCGACTTCGCCGAAGCCGGCATGCTGTTTGCCAAGGACGGCCAGGGCGTGCTGCGCTCGCTACCGTTCTCGGTGGACTACTGGATCCTGTATTGGAACAAGGAGCTGTTCGAGGCCAAGGCCCTCAAATACCCAGAGACCTTCGAGCAACTTGTGGCAGCCGCCGAAGCGCTGACCGACCACTCGACCAATACATACGGCTTCGTCGCCCGCGGGCTCAAGAACGCAAACACGCCGGTGTGGACGTCGCTGATGCTCGGCTACGACATGACGCCGCTAGATGACAAGGGCAAGCTGCGCACCGAGGCTCCCGAGGCGATCGAGGCTGCCGCGCTCTATCAAAGATTAATGACCAAGTCCGCCCCTCCGGGCGTTACCGGGTTCAACTGGGCCGAAGCACAGTCGGCCTTCCTGCAGGGCAAGATCGGCATGTGGCTCGACGGCGTGGGTTTTGCCCCGCCGATGGAAAATCCGGAAAAATCGAGGGTGGTCGGCAAGGTCGGTTACGGCGTGATGCCCAAGGGTCCCAAGGCGCATGCCTCGGGCACCTTCGGCGACGGGATTGGCGTTACCGCCGCCAGCGAGAAGAAGGAGGCTGCCTATCTGTTCTGCCAGTGGGCGGTATCGCCAACCATGGGCGCGCGGCTGTTGCAGGCCGGCGCCGGTGTTCCGTTCCGCAAATCCGTGCTGGAGGATCCCAAGGTGCGTGAAGGCGTCACCATGCCGGCAAGCTGGCTTGATGCCGTGGTCGGCTCGGGCAATATCAGTCGGCTGGCACTGCCGGTCATCATCCCGGTCACGGAATTCCGCGACATCTATGGCGTGGCGCTGACCAACATGATTGCCGGCGCCGATCCCGCCGCGGAGCTGAAGAAGGCCACCGAACAGTTCCAGCCGGTTCTCGACAGGAGCGAGCAGGGCTGATGTCGGCCACCACCCCAGAACAGACCGGGGTGACGATGCCGGTTATCGACGGGAGCCAGACGATCCGGCTGGCTCCCAACTACTGGCCATTCGTCGTCCCCGCACTCGTCGTCGTCGGCGCCGTCATCGTTTTCCCCTGGGCTTTCACCCTGTGGATGAGCGTCAATCGCTGGACGCTCGGCCAGTCGCGGAGTTTTGCCGGGATGGAAAACTATCTCCGCCTGGCCAGCGACCCACGTTTCTGGGAATCCCTTGTTCATACGTTGACCTACACCTTCCTCTCGGTTGCAGCGCCGATGCTGCTGGGCACCCTGGCCGCCCTGATCTTCGATGCCAGGTTTCCGCTGCGCGGCTTGCTGCGCGGCGTCTTCGTCATGCCGATGATGGCGACACCCGTTGCCGTCGCACTGGTTTGGACAATGATGTTCCATCCTCAGCTTGGCGTGCTCAACTACCTGCTGTCGCTGGTCGGCATCCCGGCCCAGGAATGGATATTCAACGCCAACACGGTCATCCCGTCGCTGGTTGCGGTCGAGACCTGGCAGTGGACGCCGCTCGTCATGCTGATCGTGCTTGGCGGGCTGGCCTCGGTGCCGCGCGAGCCCTTCGAAAGCGCCGAGATCGACGGCGCCAATGCCTGGCAGCAATTCCGCTATCTCACTCTGCCGATGATCGCGCCGTTCCTGATGATCGCGGTCATCATCCGCACCATCGATGCGCTGAAGAGTTTCGACATCATCTACGCGATGACCCAGGGCGGGCCGGGTACGGCGTCGGAGACCATCAACATCTATCTCTACAACACCGCCTTCTCCTACTACGATATCGGCTACGGCTCGGCCATGGCCGTGGTGTTCTTCATTGTCATCGTGGCCCTGTCGTTTGTCCTGCTGATGCTGCGCCAACGCTCGCAGTGGATCGATACGGAGGGCAAATAGATGAGTTCACGGCTGCTCAACCAGATCGGTCTGTTTTTCGCTGCCCTGGTTTTCGTCTCGCCGGCGATCCTGTTCTTCCTCTGGATGATCTCGCTGTCGCTGAAATTCGAGATCGACAACGGTGCCTATCCGCCGATCCTGATCCCCGAACGCTTCGCCTGGTCGAACTATGTAAAGGTGTTCGAGGAGAACAATTTCCTGCTCTATCTCTGGAATTCGGTTCTGGTGACCGGTACGGCGACCTTGCTGGCGCTGCTGATCGGCGTACCGGCCGGCTATGGCATCGCACGGCTCAAGGCTGAACGATCGGCGGTCGTCATCATGATCGCCCGCATGACACCTGGGCTATCCTATCTCATCCCGCTGTTTCTGCTGTTCCAATGGATCGGGATACTCGGCACGCTGTGGCCGCAGATCATCATCCATCTGGTGGTGACGGTGCCGATCGTGGTGTGGGTGATGATCGGTTATTTCGAGACCACGCCGATGGAACTGGAAGAGGCGGCCAACATCGACGGCGCCAGCTCCTGGCAGGTTTTCCGGCTGGTTGCCCTGCCCATCGCCAAGCCGGGCATCGTCGTCGCCTTCATCCTGTCCGTGATCTTCTCGTGGAACAATTTCGTCTTCGGCGTCGTGCTCGCCAGCCGTGAGACGCGCACACTGCCGGTCGCCGTCTACAACATGCTGTCCTACGAGCAGGTGAGCTGGGGGCCGCTCGCCGCGGCGGCGCTGGTGGTGACGTTGCCGGTGCTGATCCTGACCATGTTCGCGCAAAGGCAGATCGTCGCGGGGCTGACCGCCGGCGCCGTCAAGGGCGGCTGAGGGCGCGTCCTGACATCACTCTTTTCCAGGAAAGATCCAATGGCATCGGTAACAATCAGCAACGTGCAGAAGGCCTTCGGGGCCACCAAGATCATTCACGACGTCAGCGTCGACATCGCCGACGGCGAATTCGTCATCCTGGTCGGCCCGTCGGGATGCGGAAAATCGACGCTGCTGCGCATGATCGCGGGCCTTGAAACGATCTCCGGCGGAAAGATCGCCATCGGCGAACGTATGGTCAACAATCTGCGCGCGCGGGACCGGAACATCGCCATGGTGTTCCAGAATTATGCGCTCTATCCGCATATGACCGTTGCCGACAACATGGGCTTTGCCCTCAAGATCAAGAAAGCCGACCCGGCCGACACCGCTGGCCGGGTCCGGAAGGCAGCCGGCATCCTCGGCCTGGAAAAGCTGCTTGACCGCTATCCGCGCCAGCTTTCGGGCGGCCAGCGCCAGCGCGTCGCCATGGGCCGCGCGATCGTACGTGACCCGCAGGTCTTTCTGTTCGACGAGCCGCTCTCCAACCTCGACGCCAAGTTGCGCGTCCAGATGCGCGGCGAGATCAAGGCCCTGCACCAGCGGCTGGGTACCACGACGATCTATGTCACGCACGACCAGATCGAGGCCATGACGATGGCCGACAAGATCGTCGTGCTGCATGACGGCCTGGTCGAGCAGATCGGCGCGCCGCTGGACCTCTACGACCATCCGGCCAACCTCTTCGTTGCCGGTTTCATCGGCTCGCCCGCCATGAACTTCATTGCCGGCCGCATCGAGGAGGGCGTGTTCCGCAGCGCCGGCGGGTTGGTCCTGCCGTTGCCGGAAGGCGCCCAGCCCGCGGATGCCGCAGGACGCGAACTCGTCTACGGCATTCGACCGGAACATATCCGGGCGACGGGGCAAGGCGTGCCGGGTACGATCACGCTTCTCGAGGCGACAGGCTCGGAAATCTTCGCCAGGGTCGACTGCTCCGGTGAAGAAATTTCCTGCCTTTTCCGAGAAAGGCTTGCGCTCAGGCAGGGCGAAGGGGTGGGGATCGAGATCGACCGCGCATGTGCGCATCTGTTCGACGCAGCAACCGGTCGGCGCATCTGACCCAATGGTCTGGTGAATGCGTGGTCGGCCTTAGGTCGGCAACGCGAATTCACCGGCGAGTTCGATGGCGCGGCCTTCGCTGGCCGATCTCTGGGCGCCGAGACCCATGACGACGGCCCACCAGCCGTCTTGCAAGGTCACTTCCACTTTGCCTTGTTCGCGCACCGCAGCGGTGAAGCGGGCGTGCTCGAAATAGTCGAACCGCTAGGGTCGCCTGCCTCGATCAGCCGGGGGTCGACGGGAATCTCCAGCAGGCGTGGTCCAGGCGGATTGCGCGGACTGACGATCAACTGGGGCACTGGCGCAGGGCCAAGCTGGGTCGGCCAGAAACGGCCTGGTCCGGGAACCAGACATTCGATCTTTCCGTCGCCGCCGACAGCGCAGAGTTGCTCCTGGTAGCGGCTGCCCTCGGCAAACATGCAGAGTTTCCAGCATGGCGCGCGCGCCGCGAGGGCGCTCTCTGCGATCATTGCTGCCACAGGATGATCCGGAAACGCTTCAAAGTGAATTTTCTCGTGGGCGGTCTTCGGCACTACGGAGATCCGCGCCGGATGTTCGCGCGCCTGAATCCGGCTGACCGACAATACGACCTGTGCTGAGGTTCAGTACGAACTACCGATCAGGGCAGATGGGATGTTCGTCCGCGTGATAGCGGCGAGGCGTGAAATCCGCGATCGTTCTGCAGTTCTGCTTTGCTGCAGAGCCGCAGCTCGACGGAGACGTTCTCGTGAACCTGTACTGCGCACCGTGCGTTTGCAGCCTTGCCGAACATCTCGCTCTTCGGGAGGCGGATACCTCCTTCGATAGCGAGCGCATCGACCGGGTGTCGAGGCAATCATGAGCCGAGCCCGCAAGATCGCAATCGCTATCGTCGCCCTCATGGTGATTCCAATGGCAGCTATTTGGAGCTGGCAATGGTTCACGCGGGGCCGGTTCGAGGAAACGACCGATAACGCCTATCTCCGCGGAGACATTACCAGCATCGCGCCGAAGCTCGCCGGTTACGTCGTCGAAGTCGACATAGACGACAATGCCAGTGTGTCAAAGGGTGCTGTCCTGTTTCGCATCGACGACAGCGACTACAAGCCAAGGCAGAGCAGGCGAAAGCCAACGTCGCCGCCCGGCAGGCGGAAATCGCCAACATCAAGGCGACCCGTGAACTGCAGGACGCATTGATCGCGCAGGCTGAGGCGCAGAAGCAATCTGCCGCAGCCGACCTGCAATTCGCCCGAGCCAACCTGAACCGCTACGTCACGCTGCAGAAGAACGGGACCGCAAGCGATCAGAAGCTGCAGGATGCGCAGGCCGGCCATGACAAGGCAAAGGCATCGCTGGACGGTGCAGAGGCCAATCTGCTGGCTCAAAAATTGAAGCTCGGTGTCCTGGATGCACAGTTGTCCGGTGCGCAGGCAGCCCTGTCCCAGGCACAGGCAGCGCTCGACCTGGCAATGCTCGACCTGGCCAACACCGTCGTGAGGGCCCCGGTCGGCGGCATCGTCGGTAATCGCCAGATCCGTGTCGGCCGCTATGTCACGCCAGGGACAGCAGCCTTGGACATCGTTCCGGTTAACGATGTCTGGATCGTTGCCAACTTCAAGGAAACACAGCTGAAGCAGGTTGAGATCGGCCAACGGGTCCGCGTCATGGTTGATGAATATCCAGATCTGCAAATCGACGGCCTTGTCGACAGCTTCGCTCCCGGTAGCGGCGCGGCATTCAGCCTGCTGCCGCCGGACAACGCCACCGGAAACTTCATCCGCGTCGTCCAACGTGTGCCGGTCAAGATCAGGATGACGCGCAATCCGTTGCCCGGCCGCCTGGTTCCGGGACTCTCGGCTCGTGTTGCCATCACCGTCGGCACCAGGGATGCTCCGGCTGTAGCGCAGGAAATGCAGACAGGCGGGATTGCGGACGGGCGCTCAGCACAATGATGCACCTCGCCGAAACGGCGGCTGTGCAGCGCCATCCCGGTACATTGCGCGCTTGCTTGATAGCAACCGGCGTCGTGCTGGCCGCCTTCATGGACGCGGTCGCATCCACTGCACTGTCCATCGGCCGGATCGACATGCTCGGCGACACCTACGCAACGTTGGACGAACTGGCGATGATCGACGTTGTTTTCATCGCCGCCAAGCTGACGGCGTTCCTTGTCGCTCCGCTACTTGTGACGGCAGCCAGGCCGACCGCCTGCCTGCGCGCGGCGGTTGTCACCCTTCTGCTGGCATCCGCGGCCTTGACGTTGTCGGTGGACCTCACCTGGATTTGCATCTGCCGCATTGTCCAAGGGCTGGCTGGCGGCACAGTTCTCGTCGCCAGCCAGACACTGCTGTTCTTTCGGTTACCGCACCGGCATCAGCCGGTCGTTCAGGCGGTTTTTGCCGTAGGCGCCGTCATGGCTCCGACGACCGTCACGCCGGCCCTGCAGGGCTGGCTTGTCGACCATCTGACCTGGGAGTGGATATTCCTGAGCATCATTCCGCTCGGCATCGTCTCCCTTGTCCTGTTGGCGGCGGACGGCGATCGGACCTTTTGGCGGAAAACCAGGTTTCCTGCCGTCAGGATATTGTTGCTCGGCATCAGCGCCGCGCTTTTGACCTACGTCCTGCTGCAAGGCAGCAGGTTCAACTGGTTCGACGACACCGACATCACCTTCCTTGCCGCAACCGGTATGACGGCTGCCGGCCTCCTGGCCGTCTGGGAGACCCGCTTTCGTTCAGAAGGCTCACTGCTGGCCATCTCGCCCCTTGGCAATCCGGACTTTCGCTTTGGCCTTCTCGTCAGCTTCGTCGCCGGCTCTGCCCTTTCAGGCAGCGCCTATCTTATTCCGGCTTTTGCCCTCAACGTGCTCGATTTTACCGCGACGGGCGCAGGAGTGCTTCTGCTGCCCAGCGGAGCCATGCTCGCGCTTGGACTTCTGTTGTCCGGCTTCGTCATCCAAAGGACCGGGATGCGCCCGATCACGCTTGCGCCATTTGGCATTCTGCTCTTCGCAGGTGCCATGTGGCTGCTGTCCGCTTCGACGAGCGGTAGCGGATCACCGGACCTGACCCTTGCTCTGCTGCTGCGAGGATTCGGCCTCGGCCTTCTGTTCGTGGCACTGACGCTGGTTACGCTGCAGGGCCTTGCCGCCAATGCGTTGCCGTTTGGCATCGGGCTGTTCAACTTCGGCAAGCAGGTGGGCGGTCTGACCGGCACAGCCCTCTTGCAAACGTATATTGATCACCAGAATGTCCACAACCGGACGATACTGGCGTCCCACCTCGTCAATGGCGATCCAGCCGTAGACCAGCGCTTGAGAGCAACTGCGAACGCTCTGGCGAACAGTGTCGACAGCACTGCGGCGACAAAGGCCGCCCTGCCGCTGCTGCAGCGCGCGCTTGAGAAGCAGGTCGCCACGATCTCGTTCGACGAAGCTTTCTTCGCGCTCGTCCTGCTGTTCGCGGTCGCTGCGCCCTGTCTCATTGTCGCCAAACAATTGCTCGGCCGCCAAGCCGCTCCGCAGAACTAAAACCGCGTCCACGCCCTGTACTTTGGAACAGATGTATTGGTCGGGAGAGGCTTCCAGATTATCTCATGAGCCGTGTTAACCGGACGAGACAGGGATGACGAATGCAGAGGTTTTTCCGGTTTCACTCTGCAGCCGACGAAGAGGCAGCCGAGCGTCTTACCTGTCCGGCTCGTATTCCCAGTGGTAGGTGTTGATGCATCGATCCGCGTCGCTCCTCGCGCGAGGCCATCGTTGGGGCCCCCGCAGCGCGATAACTCCGCGCAATGCATGGATTTCCATGAGATGCAGCCGAGGCATGGCGGAACTAGATTTAGGCGGTGAGTTCGCCTGTCCAGATATTGAAAACAAGTGCTATATCAAGCGCTGACCGTCCCAAGGCTTTTTTGTCCGACAGGAGAAGCCAATGACAGCAGCGTCCAACTCACTTGACGAAATCGAGCCCGAAGCAACGCTAGCGCTGCAAATCATCGAGAGCATGCCCGGCCACGCGTGGGCAGCCGATGCCGCCGGAAGATTCACCTATGTCAGCCCAAACACGCTGACGTTCCTCGGCAACATGCATGAGGATCTCAACACTTCCGAAGACGACGATGATTTCGGCTGGCGTCGAGCCGTCCATCCCGACGATTATGATCCCGTAGCCGCCAGATGGCGGCATTGCCTCGAAACCGGCGATCCCTATGATACCGAGCATCGCCTGCGGCGCGCCGATGGCGTCTATCGCTGGTTTCGAAGCTCAGGACGACCATTTCGCGATAGTCAGGGGCGCATCGTTCAATGGTACGGCACGACAATAGACATTGAGGACCAGAAACGGGCCGAGTCAGCATTGCGTGACCGGGAGCGGGAACTTTCGCAGTTCGTGGACATGGTCCCGAGTCACATCTGGCGGCTCGATCCAGACGGCGAGCCGATCTTCTTCAATGGGCGCATGGTCGACTTTCTCGGCCTCGATGTAGCGGATCTGGACCGACCGGGCATGAGCCGGCTGGCGGTGATGATACAGGCCGCCGTTCATCCGGACGACGCGGCAGCATTCGGCGATGCACTTCGTGGTTGCTTCGCTACCGGTGCGAGCTTCGCCATGCGCTATCGCCTGCGCCGTGCCGATGGCGTCTATCGCTGGATGTCGAGCCGGGCGGAGCCGATGGGCGATGGCGCTGGCCGCATCGTCCAGTGGTACGGCCTCTGTCACGACATAGACGATCAGATGCACGCCGAAGCGGCGTTGCGGCAGAGCGAGCAGCAACTTCAGCACATGATCGACGCCGTGCCGGTCCGCATCTGGAGTGTGATGCCGACCGGCGGGCCGGTCTACTTCAACAAGCGATACCAGGACCATTTCCGCTCCGTTATCGCGAACTTTGACGCGCTCGGCGAGCCGGGAATCGAAACGTTGCTGCACGAGGTGATTCATCCCGAAGATGCGCCCGAGGTGCAGCGCACGTTGCTGAGGTGTTTCGAAACTGGCGGCGGCTCCGCGATGCGGTTTCGCTGGCGCGAAAAAGACGGCACCTATCGCTGGGCTGAGTGCAGGGTCGAGCCGCGACGCGATGACGACGGAACGGTCGTGCAGTGGTACGGGGTTTCTCTCGACATCGACGATGAGGTGCGCGCGCAGGCGGCGTTGCGCAAAAGTGAGCGGCGCCTTCAGCAGCTGATCGACACCGTGCCCGCTTTGATCTGGAGTACGACACGGGAAGGGACGCCTTCCTACGTCAACAAACGGTTCACCGATGTAACCGGGGCCACGCTCCACGACATCACCGCCCCGGACGGCTCGCCGTCGCTGAGCGTGATCCATCCAGACGATATCGACACCGCACGGCAGGCGATCCGCCATTCATTCGCAACGGGCGTGCCTTACGTTCAGAGATATCGCCAGAGGCGGGCCGACGGCCGCTATCGCTGGACCGAGACTCGCGCCGAGCCGCTGCGCGACGAAGATGGCAGCATTCTCCAATGGTACGGCGTGAGCGTCGACATCCATGACCTGGTGACCACGCAAGCCGCGTTGCACGACCGGGAACGAGAGCTCTCGCAACTCGTCAACATGGTTCCGAGCTACCTCTGGCGGCTGTCTCCCAACGGTGAGCCGAGCTTCTTCAACAAGCGCCTGATAGATTTTCTCGGCCTGGACATAGCGGACGCGGAAAAGCCGGACACGAGCCGGCTGGCGGCCTTCATTGCCACCGTCGTCCATCCCGACGATGCAGCCAGCCTGAGGGAAGCACTCGACAGCTGCTTTGCCACCGGCGAGCGATTCTTCATGAAGTATCGCCTGCGCCGTGCCGATGGCGTTTATCGTTGGATGGAGGGCCGCGCGGAGCCGCTGCGGGACCAGGGTGGACGCATCGTCCAATGGTACGGCCTTACGCACGACATCGACGATCAGCTGCGCGTCGAAGAGGCGCTGCGCGAGAGAGAACGGGCTCTCTGGCAGCTCGTTGAAACGCTGCCGGCAATGATCGATTGCGCCGCGCCGGATGGCGAACCGATATATCGCAGCCAGCAGCTCCGCGAATTCCTCGGATACAATCTTGAGGAATTGGACGAAGCGGGAAAGTCCCGGCTGGCTGGCACACTCGACGCCGGTGTTCATCCCGACGACCTGACAGGTGTCAAAGAGAGATATGCCGATTGTCTGTCCACAGGCGAGCCGTATGCGCGACGGCACCGTCTGCGGCGCTTCGATGGTGAATATCGCTGGGTCGAGACGCGCGCCGCGCCGATGCGCAACGCTGAAGGCGCCATAGTGCAGTGGAACGTTATCTGCCTCGACATCGAAAATGAGGTGCGGACACAAGAGGAGCTTCGGCTGGCACAAGAGAGACTTGCGCGTGCGAGCCAGGCGGCGAGCCTTGCCGAACTCTCCGCATCCATCGCTCATGAGGTGAACCAGCCGCTGGCCGCCATCGTCGCCAACTCCAACGCATGCCACCGTTGGCTGTCCGCCGAGCCCCCGAACGTCGAGCGCGCGAAGATCACGGCCGAGCGTATCATCCGCGATGCCAACTCGGCGGCGGATGTCGTCAGCCGCATCCGTGCCTTGTTCAGACCTTCGCTTGAAATGAGAACCAGCACGCCGATCCCCAGCGTCGTTGCCGAAGCACGTGACCTTATGGCCGAGGAAGCCATGCGGCGTCGCGTTCGCATGGACATCGACGTCGAAAGCAACCTTCCGCTCGTTGCGTTCGATCGCGTCCAGATCCAGCAGGTCCTGGTCAACCTCATTCGCAACGGCATGGAGGCGATGGACACCACGGCGGGCGACAAGGTTCTTGCAATGCGCGTGCGCCGGATAGAGGACACGATCCAGACCGAGGTCCGCGACCGAGGCCCGGGTATCGAACGTCCCAACAAGATATTCGAGCCGTTCTTTACAACGAAAGGGAACGGAATGGGCATGGGGCTCGCGATCTCCCGTTCGATCATCGAGTCTCACGGCGGACGCCTTTGGGCGGAGAATAGCATGCCGCGTGGGGCGACATTCATCTTCACCCTCCCGGTTGAAGCGAAAGCTGCGCAATAACTGGCGGCGCTCAGTAAGCGCTTGGTTTTTGGCTCTCGGTGAAGGGGCGCCGCCGCCCCGTGCAATGCATGGATTTCCATGAGGTGCGGTTGGGGCGTGGCGGGATTAGGGTGGCGACGTGAGTCCGTCAGCCCAGTCCAGCTATCAAGAGCAAGTGCTACACGAAGCGCCGACAATCTCCAGAGTTTGTTTGTCCGTTAGGGGCACCCGATGACGATAGCGCCCAACTCACTTGGCGAGACCGATTCCAGCGCAACGCTCGCGTTAGCGCATGACTTGAACCGATCCGGACCGGGAAGTGGCCGACCTTTCGCGACGAATGAACCGGGCCTGATTCGCGGCAACATGATCAGCGATCTTGGAAGAGGCAGGTTGTCGCGCGTCTGGTCGCACCGTCCCCAATTCCTGCATCTGGGGCTTTTTATTACGGCCTATGTCCTGGGCTGCGGCTTCGCCCAGTCGCTCGCAATCATACCTGGAACAGGGATTTCCATTTGGCCTCCGAGCGGGCTTTTCATCGCTACTCTTGTCTTCGCCTCCAGGTATAGCTGGCCGTGGTGGGTGCTGGGGGCCTGTGTGGCAGAACTGTTCAGCAACTTCTTGTGGTTCCACACTCCGCTGCCCGCAGCCTTCCTGATCTTTGCCGGCAACGCTCTTGAAGCGGTATCCGGCGCATGGCTTGTGAACCAGACCTGCAAGCGCCCAGTTCGGCTGGAAACGTTGCGGGACGTTCTCGCATTCGTCGTACTGGCCGCTGGAATTGCGCCAGTTGCAAGCGCAACGGTGGGAAGTGCGGCGCTTGCTTGGTTTGGCATACAATCGCAAACCTTTGTGACGGCTTGGCCGCTGTGGTGGATCGGAGACGCGACGGGAGTCCTGATCGTAGCGCCACTGGCGCTGGTCGTGTTCCAGAACTGGCGCGGCAAAGCGCAGCTCTCGGCAGCGCGATGGATGGAAGCTTGCGTCCTGGGGCTGATCTTTCTTGGTATCGCCGCCCTTTCCTTGAGCGGCTATCTGCCCTTCGCCTACATCATCATGCCGCCTCTTCTTTGGGCCGCGGTGCGTTTTGAGTTCAGAGGCGCCGCCGTAGCATTGACCGTCCTCGCTCTGATCACGGCGGTATTCACGATATCCGGCGCCAGCCAATTTGCCGGCGATCCCGAGTCCCAGAAGCACAACCAGATCATGCTGCAGCTTTTTCTGGCCATCTCTGCATTTTCGGCGCTCGTCGTGGCCGCCATTTCCAGGCAGCATCAGGCGGCGGTGCTCACTTTGCGCCAAAGTGTGGAGACCTTGCGGGAGCGGGAGCGAGAACTCTCGTTGCTGGTCGAAATGATCCCCGCTCACATCGCCCGCATGGCGCCCAACGGCGAACCAACCTTCTTCAGCAAGCGCACGACAGACTATATCGGCCTCAACGACATCGCGGACTGGGACGAGCCGGGCACGAGCCGCCTGGCGACCTTGGTCGCGGCAGCCGTCCATCCCGACGATGGACCCAGGATGAGAGAATGGCTCAGCCGCTCGCTCGCCACCGGCGAACCCTATCCCATAAGGTATCGCCTGCGTCGCGCGGACGGCGTGTACCGCTGGAGGGAGGGCCGCGCCGAGCCGCTGCGGAACCAGAGTGGGACGATCGTGCAATGGTACACGGCCAGCATCGACATCGACGATGAGGTGCGCGCGCAGGAGGCATTGCGCGACCGGGAGCGGGAGCTCTCACAGCTTGTCGACATGGTTCCGAGCCACGTTTGGCGCCTGACGCCGGACGGCGAGCCGACCTTTTTCAACAAGCGAATGGTCGACTTTCTCGGCCTTGACGTAACGGATTTGGACAAACAGGGCATCAGCCGGCTGGCGGCGATGATAACGGCCATCGTCCATCCGGACGACGCAGCAGCATTCGGCGATACGCTCAGTCACTGCCTCGCCACCGGTGAGCGCTTCTCCATGAGGTATCGCTTGCGCCGCGCCGATGGCATCTATCACTGGATGTCGAGCCGGGCGGAGCCGATGCGCGATCACGCTGGCCTGATCGCGCAGTGGTACGGCCTCTGTCACGACATAGACGATCAGATGCAAGCCGAAGAGGCCCTGCGGCGGAGCGAATTGCAGCTTCAGCAGATGATCGACGCTGTGCCGGTCCGCATTTGGAGCGCGGTGCCGACCGGCGGGCCGGTCTACTTCAACAAGCGATACCAGGACCATTTCCGCGCCGTCATCGCCAATTTCGAAACACTCGGAGAGCCGCGCATCGAGGAATTGCTGCAAGAACTGGTTCATCCCGAAGATGCTCCCGAGGTGCTGCGCACGTTGCTGAGCTGTTTCGAAACAGGCGGCGGTTCCGCGATGCGGTTTCGCTGGCGCGAAACAGATGGCTATCGCTGGGCGGAGTGCAGGGTGGAGCCGCGGCGTGATGAAGACGGGGCGGTTGTGCAATGGTACGGGGTTTCCCTCGACATCGACGAAGAGGTGCGCGCCCAGGAAGCGCTGCGACAAGCCTCCGACAAACTCGCGCAAGCCACTCAGGCTGCAAGTCTCGCCGAGCTTTCCGCTTCGATCGCGCACGAGGTGAATCAGCCGCTGGCCGCGATCGTCGCCAATTCCCATGCATGCCACCGTTGGCTGTCCGCCGCCCCTCCGAACGTCGAACGCGCGAAGATTACGGCCGAGCGCATAATCCGGGACGCCAATTCGGCGGCGGACGTCGTCGGCCGCATCCGCGCGCTGTTCAAGCAATCCACCGAGACGAGGACCAATGCGACGCTCAGCAGTGTCATCACAGAGGCACGCGACCTCGTGGCCGAGGAAGCGATGCGGCGGGGCGTTCGCACCAGCGTTGATGTCGGACGCGACAGTCCGCTAGTCGCGTTCGATCGCGTCCAAATCCAGCAGGTTCTGGTCAATCTCATCCGCAACGGCATGGAGGCGATGGACTCTGGTGCGGATGACGGAGTTATCAGCATCCGCGTGCGCCATATCGGGGATGTTGTCCAGACCGAAGTCAGAGATCGCGGCCGGGGCATCGAGTTTCCCGACCGGATATTCGAACCGTTCTTTACCACGAAAGAGCAAGGGATGGGCATGGGACTAGCGATCTGCCGTTCGATCATCGAGTCGCACAGCGGGCGTTTATGGGTCGAGAAGAACGAACCACGTGGAGCGACGTTTATCTTCACGTTGCCGATTGAAGCGAAAGCGGCGTCATGACGACGGACGGCCAAATTGTCTTCATCGTAGATGACGATGAACGCATTCGGGAGGCGCTCAGCGAGCTGCTGGCTGCACACGGCATGTGTGCCGTAGCGTTCGGATCGGCGGGCGATTATATCCGCGCTGACAAGCCGGACGTCCCTGCCTGCCTCATCCTCGATATCGAGTTGCCGGATATTAACGGCCTCGATCTGCAGCGGCAGATTGCCGAGGGCGATCATCCACCGATCGTTTTCCTGACGGGACATGGCGATATCCCGTCCTCGGTGCGTGCGATCAAGCACGGCGCCGTGGATTTCCTGACTAAGCCCTTCAGCGATGCAGACCTCATGGCCGCAATCCATGCGGCGATTGCCCAGGATCGGGTACAGCGATCGGAGCGCGCCGAGCTGGGCGTGTTGAAGCAACGTTATCTCGAGCTGACGCCGCGCGAACGTGAGGTGCTGCCGCTGGTGGTCAGCGGTCTGCTCAACAAGCAGGCGGCCGCTGAACTGGGGATCAGCGAAGTTACGCTGGAAATTCATAGAAGGAACGTCATGCAGAAGATGGTCGCGGCGTCGCTCGCCGACCTCGTTCGCATCGCCGAGCGATTGGGAATACCGATCACGCACTCGCGCCGGGCAGGGGGGAACTGAGGGTGAGCAAGCGGAGGCCTGTCGTGGCGATTGTCGACGATGACCCAAGGCTGCTCGAGTCGCTGGAGGACCTTCTGGAGTCCGCCGGCTATGTGGCCCGCAGCTTCTCGTCGGCAGGGTCGTTACTGGTCAGCGGCCTGTCTGGATTGGACATGCTTATCACCGACATCGGGATGCCCGGCATGGACGGCTTTGAACTTCGCGACTTGGTCAAGAAGGCGCGTCCGGATCTGCCTGTGTTCCTGATCACCGGCCGCCACGAGATAGTGGATCAGCACCGCGCCAAGGGCATTGGCAGGCTTTTCCGCAAGCCGTTCGATGGCCAGGCACTGCTTGCGGCGATCGGCGACGCTTTGCGCAACCCAGAAACGGAGGCTAAACATGAGAGTTGACCAATTGCCCTTACCGAGATCGACGCCGTCATCACAGCAGCGAAGGGCTGAAGCCGAGCAGCCGCTGGTCATTATTGTCGATGATGATGCCTCTGTTCGGGAGGCGCTGTCTGAATTGATCCTGTCGGCGGGTTTCCTGCCGGTGTGCTTTACCTCAACCCGTGAATTGCTTGACGCCGACGTGTTGGAGAGCCCCGGCTGCTTGATCCTCGACGTGCGCATGCCAGGGACGAGCGGTCTCGATCTGCAGCACCATCTTGCGAAAAACGGCAACCCCAAACCCATCATCTTCCTGACCGGGCATGGCGACATCCCGATGACTGTCCAGGCGATGAAGGCCGGCGCCGTGGACTTTCTCACCAAACCGGTGCGGGATCAGACGCTGCTTGACGCTGTGATCGCCGGCATTGCGGTGGATGCCAAGCGGCGGGCGGATGCCGTGATCGTCAAGCGCAACATCGAGCGCGTCGAGACGCTGACGCCGCGCGAGCGCGAGGTCCTGCGTGAAGTGGCGCGCGGGCGCCTCAACAAGCAGATCGCCTTCGACCTCGGCATCAGTGAAGTGACGGTCAAGCTTCACCGCGGCAATGTCATGCGCAAGATGGAAGCCGCTTCCATCGGTGAGCTGATCCGGGCGTGGGAAACGCTGCCCGCGCCGATGCGCGAGGTCTAGAATTTGGCACAAGCCGATCCATGCCCCATCCAATAGGATCGCCCGGCGCGCCGGGCCATTTCAGGTGCTTTCTCAGCGCGCCCAGGCCTTCCTGCCTGTTGATACGCTCGTCCTGCTGCGGGTGATCCTGATGTACATCGGTGGTCCTGTTTGGTGTTTCGCGGCAAGGCCCGCGCCAAACATCGGTTACTACTGAGCGGCGCTCTTTGGCAGCGCCAGCCTGACCGAAAAACGCGCAACATTTCATGCAACAGCAACTGACGCCGGCCATGCCGCGTCGGTCCCCGCGCCGCTACCCAAGCCTAATTGACGTGTGTCTATAAGAGCTTGCCTTAGCCCGGCCCTATCTTCGGCGTGCCTGCCCTGCACCTTGGCATCGTATGACAGATGCCTCCGTAGAGTAGGTTCGCGGCCCGGATCGGTGCATCCTGTTCCTCGCAAGCCATCACGACCGTCGCGTTTCTACCGCTCCTCGCTCGCTCCTCCCCGAACGCGACCGCTCAGGCCGACTCGACGGTCGTGATGGTGAGCAGGACGTTCAAAGCACATGGATGGACACGATGAACAAAGACGGACTTTTCTCCGTCGGCGGATCTCGCCGCGATGTCATGTTGGCAGGCCTGATCTCTACGGCAGCCGCCGGACTGCCCCGCGCTGCTTCGGCAACGAGCCGAAAACAAAACCTTCCCTCTTCCCCCTCAATCAAAGGAACCAAGACGATGAGCACCATCACGACCAAGGATGGCACCGAAATCTACTACAAGGATTGGGGCAAGGGTCCTGTCGTCACGTTTTCGCACGGCTGGCCGCTGAATTCCGACGCCTGGGACGGCCAGATGCTCTTTCTTGCCCATAACGGCTTTCGCGTCGTTGCGCATGACCGGCGCGGCCATGGCCGATCGAGCCAGGCCACGTCCGGCAACGACATGAACGGCTATGCGGACGATCTTGCAGCCGTGATCGAGGCGCTGGATCTCCGGAACGCCACGCTGGTCGGCCATTCGACCGGAGGAGGCGAGGTTGCTCGCTATATCGGACGGCACGGGACGAAGCGGGTGGCCAAGGCTGTTCTTATCGCCGCTGTTCCGCCGATCATGGTGAAGACGCCGGCCAATCCGGAAGGCCTGCCGATCGAGGTATTCGACGGCATAAGGGCTGGCCTCGTCAAGGATCGGTCGCAGTACTACCGGGACCTCGCACCGTTGTTTTATGGCGCGAACAGGCCAGGCGCCAAGGTTTCCCAGGGGACTCTGGATCAGTTCTGGCTCTGGAGCATGCAGGCGGGTCTCGTGAACGCGTACGAAAGCGTCAAGGCGTTCTCCGAGACCGATTTTACCGAGGACCTCAAGAAATTCGACGTACCAACCCTCGTCCTGCATGGCGAAGACGACCAGATCGTCCCCGTCAAGGACTCGGCAGTCAAGTCGGCCCGATTGATCAAAGGCGCAAAGGATATCTATTACCCCGGCGCGCCCCACGGGATCACGGCCACGCACCAAGATCAGGTCAATGCTGACCTGCTCGCCTTCATCAAAGGATAGCTTCTGTCGGCTCATGTCCCGGATTGTGGAACCGAACCACTGCGCCATCGAGCTGGAGCGCTGGCAGGGGCGCGAAACATATGCTGCGCCACGGCTGCCACTCGGGCAACTGCGCCTGTGCAGCCCGGAGGCGATCGCCGGCGTTCGACACTACGTCGCGCTGTCGGGGGTCGCCGCCGCGCGCTTGTTCTGCCTTGATGGCCAAAGCGCTCTCCAAGACGTCAAACTGGCTAAGCACCGGGAGTTTATCAATCGCTAGCCGTTTGCGATTGCCGCTCATTTTGGCGGTCTCAATTAGGCGTGAAATTTTCTTGGCCAGCAGTTGCGACTATCGCAGCAGCACCGGCGCTATTTTTCGGAGGCAGGAACGAAATGGGCGTACTCTTGGGCAAGATCGCGGTGGTCACCGGCGGGAACAGCGGGATCGGACTATCGGCTGCAAAAATCTTTGCGGCCGAGGGCGCGCAAGTCGTCATTACCGGCCGCCGGCGGCAGGCGGTCGAGGAAGCGGTCGCACAGATCGGGGCAGGCGCGCTGGGCATTCAGGGAAATGTGGCCGAGGTGTCGCACCATGACGAGGTAGCGCAACAGATCCGTCAGAGGTTCGGGGCGCTCGACATCTATATGGCGAACGCCGGCATAAACACCATCACGCACTCGGCCGACGTCTCCGAGGCGGAATATGATGCGCAATTTGCCGTCAATACGCGAGGCGTCTTCTTCGGCGTCCAGAAGCTGATTCCGATCATGCGGAATGGCGGCGCAATCATCCTCACAGGCTCGCTGGCCAGCGAGAAGGTTCTGGACGGTCATGCTGTTTACGCGGGCTCGAAGGCGGCCATAAATGCCTTTGCGCGCGCTTGGGCGATCGAACTGAAGTCTCGCGGCATCCGGGTCAACGTGCTCAGCCCAGGTCCGGTGGATACGGCTATTCTCGATAAGCTAGGCATACCGTTTGAGCAGCGCGGGCTGTTTGAAAAGGCGATGGCAGAGGCAATACCCCTGGGCCGGATGGGGCAGCCGGAAGAGCTGGCAAAAGCCGCCCTGTTCCTTGCCTCGGACGCGAGCAGTTTCGTAACGGGCATCAATCTGCGGGTCGACGGCGGGATGGCAGTGCTCTGAGCCACGACTGCGATGTCGTCGCGCCAATAGACTTCCGAATAAATGGCTGAGCAATCGGTCATCCTCAAGACGATTTTCCGGGAAGCTGCCGCACGAGTCGCGCCAAATAGGTCGGAGGCGAGACGTTTTGTCGACGTGCCGCAAATTGAGCCACGTAAGCAGCAAGTCGCATTACAGGGATCGACGCGCAAGAGAGAAGTCGGCTCGCCGATACGGCGGAAGGACCGAGGTCTCGCCCCGGTCCTTCAATTTTCTGTAGGTCGGGATCAGTGACCCCAGATGCCCTGGCCATATTCATCGTTGGGAACAGTCGGCTTGCGTACGGTTTTCGGCACCCCGATATCATTGTTCATTTTTTTGATCGAGGATGTATACATGTTGTAAGACGCAGTCGCAGGCTGCTGGGATCCGTTTGATCCATAGTGGTCGCTTCCGGCAGTGGCGCTTCCTGCTGTAATAACAAGCACGGCGACAGCAAGGACTGTCATTTTCATTTCAGTAACTCCATTGATGTCTTGGATGGTATTCACCCATACAAATATAAATGTCGTGACGCAGCGACACGATCAGACGGTCCGGCTGTTTGATCCATACGAAGGCATTGGGCGATTCAGGCCGAAGGCCAGGGACTATGTCGTTGACGAGAGGAGGCTTTGCGGCGCGCCCTCAGTGTCTGTTCCGGCGACCGCCGACAATGCACACCCGGCATAGATACCTCAATTTGCTGCAGGGCACCTGATCTCCCCGGTGACCTACCCTGCACCTTGGCATTGTATGACAGACCCTTCCGCACAATAGGTTGGCGGGCCGCGTCGGCGCATTCTCCTGAGCATTGGTCACCACAGGCGACACGGGAGAAAGCAAATGCGAAACATAACTCGAGTCCTGGCCCTCACCGCAGCGCTTGCCGCGTGGGGCGGCGGGATGGCGCAGGCCGCGAATTCTCAGCCCAAGCCGACGATCGTACTGGTGCACGGCGCCTTCGCGGAATCGTCGAGCTGGGATGCAGTCATCACCAAGCTCAGCAAAGACGGTTATGTGGCGATAGCCGCAGCTAATCCGCTCCGCGGCGTTGCCAGCGATGCGAAAGCAGTCTCAGCCATCGTCCGGTCGGTTTCCGGGCCGGTCGTGCTGGTGGGGCATTCCTATGGCGGGCCCGTCATCACCGAGGCCGCCAATGGCAATCCCAATGTGAAGGCGTTGGTCTACGTGGCGGGTTTCGCGCCCGATACGGGCGAATCGAGCCTTACGTTGTCCAGCATGTTTCCCGGTAGCACCTTGGGGAGCGCGCTTGCTCCAGTCGTGTTGCCGGACGGCGGACAAGACCTCTTCATCGAGCCGGCCAAGTTCCGCGCGCAGTTCGCCGCCGACGTTCCGCAAGAGCAGACTTTGCTGATGGCTGCCACTCAACGCCCTGTTGCGCAGGCGGCTCTGGCTGAAGCCTCGGGCGTCGCCTCATGGAAGACGCTGCCGTCCTACATGATCTACGGCTCGGATGACCGCAACATCCCGGCAGCCGTCATGAGCTTCATGGCCAAGCGTGCGCACGCGGTAAAGACCGTCGTCATCGAGGGTGCGTCCCACGCGCTCATGGTTTCGCATCCCGACGAGGTCACGTCACTCATCGAGGATGCTGCTGCATCGGTCAGTCAGTAGCAGGCCGGAAACGCCCAGCATCCGATCGAGCAACGAAAATAGACACGCAACACCAGGAGACCAGACATGAAGATCGTCGTCATCGGCGGAACCGGGCTGATCGGTTCAAAGACCGTGGAGAGACTGCGAAACAAAGGCCACGACGTACTTGCGGCGTCGCCGAATTCGGGCGTCAACACCGTTACGGGAGAGGGTCTGGCGGCCGCGCTTGCCGGTGCGCAGGTCGTCATCGACCTCGCGAACTCGCCGTCGTTCGAGGAAAAGGCTGCCCTGGAGTTCTTCTCGGCATCCGGGCGTAATCTTTTTGCCGCCGAAACGGCCGCCGGCGTCCGTCATCACGTGGCGCTGTCGGTCGTCGGTACCGACCGGCTGCAGGGCATGGGCTATTTCCGCGGCAAGTTGCTTCAGGAAAAGCTGATCAGGGAGTCCGGAATTCCCTACACCATCGTTCACGCCACTCAATTCTTCGAATTCACCGCCGCCATCGCAAACACGGGCGCCGTCGGGGATACCATTCATATGTCGCCGGCCTACTTCCAACCCATGGCGGCTGATAATGTTGCCGATGCGATGGCGGACGTCGCGCTTGCCGCGCCGTTGAACGGCATGATCGAAATTGCCGGCCCGGAGCGTGTTCGCATGAGCGAACTTGTCGAGCGCTTCCTGAAGGCCACCAAGGACCCGCGCAAAGTCGTCCCGGATCCCGGCGCGCTCTACTACGGCCAAGTGGCAATCGACGATCGAACGCTGGTGCCCGGCGAGAACGCGCGCATCGGCGCCGTGCGTTTCGATGATTGGCTCAGCCGATACACACCACCGAAGTAAGTAATCATCGGATAGGCCCGCCATTCGCACAACAAGGAGACCAGACATGATCAAAACACTTCTCTGCGCCGCGCTCACCGCCGCTTCCGTCACCGCAGCAATGGCCAATGACGCCGCCAGCGTGAAGCTTGTCTACGACCAGGCTCTGCCAAACGTGCCCGGCAAGAGCATGAAAGCCGTGCTCGTCGAGTACGCGCCTGGGGGTACGTCGCCGGCTCATACCCATCCCAAATCCGCGTTCATCTATGCCACGGTCCTGCAGGGGGCGATCCGAAGCCAGGTCAATGACGGGCCGGTGAAGACTTATCGCGCCGGCGAGAGTTTCTCGGAATTCCCTGGCGACCGTCATGCCGTCAGCGAAAACGCCAGCAAGACGGAAGGCGCTCGTCTGCTTGCTATTTTCGTCGTCGACACCAGCGAGACGGAACTGACGACGAACGCGAAATGAAATCGTAGCCCCCAGGACCATCGGGGCGTACGCGAAGGGACGGTCAGTGACATGAATTCGATCGCCATCCGCACACTTGCGGGGATTTTGGTCCCCGATACTCCGCTTGTTGGCCGAGCGATCGAACATGCCCGCGCTCGATGTGAACCCTACCTGTTCAACCACGTGGTCCGATCCTGGCTTTTCGCGGCCCGGATCGGACAGATTCAGAATATCCAGCACGACGCGGAGGTTGTTGCGGTTGCAACCCTGTTGCATGACGTCACGCTCAATGAGGACTTCGCCGGGCCGCGCCGTTTCGAAGTGGAAGGCGCCGATCTCGCCCGCGCCTTCGTTCGGGAGGGCGGCTTCGACGAGCGGCGCGCCCAATTGATCTGGGACAGCGTCGCCCTCAACTCGACGCCGTCGATTGGCCTCTACAAGGAGGCTGAGGTGGCGCTGTGCACAGCCGGCATCTGCCTCGATGTCGTCGGCTTGCAATACAGCCTCGTTTCGTCAGCCGAGATTGCAAAGATCGTTGGCGAATTTCCGCGCCTCGGGATGAAGCGGCGGATGACGCGATGCTTTTGCCATATCGCCGAGATCAGGCCCGAAACCACCTACGACAACTTTGCCCGGGACTTCGGCGAGCGCTTTGTTTCAGGCTACAAGGCGACTTCGGCAGTTGATCTTGTGATGAACGCTCCCTTTGAAGAGTGAACGCAGTTTCGATCCAGGTTCTATCGACACCGGTCGGTTCAGCCTTGCCCTTCAAGTGACCCAAACGCTGTGCGTCTGTCGGATGCATGCGGCAAAGCGAATTGCCGAGGGCAGCGGTCAGGTGCCAATTTCCACCTCCTATACTTCGGTTTAGGCGCCCCAGCCCAATCGAGTGGCAATACATATCATCGGCACGATAGCAACAGTTCCTCTCATCGGTCATCCTTACGCTGCAATGGATTGCAAACACCTCAAGGAGATAAGTAATGAATATTGCAGCGCCACCGGTCGCTCCGAAAGGAAAAGCCGTCGCCCAACGCGCGAGTTATGCGGAGCAGTCGCCGGAACTTCTAAAGAAATTTATTGAATTTCTTGGTGCGACGCGAGAGGGGTCGATCGAAGAGCCAATCCGCGACCTTGTTGCAGTCCGAGCCGCGCAGCTGAACGGGTGCACCTTCTGCCTCGATATGCACGTCAAACAGGCGAAGATCCATGGCGAGCGCGAACTGCGCCTTTACCACCTGGCAGCCTGGCGGGATTCGACCTTGTTCGTTCCTCGCGAGCGCGCAGCCTTGGCATGGACGGAAGTCTTGACCAAGCTGCCCGAGCAGGGTGTCCCCGACGAGATCTACGATCGAGTCAGGTCGCAGCTTTCCGAGAAGGAAATCTCCGATCTGACCTTCGTTGTCATGGCGGTCAACTCTTGGAACCGTCTGAATATCGGCTTCAAACCCGTCCCGGGCTCGGGCGATGCGAAGTTTGGCCTGAGCAAAGCAGCACTGAGCTAATCTTTGGAATGGGTCAGAATGGCGCTTGTTTGCGCGCCATTCTGACCGGCCGGACGAAGGCGCCGAGCTCGGCAACCAACACTGGAACCGATCCCAGCCCCGCGGCCGCGGCCGCGAGGCGCTCTCAGGAGGGCGTCATGCGAATTGACAATCTGCATCCAGTAATATCGGCCCGTCTCATGGTGGTCGATGTCGACGCTCCACTCCGCAGTGCGGCACTCTCACTTTCCAGGCCCGCAATAGGCCTGGTCGTGGTGTGCCACGGCAGTGGGGAGGCGGCAGGCGTGCTGAGCAAGTCCGACCTTGTCCGCCATCTGGCGAATTCAGGGCCAACAGAAGCGCCGATTGCGGCTTTGATGAGCAGGTCCATCGTGTCCTGTGGTCCCGATGATGATCTTCATTCAGTCTGGCAGACCATGGCCGCGCAAGGCCTGCAGAATGTGCCGGTGCTCGGGGCCGACTCGAAACCGCTAGGCGTCCTCGATATCCGTGATGCGATGAAGGCGCTCTTCAAACAAGAGGAACTGCAGGAACGGCTGCTTGCCAACTACATCAGCGGGATCGGCTATCAATAGAGCATCGTCTCGCGATTGAATATACGGAAGTATGTATCGGCGTCTTCTTAGATATAATGGAAAATAAAAGCCATAAATTATAGCGTGTTGAAGCCAATAGGTGCCGACTTAGCCAGCGGGGAACGAAATGTTTCGTCCGGACATAAAAGAAGATGTCTTCGACGGCCCGCCCGATGGCCCTGGAAGTGGTATGTCCGTGCAAATGTCGACGGCCGGCATCGTCCATGACCTGGGCAATCTCATTCAGGTCGCCTCGTCGGCGTTGAACCACCTGGCCCGCGATCCGAGCATCCAAGCGGCTCCGGCGCTCGGGCCTGTAATAGCCGGCGCCAAGACGGCTTTGGAGCGGGCTGGTGGCCTTGTCCGGCAAACCATCAGCCTGGCCCGAGAGAGCCACGCGGAAATCGAATACACAAACGTAGGTGCTTGCCTGGCTGAGATCGAAACCCTCGTACGGAGCGCCTTGGATGCCAATTTCGGTCTTGAGCTTCGGGTTGGGTCCGACCTGCCTTTGGTGAGATGCGATCGCTTTGGATTGCAAAATGCGGTTCTGAATCTTCTGTTCAACGCGCGCGATGCAATGCCTGACGGCGGTTTCATCTCGATCGATGCCGGCTTGGCCTCTGAAAACTCTGCCGCCGGTCAGGTAGACATCCGCGTCGCGGACAACGGTATCGGGATGACCAGCGAGACGATGGTCTGCGCCTTCGATCCGTTCTTCACCACCAAAAGCGAAGGCCTCGGCGGCGTCGGTTTGCCGATGGTGAAGCACTTTGCCGAGCAATCAGGCGGAAGCATCGATATTCAGAGCACACTTGGGGCAGGCACGACCGTCACTCTGCGGTTGCCTGCGATGCGATAGCGGCCCGCCAATCTGCCTCCGGTGACAAACGTGACATACAATCGAGAGATAAAGATGGATGCACAAGTCGTCGAAAACGTCCAACAGCACCGTTTCGAGCTGCCGATCGCCGGCGATATGTTTGCGGCGGCCTATTATCGGCTCGAGGGCGGGAAGGTTGCGCTGATACACACCGAAGTCCCGTCGGAATTTTCCGGACAAGGGATCGCGTCGCAATTGGCCCAAGGAACCTTCGAACTGCTCCGCAAGACCGGCCGTAAAGCGATCTTGAAATGTCCCTTCATGAGCCGCTTTTTCGCCAAGCACCCGGACTATGCAGATGTCGTCGGCGGCTAGTCATGGGCACGAATGTTGAGGGTTTCCCAAGGATCTATCCAAATGCCTGACGAGTATGATTTGCAGAGATTCGTCAGCGCACAGGATCCGGTCTACGACGACGCGCTGGCCATTCTACGTCGAGGGATGATGTGCACTCCCTACATGGAGTTCATCTGCCCAAGGTTGGCCACAAGGCGAAGTGGTACAGCGCCTGAGCCATATGCAATCACATCGCTCGACGAAGCCAGCGCCTATCTCTCGTTTCCGATCCTCGGAGGCCGTTATCGGGAATGCGTTGGCACCCTGCAACGGCTCTCCGGCCTAAGCGCTCGCGCTGTCTTCGGTGACGTTGATGCGAAGAAGTTGCACGCGTCCCTCACGCTGTTTTCCGAAGCAAGCAACGACGAGTTCCTGCTCGAGACAATCTTCGACGTCTGGTTCGACGGTTTGCTCGATGAGGAAACGATGAACGATCTCTACTTGATGTCGTAGTGGTCTGCCTGCGCCACCCGGCGTAAAGCTGTCGCGGCGCTGAGGTCACCATCCGCTGCCTTATCCCTCACACGCTGCCATCTGGTAGAGGCATGAGCTCGTGCTCTCCCGGCACGCCGGGGAAGCGGCGTTCGCGCCAATCCGCCTTTGCCTGCTCGATCCGTTCGGCTGAAGAGGAGACGAAGTTCCAATAGATACGACGTGGCTCGGCCAGGGGCTCACCTCCTATCAACATCAGTCTCGCCGCATGGAAGGCAGGCGCCTGCAGCACAATCTCAGCGCCGGGCGCCAGAGCTACTAATTCGGCCTCATGAAACGTACCGAGTTGGCCGACAATTCCAACCTCACCGGCGACGATGTAGATCGCACGCTCACGGTGTTCGGGTTTCACCTGGTAGCGCGCACCGCTCGTGAGCACAATTTCGGCATAGACCATGTCGGAGAACGTCCTTACCGGCGAGACCAACCCGTCGGACGCGCCGGCGATCAACGTAAACTCGACGCCGTCGGCACAGATCCTCGGTATTTCGGGAGCGCCAAAATGTGCGACGTCGGCGGCAATTTCTTCATAGCGGGAGGGGAGGGCGATCCAAGCCTGAGCGCCGAAGAGATTGCTTGCCGACGCCCGGACTTCCGGTGGCGTGCGCTCGGAATGGACGATGCCCGACCCGGCCGTCATCCAGTTGACCTCGCCAGGACGGATGGTCTGCACTTTTCCCAAATTGTCGCGATGGACGATCTCGCCATCGATCAGGTAGGTCACGGCCGCAACGCCGATATGCGGATGCGGTCCCATATCGAAACCGTGACCTGCGTCGAATATAGCGGGGCCGAAATGGTCGAACAGGATGAAGGGCCCGATCATCAGGCGATCCGAGGACGGCAATACGCGCCTTATCTTCAGTCCGTCCGCAAAATCACGGATAGCTGGCTGGATGAGTGTATCGATGCCTGTGATACCGCTTTGGCGGATGGTCATGGATCTCTGTCCTTCTGCATGCCTTGTCAGCCAGGTGCTCGAACGCGCTTGAACGAAGCGGCTCGAAAGACTGTCTGAATGGCTTTGAGGAGCGCGAATTTGGAGCTCGCGTGGTGCTGTCCGGCGATGCCGCTTTCATTAAAAGCCGACACCCTCATCGACAGGATCGCGGCAAGATCTTCGGCCATTTCGGGCCTGTCGTGCAGCAGCGGCGCAAAGCTTTCCTGGTCTATGTCGTAAACCGTGACAGGGGTCATTGCCCGCAAACTCGACATCTCGCCAATACCGGCGAGCAAGCCGGTCTCGCCGAAGAAATCGCCAGGTGCAAGCCGGGAGATCTCCTGCAGTTGATCATCGTCCTCGCCAATTTGCCGGACGATGACGCCCGTCCGAACGATCATGAGCGACGGCAGCATCTCTCCCTGTCGTGCGATGATTTCGCCCTTATGGTAGGTGCGAACCGAGGCCGCTTTGGCGAGCGAACCCTGCTCGGTATCCGTTAGCGCCGAGAATACCGGTATGGAATTGATGAGTTCGATCGGGGTGAAGCCTTGGGAGGCCGCCGTCTCGTGGCCCGGCCGGTTGGTCATGGCAATCGAGCCTGAAAATGGCTCCGCCAGCAGCATGCCGGTCGACTTTGAATGGCGATAAATGAGATCGAAGATTTCGTTCCGAGCGGCACTTCGCTGGTCGATACTTGCGACGCGAAAAAACAACTCGATCTCGATAGCTGTGGCATCCAGGCTTCTGATGGTGACCGAAGGCGAAGGGTCCTGGAGGATCGAATTGCAGCTCAGCAAGACAGTGCGCATGAGGTCTACGATGATCGCCGGCGTCTTCGTTGGCGCCACCTTGACGGTTACGGCAAGTCCATGGCTCTCGTCCGGACCGCTTAGATTTGTTACCCCGATCTTGGCGAGAAGGCTGTTTGGCAGCGCCACGACATTGTGTGTCGGGGTCAGAAGTTGGGTCGACCGCCAATTGGTCTCGATAACGCGGCCTTCGGTTCCGTCGCCCAGAATGATCCAGTTTCCAAGCACGTAAGGGCGGCCGAGGTTAAGCGCGATCGCCGAAAATACGTCACCAAGCGTATTCTGGAGCGCCAGTCCCAGGATGACGGCAAACACGCCCGACGTGGCAATGAGCGTTCCGACCGGCACTGCAAAGACAAACGCCAGGATCGACAGGAACATTCCAGCGTAGACGACACCGACCACGACGTCCTGCAGGAGACGTGCCTCGCGCGGCTTTCGCTCGAAGACGAGATAGATACGGACAAATCCGATCAGCGCCCAGGCAAGGTGAACCCACCAGAGCAGCTTGACCGAGCCGATGAGGATCGCTCCTCCGGTTGTCTCGTTGTCCCCTGCGGCCTCGTACGGCACGACGCGCAGGTGGAGAACCATGGCCGACATCGCGACGAAAAAGGCGAGTTGGACGACCAGCTTCGCATTGGCGAAGCGTCTGGGGATGAGAGACCAAACGACGATCCCGGCGAGGCCGAGCAACACGATGTAGACCAGAGGAGAGTTCCACCAGTTCATGAACGATCACCGCGATGCCCGGTTCAACGTTTGGTCTCCGGCCCGGCGATCGGGCCTCTGGCGCTGGCCTTGTCTTTTTCGAGAACTGCTTCGGTGATCGAATTCGGCAGCCGTCGCGGCTTTTCGATCAGCCCGAGCACCGGCATGGCGATGATGAAGAACGCAAAATAGTAAAGCGTCGCCAGTTGGGACATGACGACGTATGCGCCTTCCGCCGGCCGGGAGCCGAGCCAGCCGAGAAAGAGGGCATTGGCAACGAACAGCCAGAAGAGCACCCTGTACCAGGGCCGATAGACCGCCGAGCGCACCTTCGAGGTGTCGAGCCACGGCACCAGGAACAGCACGGCGATCGAGCCGAACATCGCGAGCACGCCGCCGAGCTTGGAATCGATCGGCCCGATATTGAAGGTGATGGCCCGCAGGATCGCGTAAAACGGCAGGAAGTACCATTCCGGCACGATGTGGGCCGGCGTCTTCAGCGGATTGGCGATGCTGTTGTTGTCGGGATGGCCGAGGTAGTTCGGCAGGTAGAAGACGAAATAGGCGAAGAAGAACAGGAACACGAGGATGCCGAAGGCATCTTTGACGGTGGCATAAGGCGTGAAGTCCACGACATCGGTTTTCGATTTGACTTCGATGCCGGTCGGATTGTTCTGGCCGACGACGTGAAGCGCCCAGATATGCAAGGTCACCACGCCCACAAGCACAAATGGCAGCAGGTAATGCAGCGCAAAGAAACGGTTCAGCGTCGGATTATCGACCGCGAAGCCGCCGAGCAAAAGCTGCTGGAGCCAGTCGCCGATCAGTGGGACGGCGGTGAAGAAGCTGGTGATGACAGTAGCGCCCCAGAACGACATCTGTCCCCAAGGCAGCACGTAGCCCATGAAGGCCGTCGCCATCATCAGCAGGAGGTTGGTGCAACCGAGCACCCACAGCAGCTCACGCGGCGCCTTGTAGGAGCCGTAGTAAAGCCCGCGGCAGATGTGGATGTAGACGGCAATGAAGAAGAACGACGCGCCGTTGGAATGGAGATAGCGCAGCAGCCAGCCCGAATTCACGTCGCGCATGATCTGCTCGACCGAGTTGAAGGCCAGCCCCGTATCAGGGGCGTAATGCATCGCAAGCACGATGCCGGTCAGGATCTGTGAAACCAGCATGATCGTGAGAATACCGCCGAACGTATAGGCATAGTTCAGGTTGCGCGGGACGGGATAGACGATGAAGCTGTCATAGACCAGCCGCGGCAGCGGCAGGCGGGCGTCGAACCAACGTTCGATTCTGGTTTTGGGCGTATAGGTCGAGTGTTTGCCGCCGCTCATCGAAATGCCCCCTGCCTCAGCCGATACGGATCTTGGTGTCGGAAACGAATTGGAACACCGGCACCGCCATGTTCTCGGGTGCCGGCCCCTTCCGGACGCGGCCGGCGGTGTCGTATTGCGAACCATGGCAGGGGCAGAACCAGCCGTCGAAATCGCCTTCCTGACCATGCGGGATGCAGCCAAGATGGGTGCAGACCTGGATCATCACCACCCAGGCTTCCTTGCCCGGCATAGTTCGATTGGCGTCGGTTGCCGGCGCATCGGCCGGCAGGTTGGCGTTGCGGGCAATTGGATCCTTGAGCTCGGCGAGACTGACTGCCTGGCCGTCCTTCCTCTCTTTTTCGGTGCGGTTGCGCACGACAACCGGTTTGCCGTGCCAGTCGATGATCAGCGACGTTCCCGGCGTCAGCGAGGAGACGTCGACCTCGATCGCGGCGGGCGCCTCGACGCGCAATGTGTGCTCGGCTGTGGAGGTTTCGGAAAGGTCGGCCATGATGGCGACTCCTATTGTCGGAAGCTGCGTCATCGCGTTGGTGGCAATCGAGCAAAAGCAGACCACGGCTTTCGCGTTTCCAGTCTGCTCGTGCCGCGCGGAATATGCCGGCCGTGGCCGGGTGTGAGCCATCGTGCCAACGGCACGTGCGTCCAATACTTTCGTTTAGGATTTCCTGAGCGAAGGACTGGCCGGGCTGGCGATGATGCCATCATGGAAGGTTCTGGATTCCTCCAGATAACCGTTGGCCGCTGAGCTGGCATACGTCCCGGCATTGCGCACAGCGATCCCGAACTTCACCCGACCATACCTCGGCATAGGCACGTCTAGCTGTCGGTGTCGTAGTCGTCGTCTCCGCCAAGTGCGAGTTTCTGGAGCGGTTGTCTCGCGTGGCGCGGGGCAGGTTTTCCGCTCGGCGACGACCAATTGCGGGATTCAATCGGGTTCAGAAAGGGAAAAGCGGTGAAACTCTACTACAGCCCTCTCGCCTGCAGCCTGGCGGACCACATCGCTCTGGAAGAGGCCGGTGTTTCCTTCGAGCGCGAAAGTGTGAACCTCAAGACCAAACGGACAGGCTCCGGGGATGATTTCACTACCGTCACGCGCAAGGGCTATGTTCCAGCCCTCGTGCTGGATAGCGGCGAAACGCTGACGGAAAATATCGCCGTCCTCGACTGGATTGCGTCGCAATACCCGCCACTGGCAGTGGCGGGGCCGTACCCGCCTTCTCGAAGCGCTGACCTACGTCTCAACTGAAATACACCGAAGCTTCAAGCCGATGTGGCACCAAAGCAGCGATGCCGAAAAGGCCAGGGCGAGCGCGACGATTACGAGCCAACTCGAGTTCGTCGCTGACGGGCTCGAGACCGACTATCTGTTCGGCGACAAGCCCAGCGTCGCGGATTTTTATCTTTTCGTGATGCTGCTTTGGGCGGCCCGCTTCCAAGTCCCTGTTCCCGCGCCTTTGCAAGCCCTTCGCGTCCGAATGGCTGCCCGACCGGCCGTGCGCATCGCAATGGATCGTGAGGGCCTCGTCTGAAGCCGAGGGCGACTTCGAGCATAAGACCAGATGCAACATGTCCTCTCGCCCAAACAGAAGATCAGGAGTCATTCTCATGCTGCCGTTCCTGCGGATGCTACATCTACATCCAGCCGCTTCCAAGCGCGGGGACGGCCTAGGTCTCGAATTTCTGAGGAGGGAAATCGAGGAAACGCTTGACCTGACCGGCATTCACTCAGAGTTCGCCGCACTGCCTCCTGGCCGAGTGTTACAGTGGTTGGTCCGCCGCCCGCAGTCACCATCGAAATAGGCAACATTTCCTGTCGGCCGATGAGGCGGGCGGTCCGGTCGTTCCTGCTTGTTGGTCATTACAGAGGCTTCATCATGAATGCGAGTAAGGCTCGCGACACGGTCGATCATCGCCGCCGGCGCATTGTTGGTGCTGCAGCAATGACGTTCGCCGCCACCGAACTCGGCTTGAGCGAGCCGGCGGCCACTTGGACGGTCGAGGCGAGGGCATCTGCTACGCAAGCCACGCAGAAATCATTCGGCTCGCTCGGGCAGGTCAATGCCGGAAATCTGAGCGTCGGATATGCGGAGCTGGGGCCCGCCGAAGGTGCCCCAGTGATCCTGCTTCATGGCTGGCCTTATGACATTCACACCTACGCCGATGTCGCTCCCCTGCTTGCCGCAAAGGGGTACCGCGTGATTGTGCCCTACCTGCGCGGCTACGGCACTACGCGCTTCCTGTCGGACGAGACGATGCGCAACGGCCAGCAGTCGGCGCTCGCCGCGGATACGATGGCCCTGATGGATGCGCTGGGGATCGAAAAGGCCACGATCGCCGGCTGCGACTGGGGCGCTCGAACGGCCAATGTCGTTGCCGCGCTCTGGCCTGAGCGTTGCAACGCGATCGTCTCGGTGAGCGGCTATCTCATCGGAAATCAGCAGGTCGGCATGGTGCCGCTGGCACCGGAGGCGGAGCTTCAATGGTGGTATCAGTATTACTTCGCCACGGATCGCGGCCGCGCCGGCTACGAGAAATACACGCGCGATTTCGCCAAACTCATCTGGCAACTCGCTTCGCCGCAGTGGAATTTCGACGATGACATCTTCCAGCGCAGCGCCGCAGCACTGGACAACCCGGATCACGTCAGCATCGTCATTCACAATTACCGCTGGAGGCTCGGCCTGGCACAGGGCGAGCCGGAATATGACGTTCTGGAAAACCGGCTGGCCGAAGCTCCCGTGATCACAGTGCCGACCATTACCCTTGAGGGCGATGCCAATGGCGCACCCCATCCCGACAGCAGTTCCTACGCCAAGAAATTCTCGGGCAGATACACGCACCGGATCATCACCGGCGGTATCGGCCACAACTTGCCTCAAGAAGCCCCGCAAGCCTTTGCCCAGGCTGTCATCGACGTCGGCGAATACTGATCAAAATCCATGACGTGCCCCCGACCGTAAGGAATAAAACGGGAAGAGTCCTGGTTCTCGGCACAGCCTCCGGTCCGCTTAGGCGAGAACAGCTCTCCCGCCGACCCAGACCGACGCGATGTTGGCCCTGGAAGCGGAGTAGACGATCTTCTGAAGGATGCCGTCGCCGTCGTCGAGTTCGTCCCACAGGTGAATTGTGCCTCTGGTCGCGGCGGTGTCGACCAGGATCGCATCGAAATGGTAGCCAGGCGAGAATCGCCCCACAGGCAAGCCGAGTGCCACGCCACCGCCTGCCGTCGCCAGGTGGAAGGACTCGCGAAAGTCGACGCGTGCTGTTCCGGCCGTGCCGCGCGTCTCGGCCGCTAGCGCCGGGTCGGTGCCGGTTTCCAGCATGCGCGACGACATGACCGTCGCGCGCATCGCATCGAACATCGAGGCGCTCGGTCCCCCGGAAATGTCGGTGCCGAGCCCGACCTTGACACCCTTCTCGAGGGCCGCCCTCAACGGGAACACGGCGCCTGCGAAGTAGGCGTTGGAGACGGCGCAGTGCGCCACGGCCGCCTTGCGCACGCGGATCGTCTCCATGTCGGCAAGCGTAATGAAATTGGCGTGCGCGAGCACGCTGCCGGCGCGCAGCAGGCCAAAGCGATCAAGGCTAGACGTGTCGCTGATCCCGTGGCGCTGCAGCACGTAGCCATGCGCCCAGTCGCTCTCCGAGCAATGCGTCTGCACATGGCAGCCGCATTCCTGCGCAAGCGTGCCGAGCCCTTTGAGGGCGGCGTCGGTACAGGAGGGGATGAAGCGCGGCGTAATGACCGGCTTTACCCGTCCCGTGGCATTGTCCGGATGCCCATGCACGTAGTCGATCAGAGCGCGCGTGCCATCGATGGCCGCGTCCGCCGAGGTATCGCGATAGTAGGCCGGGCACTCGTCGGGATTGTCCATCGCCACTTTGCCGACCAGCGCACGTTGCCCCCGTTCGAGGCAAATGTCGACGAGCAGCCTTGTCGCGTCCTGGTGGATGGTTGCGAAGTAGAGCGCTGTGGTCGTGCCATTAGCGATCAGGTCGTCGACCAGCAGGCCGTAGCTGCGCCGCGCGAAGGCGAGATCGGCGTAGCGCGCCTCCAGGGGAAACGTGTGTTTGTGGAGCCAGGCCTCGAGCGGCACGTCCAGCGCCCTGCCGAGCTGCGGATATTGCGGCGCGTGCACGTGAAGATCGACGAAGCCGGGCAGCAGATAACTCTGCGCCGGCAAGGTCGCCAGCGAACCGGTCCGGCGCGCGGCCTCCAGCGCCTCGCCATAGCCGGCATCATGCGGATGCAGCACCGAGGCGATGATGCCTGATTGATCGATTGCGATCAGGGCATGGAGCAACTCTTCCACGAGCCCGCGCTCCGGCGCGTGAAAGCCGCTGGCCAGAAGCGTCTTGCCGCTCAGGTCGCTCACCTGTCCTCCGCCGAAGAACAGCTACGCACTGCCGTCGCGAAGCGCCAGAGCGCGATTGCCCGTCCGTCGATGCCGATGACAATATCGGAAGGGCTGCCGCTCATGCGGCTTGCGCCGTCGTGCCGTAGGTGATGCCCTTCTCCTTCAGCCAGCGGCGATAGGCGATCGACGAGCCGTCGGCCCGCGTCGGGATTTCCGCGCGCGGCTCGAGCGGCAAAAGAAGTGGCCGCTGGTTCTCCAGGATGATGCGGTCCTGCAGGAAGATAAGCTGCTGGAACTGCACAAGTTCGGTCGTGGTCGATACGTCGTCGATCAGGAACATGACGGGGTGCGCGCGGCAGCGGTCCGGATCGAGGGGCTGCACGAACAGACAGATCACGTCCCACCGGGTAGCCGAGTTGGGGCAGGTCTTGTAGAGCATCACCGCGAAAGGATTGGCGACCCGGTACATGTATTGGGTCATGATGCCGCCGGTCGCCGAGAGTGCTGCCTGCGGCTGGAAGAATTCGCAGTTGGTCGCCCACACCTCGTCCACGTCGCGGCGGATTTCGGTTGTGTAATGCCGCACTTCCGTGTGCGGCTCGGCGCCCAATATGTCGGTATGGACGAAGGGGAAATGCGCCATGTCGAGGAAATTCTCGACGATGCGCAGGCCGGACGCCTTTACCGCGATCGCTCCGCAAACGACAGGCCGGCGATCGTCCTCATAGGCCTCCGGGATCGACAGCACATCGCCGGCCGGCATGCCGAGCGTGATCCATAGATAGCCGTAGCGTTCCTTGGCCGGGACTTGGCTGCCGTCGCCGGCACGCGACACATTGACCGGGCCTGCCGTATCGCGGGCTACCAACAGATCGACGCCCAGAAGCCGGTTCGGCATCGTGCCGACCGGAATCTCGTTCAGCGCGTCAATGCAATACCATTGGTCGAGGGCCGCCTGCTCCGCAGCTCGCTTAATGGTCATTGTTGCGTCCTTCCTGTGCTATCTCACTGCCGATAGATGCGGTCCATCACGGCCCGGTGGTCGGCCATCGCCGCCTCGACATCGAAAGAGGCGAAGTCGCCTCTCGCGATAATCTGCCGGCCGTTGATGTAGGAATAGTCGACCTTGAAGGGTCCGCAAAGCACCAGCGCGGCGAGCGGGTCGCGCTCGGTGCCGGAAAGGCCGAGTTGGCTGCGTTTGACCGCGATGAAGTCGGCGCACATGCCGGGCGCGAGATGGCCGATGTCATTGCGGCCGAGCAGGGCAGCGCCACCGCGCGTCGCCATTTCGAGGGCCTCGCGCGCGGACAGCGCCGTCGGCGTGCCGCCGAAACCGCCGCGGCCGCCGGGCTTTTCGGAGAGGTAGTGGTGCGGCGCGACACGCTGAAGCATCAGCGCCAGCCGCGCTTCCATGAACAGGTTCGACGTGTCGTTCGAGGCCGAGCCGTCGACGCCAAGGCCGACCTTCACGCCCTTGTCGAGCATCTCGCGGATTTTCGCGATGCCCTGGCCGCAGCGCATGTTAGCCGACGGGCAATGGGCGACCCCGGTGCCGGTTTCGGCGAAGCGGTCGATCTCGTCGCTGGTCATGAAAATCGAGTGGGCGAACCAGACGTCGTCACCGAGCCAGCCGACGGATTCGGCGAACTCGACCGGCCGTTTGCCATAGATTTCGAGGCAGTACTTCTCCTCGAAAAGCTCTTCGGCAAGGTGCGAATGCAGGTTCACGCCCTTGTGGCTGCGCGCCAGCGATGCCGCATCGCGCATCAACTCCGGAGTCACCGAGAAAGGCGAGCAAGGAGCCAGGATGATTCGGCTCATCGAATGCCGCGACGCGTCGTGATAGCCGCCGATCAGCCGTTCGGCATCCTTCAGGATATCCTCTTCCTTTTCGACGCAGCGATCCGGCGGCAAGCCGCCCTGGCTTTCGCCGCGCGACATGGCTCCACGCGCAGCGTGGAAACGCAGACCGATATCGCGGGCCGCACCGATCGTCGCGTCGAGCGTGCAGTTGTTGGGCAAGATGTAGAGGTGATCGGAGCTGGTCGTGCAGCCCGAATGGATGAGCTCGGCCATCGCTACGCGCGCCGAGACGCTTATCGCATCGTCGTCGAGCTCGGCCCAGATCGGATAGAGCGTCTTCAGCCAGACAAGCAGCTCGTCGTTCTGAGCCATCACACGGGTGAGGTTCTGGTACATATGATGATGCGTGTTCACCATGCCCGGCATGACGACATGGCCCGATAGGTCGAGCACCTCGTCGGCACTGGAGGCACTGAGTTCCGCGGTGGTGCCGACCGCTTCGATGACGTTGTCGTCGATCAACAAGGCGCCGTCGGAAATCTCGCGGCGCGTACCGTCGAAGGTGGCGAGCAGATCGATGTTCTTGACAAGCAGGCGGGGCATGACGGTCTCAACGCATGTCGCGGAAATAGGGTTCGCCGAGAGCAGCCGGCGCGGCCATTACCCGGCGCATGCGCTGCCAGGCAAGCACCGGCACGATGATCAGGGCGATCGTGCCGAGATAGGGAAGCATCGACAGGATCGGCGCCGCGATCGGCCAGTTGCGTGCTTGGCCGACGAAGCCGAGAGAGGTGATGAGACCGAACAGCAGAGCGGCCAGCACGGCGTTGAGGGGCCGGTAGCCTGCGAAGATGACGAGAGAGACGGCAATCCAGCCGCGGCCGGCCACGACGCCTTCCGACCAGGAGGGAACGAAGGCAAGCGTGAGGTAAGCGCCGGCGCCGGCCGCCAGCGCCGAGCCCGCGGCGACATACCAGAAGCGGATGCTTTGCACCGAAATGCCGGCGGCGTCGGCTGCCGCGGGGTTTTCGCCCGCCGCGCGCATGTTCAGCCCGTGGCGCGTGCGGAACATGATGTAGTGCAGCACAACCGGCAGGACGATGTAGATCAGGTAGACAAGGATGTTCTGCGTGAAGATCGCGCGACCGAGCAGCGGGATGTCGCGAAGATAGGGAACAGCAATCGGCGCGAAGGTCGCCGGCGCCGGCATGCCGGAATAGGCGCGACCGATCGTTGCGGCCATGCCTGTGCCCATCAGCGTCAGCGCCAGGCCGCACAACACCTGGTTCGCTTTGACGACGACGGTGCCAAGAGCGAAGACGCAGCCAACGAGGAAACCGACGACAAGCGCAAGGACGAAGCCGAGCATAGGGTGCGGCGTGGCGACGACGACCGCGATGCCAGTGATTGCACCGAGCGCCATAAGCCCTTCGACGCCGAGATTGACGACGCCGGCGCGCTCGGAGAGCGTCTCGCCCAGCGCCGCCAGCGCCAGCACGCCGCCGGCGAGAATGGAGGTCTGGATCAGTCCGGCGATCATGTCCATGGGTGTTTCCTCAGCTCGCGACCGGTTCGGTCCGCGTGATGCGGTAGTGAGCGAGTTCGTTGCCGATCGCCGTGAAGAACAGGATCAGTCCGGTGATGGCGAGCACGGCCGATACGGTGATGCCTTGCGTCTGCAGGATGATGCCCGAATTCAGGATGACGCCCATCAAAGCCGCGCCTGCGAGCACGCCAAGTGAGGAACCGCGCGCCAGCACCGCGACCATGATGCCGAGATAGCCGAAATTGTTGGAGATGCCGCCCTGCAGGCGATGCACCGTGCCAGCTACTTCCAGCATACCGGCGATGCCGGCGATCGCTCCCGACATCAGCAGGACGACGATCAGGCGGCGGCGGAACGGCATGCCCGCATAAAGCGCCGCGCTTGGATTCGACCCAGCGATCCTTACCTCGTAGCCCCAGCGCGTGTAGTTGAGCAGTCCTGCGATGACAAAGGTGAGCAGGATCGCCAGCGGGAAACCGTAGTGTACGATACCCCAGAATTCAGGCACGTCATGCGGCAGACGTGCAGTGGTCGCGAGCGCATGGCCGCTCGGGTCGAGCCATGGTCCGGTGGCGACGTAATAGACCATCAGCGTCGCCACGAAATTCAGAAGCAGGGTGGTGATGAGTTCGCTGACATCGGCGTAGGCGCGCGCCAGCGTCGGCACCAGTATCCAGAGCAGCCCGCCGAGCGCGCCAGCGATGAACATAACAGGCAGGATCAGCCAGGTCGGGCCGGGAATGAACAGCGCGACCGCCGTGGCGCTGAAGGCGCCGGCATAGAATTGGCCCTCCGCGCCGATGTTCCAGGCGCCGATTCTCAGCGCTACCCAGACCGACAGGCCGGTCAGGATCAGGGGAGTGACCAGAAGTCCGACGTCTTCCAGCCCGAAGCTCGAGCCAAAAGTCGAGTTGAGCACCTCCCAGGCGAGTTCGACGGGAGCATTGCCGCGAGCGGCCAGAACCAGGCCGGCGACCCCCAGCGCCAGCACGATCGCCAGGGCACGTGCCGCAAAGGCAACGGAGGGCTGCGCGGATGGAACGCGCTGGAGCTTGATCGCCAAGGTCAGTGCTTCCCGGCAGCGGCCTGGGCGCCAGCACTGGACCGCATCTGCCCGCCCATCATCAGGCCGATTTCCTCGATGTCGGTGGAGGCAGTCTCCACCGCGCCCATGATCCTGCCATGGAACATCACGGCGATGCGATCCGACAGGTTGAACAGCTCTTCCAGCTCCTCGGAAATGAAGAGCACACCGACGCCGGCATCGCGCAATTCGACGAGATAGTGCATCATCGTGTTGATCGCGCCGACATCGAGGCCACGGCTCGGATAGGCGGCGATCAGAACCTTACTTGCGATGCGCATCTCGCGGCGTGCGACGAGGCGCTGCTGATTACCGCCGGAAAGGTTGCGCATGGGCATGCCGAAATTGGGCACCGCAACGGATGCCGCTTCGGCGATCGTGCGCGCGAGAGCAGCCGCTAGGCGCGGTCGAAACGCGAAGCCCTTTGAAACAGGCGCCGACGCATATTCGCGGATTATGGCGTTGTCGGTGATTGAAAGCGCCGGCGCCAGGCCGCTGTGCAGCCGGTCTTCGGGAATGTGGCCGACGCCGAACTTGGCGTAATCGACCGCGCCGGCGGTCGTGACGTCCTTTCCGCCGAGCAGTATCTGGCCCGAGTGGATCGGCCGCAAGCCGGTGACGACCTGGGTCAGCTCCTTCTGGCCGTTGCCGGCCACACCGGCGATGCCGAGAATCTCGCCGGCATGGATGTCGAGCGAAACCTCGTCGAGAAGGATGCCGCCCACGTCGTCACGCGCGACGACGGATTTGAGGCTGAGCACCGGCTCGGCGGAGATGCCGGCCGCGCCTGGCTGCCTGGCACGCAGATTGCTGAGCACGATCTCACGGCCAACCATCAGGCGCGCCAGCATCTTCTCGCCGCAGTCCGCGGTATTTTCGGTGGCCACCTTGCGGCCGCCGCGCAGCACAGTGATGCGGTCTGATATTTCCAGGACCTCGTCGAGCTTGTGGCTGATGAAGATCACCGCATTGCCCCGGGACACGAACTGCTTGAGCGCCTTGAAGAGCTCGCGCGCTTCCGCCGGAGTAAGCACTGCAGTCGGCTCGTCGAGGATCAGAACACGGGCATTGCGCGCGAGCACGCGTAGGATTTCCACGCGCTGCTGCTCGCCGGTCGAAAGATCGGCGACGCGCGCGGATGGCCGTACCGCGAGGTTCAGCTTCTCGGCCAGTGCGGCAGTCCGCGCCTCGAGCACCGACGAGCCAACACGCTTGGGCGTTTCGGACCAGCCGAGATGAATATTCTCGGCGACCGTGAAGGCGGTCACCAGCTTGAAATGCTGGTGGACCATGCCAATACCGGCGGAGATTGCATCGACGGGAGATGCGAAACGCTTGGCATAGCCGTCGACGACGATCTCACCGGCATCCGGCTGATAGATGCCGGTGAGGATGTTCATCAAGGTCGATTTGCCGGCGCCATTCTCGCCGAGCAAGGCGTGGATCTCCCCCGGCATCACGTCCAGGTCGACGTCCTGGTTAGCAACGACGCCGGGGAAATATTTGCTGATGCCCTTGAGCAGCACGAGCGGCGGCGCGCCGGAGCCAGGCTCGTAACGTCCCGGGGAGGTGGACGGCACCTCCATGCCGCCGTAGCGGTGCTCGCTCGAAGCATGATGAACTGGAACAAAATCATTCATCCCGCTTAGCTCTTTGCCTTCTGCCGCATAGTCTATCCGAAAACTCTGCAATCTTTCGGGATTACGCTTGGAGGCCGCTGACGCCTTCGATCGACCAATCCCAGTTGTAGAGTTCCTCTTCGGTCATGCGATGGCCGGCAGCCACCTTGACGTTGCCCTTGGTGTCCTTGATCTCGCCCTCGAACGGGCTCCAGCCGCCGAGAATCTTGTCGCGCACGGCATCGGCCTGCTTTGCGACCTCGGTGGGCACCGTCTCGCCCCAGGCATCGCGGTCGATACCGCCGCCCATCGGCAGGATGGTCTGCGAGGGCGTCCACTTGCCTTCGAGGCGCAGGCGCACCTGCTCGACATAGAATTTCTTGAAGTCGATGGCGATCGAGGAGACGTAGGCCTTCGGCCCGTAGCGGCGGATGTCGGTATTCCACATCACGGCCTTCGCGCCGCGCTGCTCGGCCACCTGTAGATAGCCTGCTTCGTCCATGATGCCGAACAGAAGGTCGGCGCCGTTGTCGATGAGCGCGGTGCCGGCCTGGGTGGCAGCCTGCGGATCGAACCACGAGTTGATGACGATGGTCTGCATCGTGGCGTTGGGATTGACCGAACGGGCGCCCATCAGGAAGGCATTGGTGCCGGAAAAGACCGACGGAACAGGGAAGGAGGCGACGTAGCCGAGCTTGCCGCTCTTGCTCATCAGGCCCGCGGCGACACCGGTGACGTAGGTCGGGTACCAGTGGGCGAGATAGTAGGTCGAGAGATTTTCGAGCGGGTTGCGGCCATCGCATTCATAGAAGGCGACGTCCGGCGAACGCTTGGCCACGTCGTAGAGGAAGTCGCCATAGTTGGAGGTGGCAAACACCATGTTGGCACCTTCCGAGACGAACTGGCGGAAGGTGCGGGTCGCGTCGGCCGAATAGGGGATGCTTTCGACGAACAGCGTCTTCAGCTTCGGGAACGCTTCCTGCACGGCCTTCATGCCCTGGTCGTGGCTCCAGGTCCAGCCTTCATCGGTCACCGGACCGGTGTGGCCGAAGGCGATGACCGCGTTTTCCTCGGCGACGGCGGCGAGCGGCGTCTGTGCATGGGCGGGCGTGATAAGGCCGGATTTCGGCAGGAGCAGCGAGGCGCCGGCCGCGGCGCCCATGTTGAGGAAGCCTCGGCGGGAGAGATTGCGCAGGTCGATCATGCTTCGGTCCTTTGTTCCGTGTCGTGTTCAGTTCGGGAGAGACAGTTCGGTTTCCATGAGGCGGTCGATTTCTGCCGACCAGTCGGCCAGCCATGCCTGCTTGATGTCGTCGTCGAGCCATGCTGCGGACAGGCCAGCCAGCGCGATCCGCTTCAGTGCCGGCGGCCCGAGCGCAAAATTTTCGGCGATCAGCGCGTATTCGCGGTCGAGCGTCGTGGCGAACATGGGCGGATCGTCGGAGTGGATCGTCACGGTAAGCCCGGCCTCGATCATGCGGCGGATCGCGTGGTCGGGCGCGGCGAGGTCACGCCAGACGGTGGTGGCCAGCGTCGTGCTCGGACAGCAGGTGAAGACGATGCCCATCTCCTTGCACTGCTCCATCAGCGCCGGATCGTCGACGACATGGTAGCCGTGGTCGACCCGTCTCAGGCCGAGGACGTCGACGGTATCGCGGACATAGTCCGCCGGGCCATCCTCGCCTGCATGGTTGGTGACATTGAGCCCGGCAGCCCGCGCTCGCTCGACGATGCGCGCAAACATCGGCGGTGGGTTCGGGCGTTCGTCGTAATCGAAGCCGATGCCGATCACCTCAGCCGGGCGCTCGGCCAGAACCATGTCCAGGAAGCGCTCGCCACCTGCCGCGCCGAGCGGCTTCGCATGCGCCGGTATCAGCTTTGCCATAAGCCCATAGCGCTCCTTTGCGCGGTGAAAGCCGTCGAGGATGCCTTCGAGCATAGTCGAATAGGCCACGCCATGAGCCAGATGCGCATGCGGGCTGAAGAACAGTTCGACGTAGCGCGCACCGGCTTTAGCGCAGCGCTCCAGTGCCTCGAAGGTGATGCGAGAGAAATCGTCCGCAGTCCTGATCGAGGCGCAAACCAGATCGTAAATCTTCAGGAAATCCAGCAGGTTGCCGTAGCTGTAGAGCTCCGATGTCGGTCTGCCGTCCGGCAGCGGCACCGCGTTCAGCGCCGCCAGCTCGGCGAATGTCTCTGTGGATACGGCGCCCTCGAGGTGCAAGTGCAACTCGACCTTCGGCATGAGCTGAATGAAACTTGACAACGACATCGACGCTCACTCGCCCGGATTGGCAATCCCAAGCCGCACCTGGTTTTCTTGGGCGACGGACGGCTGCCGAGTTGTTCGATAATCGCGGCTTTTTCCAACTGTCCGATCACCTGATACGCAACAGATGTCAGGGAAACGGGGCTTGCACAAGCCAAAAAATGATGCCTAACTAGACACATTCTAAAACTGCTTAAAAAATGTGCAGGCCGGGAGAAATATAGGCATGAAGCACCTACGGGAAGCGCAGAACCCTGCGCCTCCGCCTCAAACAACGCGCCTGCGCTTCATCGGCCGACTGGTGTCGTCGAGCTTTGGCGAGTTCGCCGACAGGCGTGCCGCTCGGCTCAATCTCGATCTGCTGGTGCACGAAGCCGCGGACGATTTTTTTGTCGTCCAGGTTTCGGGCCAGCCCGATCTCATCGATGCCTTCGAGATGGCATGTAGCTTGGGGCCAATCGACTGTCTGGTGATGGACTGCGAACGGGCCGAAATTTGGGAATATTCCAGAGGGAAAGACGCAGAATGACGATACAGGCTGGATGGCACCCAGTGGCGCTGTCGGGATCGATCGAGCCGGGCAGTTCGGCCGGAATCCGCCTTGGCGGAAACGAGCTGGTGGTCTGGCGCGACAACAGTGGCGCAGCGCATGTGTGGGAGGATCGCTGCCCGCATCGCGGTATGAAGCTGAGCTTCGGTTTTGTCCGCGGCGATCATATTGCCTGTCTTTATCACGGCTGGCAGTACGATGCGGCCGGCCAGTGCCGATACATTCCGGCCCACCCCGATCTCAGGGTGCCGGCGTCCATTACCGTGTCTGCCCACAGATCGGCCGAGGCGGCTGGGATAGTCTGGACGGCACTGGATCCGGCAGCAGCATTGCCCGAATTGCCTGCCTTGGCAGAGGAGGTGGTGCCGGTCCGCAGCCTGCATCTCGACAGTCCCGCCGCAATGGTGATCGATGTCGTGAGGGCCATGCCGCCCAGGCCCTTCTCCCGCGGATCCGGGCTCGCTGAGCTGAAGGCGCTGAGCGGGATGCTGTTCAGCCTGACGGTCGGCGAAGACACGCTGCTTCTTGGCCTGCAGGAACTGACCGACAAACGATCGGCCCTACACATCGTGATTGACGGACCGGCAGCCAAGTATGCCGGCAAGGGGCAGAAGCATTTCTTCGCTTGGACGAGCGAGCTGCGTCATCATCTCGAGACCGGGCGTACCGGCGCGACCTCGACGACGCGGGCTGCATGATGGCGAGGATCACGCTCTACAACTACGAGCTGGACGAAAACTGCTACAAGGTGCGGCTGGCGCTTTCCATGCTCGGCCTGGAATGGCAGACCGTTGCAGTCGATGCATTTCCGGGGGCGGAGCAGAAGACGCCGCCATTCCTGGCCATGAACCCGGCGGGCAGCCTGCCCATTCTCCGCGACGACGAGGTGACGATGTTCGGCGCCGAGTCCATCATCGTCCATCTGGCGCGCAGCCACGATTCAACGGGTGCATGGCTGCCGGCGGATGGTTCGGATTTCGCCAAGGTGATGCAGTGGCTTTTCTTCGCGGCCGGCGATCTCGGCGTTGCCGGCGCCGCGCGCCGCCATGCCATGTTCGGCGCCGGCGGCGACGAGGCTGCGCTGCGGGCCGGTGCCGCGCACGCACTCCGCGCCATGGACGACCATATGACCGCGCGGGGTTTCGACAAGAAAGAATGGTTCGCTGCGGACCGCCCGACCATCGCCGACATCGCGCTTTTTCCGGCGTTTGCGCTGAGCCGCGATTTCGGCGTCGACCATGACGAGTATCCGGCGCTGCGCCGCTGGGTGCGTCGCTTCCGCGCGCTTCCGGGCTTCACGACCATGCCGGGCATCCCCGATTACCATTGACGCCCAACATTCGACGAGAACGAGGCAAGCAACAGAATGACCTCTCTCACGCGCTTTTCCGTCCAGCCGCTCTCGTCCATGACCCGGCGGCTGGCCGGCGTCGCTTCCGGGCGAGCCGATCCCGATCTGGTCATTGCCGGCGCACGCGTGTTGTCGACCTATTCGGAGCGCGTGCTTCCAGGCCGCGAGATCTGGTTGTCGGGAGGGCGGATCGCCGCTGTGAAGCCGGCCGGCACTTATAAGGGTGGCAGCGCCAGGATATATGACGCCAGGGGCGGCATCGTCGCCCCCGGCCTGGTCGATCCGCACATCCACATCGAATCCTCGATGGTGACGGCCTGCGCCTACGCCGAGGCGGCGCTGCTCAACGGCACCACGACCCTCTTCTGCGACAGCCACGAGATCGGCAACGTCATGGACGTTGCTGGCATCGAGGCGATGCTGGAGGACGCGCGCCTGGCGCCGTTGTCCATTTTCCTGACGGTTCCGAGCACCGTCCCGGCAACTTCGCCGTTGCTGGAAACGGCCGGTGGCGACCTGACAGCCGAGAAGATCGGCGCATTGTTCGACAAATGGCCGGAAGCCGTGGCGCTAGGCGAGAAGATGGATTTCGTGCCAGTGGCTATGGGCGATGAACGCAGCCATGCCATCCTCGCTGCGGCGCTGAGACGCGGCCGCCCGGTGTCGGGACACGTCTATGGACGCGAATTCGTGTCGGCCTATGCGGCCTCCGGCGTCACCGATACCCATGAGGCGATCGACCGCGAGATCGCCGACGACATGCTCGAGGCCGGCATCTGGCTGTTCCTGCGTGGCGGCCCGCCGACGACACCGTGGCACAGCCTGCCCGCAGCGATCAAGACGATTACGGAACTCGGAGCCTCGCATAAGCGCATCGCGGTCTGCACCGACGACCGCGATGCTGACGACCTGATGCTCTTCGGCCTGGACTGGGTGACGCGCGAGGCGATGAAGGCCGGCATGACGCCGGAGCAGGCCTGGTCGATGGGCTCGCTGCATGGCGCGACGCGCTTTGCAATGGAAGGCGAAATCGGAGGCCTCGGTGGTGGCCGCCGTGCCGACCTGGTGCTGCTCGACGACGGCTTCGATCCCGTTAGCACGTGGTATGGCGGCGAACTCGTCGTCGATGACGGCAAGATCATGCCGCTGCTCGACCAGGCCCTCTCGACCCGCTACCGCTATCCGGACACGGCCTACCACACAGTGAAGCTGCCGAAGCAGATCAAGCTGACGCCGGAGCTGCCAACCGGCAAGGTGGTGGCGCATACCATCCGCACCGAACTGCCGGGGATCACGCTCGGCCACCAGAAGATCACGCTCGATCCGTCCAACGATTGGCAGAACCATTTCGACCGCCACGGCCTGTGCTTCGTCACTGTGGTCGAGCGCCATGGCAAGTCGGACGGCAACGTCGCCTACGGGCTGCTCAGCAATTTCACGCTGCGACGCGGCGCCGTCGCATCGTCTGTCGGTCACGACAGCCACAACATCATCATCGCCGGCCTCAACGAGGCCGACATGCAGGTGGCGCTGCGGGCGATCGAGGAAACGCAAGGCGGCGTCTGTGTCGTCGTCGACGGCAAAGTGACTGCCATGGTTGAACTGCCGATCGCCGGCCTTTTGTCCGACAAGCGCGTCACTGAGGTCGCGGAGGAGGTGAAGATCCTCAAACGGGAATGGGAGGCGGCCGGCTGCTGCATTCCCTATATGGGCTTCAACCTCATCCCGCTCTCGGTCATCCCCGAAATCCGTATCACCGACAAAGGTCTCGTGCTGGTGCCGGAAATGGAGATCGTCCCCGCCTTTGAGGCCGCCTGAGTGGATCCCTTCCGACTTGGGCTGGTCTCACCGCGCATCCATTATTTCCAAATGGTCGCGCGGCTGGGCTCGGTTCGCCAGACCGCGCAGGCGCTCAACGTGGCGCCATCCTCCATCAGCCGCGTCATCAAGGGCCTGGAGGACGAACTGGGCACGCCGCTCTTCGAGCGTGTGCGCCAGCGACTGAAACTGACCAGCGCAGGCGAGCTTCTGCTCTACCACGCGCGTCAGAGCATCACCGAGTTGGCGCGCGCCTCGTCCGAGATCAATGATCTCAGTGGCCTCAACCGCGGCTCGTTGTCCGTGGCGATCGTGGAGAGCGCGGCGCGCGGGCTGGTGCCGAACGCGCTTAAGGAATTCTGGAAGCGCCACCCGCAGATATCGGTCGATGTGCATGTCGCCGGGTCGCAGCGCGCCTGCGATGCGGTTGCCGACGGCGAATGCGATCTGGCGCTTGCTTTCGACGTGCGCGTGCCGCGCAACGTGCGCAAGATCGCGAGCACGCCTCTGCCGCTGGGCGTCGTCGCTCATCCGGGCAGCCGCCTTGCCGGCCGCAAGGAAGTGAAGCTGTTCGATCTTGCCGGCGAACAGGTCATCGTCTCGGACAACAGCCTTGCTTTGGGCATTTCGATCGACGATGCGATCGGGCGCTCCATGATCGACATCACGCGACGGTCACGGACCAACTCGATCGGACTGATGACCGAGATGGTGCGCCTCAACCTCGGCGTGGTGCTTCGCACCAAGCTCGGCATCGAGCCGGAAGTGGCTGACGGATCGCTCGTTTTCGTGCCGTTGCGCGATTCTCGCATGAACCCGCACCGGCTGATGCTGCTCGCCCGGCTTGAACGCGAAATGTCGGATGCGGCCTCCGCATTCGCGGCGCTGCTGGCCCGCATGGTCGAGGCGTTGCATGATTAGTTGTTGCATTTTGCGCATCGATAAAGAGAGTAATTTGTCCCTATCTCGAACAACTGAGCTTTGCGAGACTTCCCGGCCGAAGGGGATGTCATGAAGCAGAGTGCGGTCGACGCGGTCATTCGGGGGCTTAAGCGGGCGGGAGTGAGCATCGTCTGCTATCTGCCCGATTCGTTGTTCAAGGAGCTCTATCCGGCCCTTGATGCCGATCCGGATATCCGCACGATCCGCGTCACCAACGAGGGTGAGGGCGCGGCGATATGTGGCGGGGTCTTCCTGTCGGGCAAGCGCGCGGCGCTGGTCATGGAAAATTCCGGCTTGCGCGCCTCGGTCGAGCCGCTGGCCCGCATGGGCCTTGGAGCCGGCATCCCGGTCGTGATGCTGATGAGCTATCGCGGCGAGCTCGGCGAGAACAACTGGTGGGCAGTCCCGCATGGCATCACCATGGAGCCGGTGCTGAACGCGCTGCGCGTGCCATACCGGATCGTCACAGAGGAGGCGAAGATCGAGCGCGCCATCCTTGACGCCTATTCCTGGTCCTATGCGTCCTATTACCATTCGGCTGTGGCGCTCGGCGGCGAGGTGGTGCGGTGAAACGCTTCGACTGCATGAAGGCGCTCGCCGCGCGGCTGAAGGATGAGCTGGTGATCCTTTCGCTCGGCGGCAGCGTCGACGAGTGGTACAACGCCGCGCCGCATATGCGCGAGGCGAGTCTGTTCCAGCAGCAACTCGGCTGCGTCACGCCGCAGGCCTTCGGGCTCGCCGCCGGCCTGCCGCACCGCCGCGTCATTTCGCTCGATACGGATGGCGGCCTGCTCTTCAACCTGGGCATTCTGGCCACGCTCGGAAACGAGCAGCCGAAGAACCTCTTCGTCGTGGTCTGGGACAATGAGTGCTACCAGTCGATCGGCGGCCCGCCGACCCATACGGCGCTGGGCCGCGTCGACCTTGCCGCGATCGCGCGCGGCGCCGGCGTCGAGAACGCCCATACGGCGCGCACGGTGGAGGAGTTCGACGCACATTGCGCAAGGGGGCTCGCCATGGAGGCACCCTATATAGTGGTCGCCAAGGTCTCGGGAACGGTCCAGCCGGACATCAAGCGCAAACACAGCGACGGCCGCGAGGACAAGTATATCTTCGTCCGCCATGTCGAGGCGAGCGAAGGCATCGTCATCATGGGCCCGAGCGAGCACAACTGACGAGATCATGGGCACCCTCGGACCTGTCGTCCCCCGACGCGCACTGAAACGCAGCTACGATTACGTGGTGGTCGGCTCGGGTTCCGGTGGCTGTGCGGTGACGCGGCGACTGGTCGATGCCGGCGCCGACGTCCTCCTGATCGAGGCCGGCCCGACGGGTCTTGGGTTCGAAGAGATCGAGGACCCCGGCAAGTGGGTGCCGCTTGGCCGCAGCACCTATGACTGGGGCTATGATTATGCTCCGACACTGAGGGTGAATGGGCGTACCATCGGCATCCCGCGCGGGCGCCTGCTTGGCGGCTCAAGCGCCATCAACGCGATGATGTGGTATCGCGGCCATCCGCAAGATTACGATGCCTGGGAGGCTGGCGGCGCCAAGGGCTGGAGCTTCGCCGACGTGCTGCCCTATTTCCGGCGCTGCGAGGACTGGCGCGACGGTGCAAGCGAGTTTCGCGGAGCGGGCGGTCCGCTCCATATCGAGCGGCCGGCGGCACTGCACCCGGTCGCGCAGGCGCTGATCGATGGCGCGGCCGAAATCGGCATCCCCGTAATCGACGATCCGAACGGCCCCGGCAACGAGGGGGCGGCGGCCGCGAATTTCAACATCTGCGACGGCAAGCGCTGGAGTTCGGCGACGGGCTATCTCGTGCCGATCCTGGATCACCCGATGCTGACGGTGCTGACCGGATCCGCGGCCATCGGCCTGACGGTCGAAGGCAGCCGATGCGTCGCGGTCAAGCACCTCGTCGGCGGCGAAATCTGCGAAACGCGCGCGCAAGAGAGCATCGTGCTCGCGGCCGGGGCCATCGACACGCCGCGCCTGCTGATGCTGTCGGGCATCGGCGATCCGATCGAACTGCAGCGCCTTGGCATTGCGCTCGTTCGCGCCCTGCCGGGTGTCGGCAGGAATCTTCAGGACCATCCGCTGGCGCAGGCCTGCGTCTTCCGCGCGAAACGACCGATCGGACCGATAGTGGGCAATGGCGGTGGCTCGATGGTCAACTGGAAGTCGCGGCCGGACCTGCCGCAGCCCGACCTGCATGCCTTCCCCGTCCAGGGCAACAGCGCCGAACCGGCGATCCGCGCGCGCTACGATCTATCCGGCGATGTCTTTTCCTTCGGTGCGGGCCTGATGCGCTCGAAGAGCGTCGGGCACTTGAAGTTGCTCGACGGCAAGCCCGGCGGACCGCTCGAAATCCAACCGAACTTTCTGGCGGAACCGGAAGATCTCGACGCCATGGTCACTGCGGTCGAGATGGTGATGGAGATGGCGGCTGCAAAGGCGAACGCCGGTGTCTTCCGCAACTTTGCCGCACCTGACCGCCGACTGACCCGCACCGAGACAATCGCCTTCATCCGCGAGGCGTGCACGACGTTCTTCCACACCTGCGGAACAGCCAAGATGGGCGAGGACGCGATGGCCGTCGTCGACAGCCGTCTCGCCGTGCACGGGCTGGACGGCCTGCACGTTGCCGATGCCTCGGTGATCCCAACGATCCCGACCTGCAACACCCACGCGCCCGCCACGATGATCGGCGAGCGCGCCGCCGATTTCCTGCTCGCGGCGGCAGCTTGAGGATGTCATGACCGACGGACCGCACACGGAGTACCCGCGATGACCCAAGGTCTCATCCTCGCTGCCGACACGCTGCTCACCATGGATGAAGATAACCACGTGTTGCCTGATGGCGCCGTGCTGGTCGAGGATGGTCGTATCGCCGCGGTCAGCGCACTCGCAGCATTGCGCGCTGCGTATCCGGCCGTGGCCGTGAAGAAACTCGACAATGCGGTGCTTTTGCCTGGGCTGGTCAATGCCCATGCGCATTCCGGTTTTTTGCGCGGCACGGCGGAGCACCTGCCGGTTTGGGACTGGCTGACGCTCCATATCAATCCGATGCATCGCGTGCTGCAGCCGCACGAGGCCGAGGCGGCATCGTGGCTCTGCTACGCGGAATCCGTGCTCGGCGGCACGACCACCGTCGTCGACATGTGGCGGTTCATGGAAGGCAGCGCCAGGGCGGCCGAGGCGATCGGCAACCGCCTGGTCGCCGTGCCTTACGTCGGCGAGCATCCCGACTACAACTACTTCGACACACTCGACATGAACGAGGCGATGATCGAGGGCTGGCATCGCAAGGCGGGCGGCCGTATCAATGTGTGGGTCGGGCTGGAGCATCTGTTTTATGCCGACGGGGCCGGCCAGCGCCGGGCGATCGAACTCGCAAGGAAACACGACACCGGCTTCCACACGCATTGCAGCGAGGCCGAGATCGAGATCGCGGAATTTAAGCGGCGCTACGGCAAACGCCCGATGTTCGCGCTGGACGACCTTGGCTTCTTCGAAACGCCGCGCGCCATGATCGCCCACGCCGTCTGGCTCGATCGAGAAGAGATCGAGCTTATTTCCAAGCGCCGCGTTTCGGTGGCCCACAATCCTGTTTCCAACATGAAGCTGGCAAGCGGCATCGCGTTGGTGGCTGAGATGCTGAAGGCCGGCGTGCCTGTCGGGATCGGCACCGACGGCGAGAAGGAGAACAACAATTTCGATATGTTCGAAGAGATGAAGGTGACTTCGCTGCTGGGCAAGCTCAAGGACCTCGACGCCGCCGCCATGGATAGCTGGCAGGTGCTGCGCATGGCCACCATTCTCGGCGCCAGGGCGATCGGTCTCGACCACGAGATCGGCTCGATTGAAGTCGGCAAGCGCGCCGACATCATCGCGGTCCGCACCGATACGCCGCGCATGACGCCGGTCTTCCGCGACGGACCCTATTTCAACTTCCATCACAATCTTGTCCACGCCGTGCGCGGCAGCGACGTGTCTTTGACGATGGTCGATGGCGAGATCCTGGCCGAGGACGGCGCGCTGCGCACCGGCGACCTGCGCGAGATCATCGCCGAAATCCATCGCGTCGCGCCTGGCCTGTTCGCCCGGCGCGCCGCTTTCCTTGCCCAGAATTCCGGCGGCAGCCTGCAATGGACTCAATAAGGCGAGCCCCGGTCATGAAGACGACGGACAGGGCGGCACTGGACGATTGGTACGCGGTGGAGACGGTCGCCGACCTGGATGGCGCGCCGAGCCATACGCGGCTGCTCGGCCAAGACATCGAACTGGTCCGTGACATCACGGGCGAAATCACGGTTCGGGAGGTCCTGGACGACGGCAACCGCGGCCCCGCGCTGCCCGTCCGGCAGCGCTACGGCTGCGTCTGGACGACGCTGGGCCTGCCCGGGAAGGAAATCTTCGAGATCGCCGAGGCATCGGAACCCGACCGCCGCTACGTGCCCTGCGGCTGGGTGACGATGCGGGCGTCGGGTTTGCGTGTCGTGGAGAACTTCCTCGACATGGCGCATTTCCCCTTCGTGCATACCGACATTCTCGGCTCGGAGCCGCACACGGAAGTACCCGCCTATCTGAGCGAGATACGTCGCGAAGTAGACGAGGTCTGGGCGACCAACTGCACGTTTTTCCAGCCGCGCATTGCCGCCACGGAAAGCTCCGGCGCGTTCGTGCATCTGACCTATCGCGTGCCGAGCCCATTCGTGGTGATGCTCTATCGCGTGTGCCCCGTGGCGCCGGACCGGCTCGACGCAATCGCGCTGTTCATCCAGCCCATCGAGGAAGACCGCTGCCGCGCCCAGCCGGTCATGTATCTCGTCGACTCGGCTTCGACGCAGACGGCGTTGCTCAACTTCGAACAGGTCATCTTCCTGCAAGACCGGATCATCGTGGAGAACCAGCGGCCGCTGCGCCTTCCGCTCGAGCCGCGGATGGAAATCCCGACCCGCGCCGACAGCGCCTCCATCGCCTACCGCCGCTGGCTGAAGGAAAAAGGCATCCGTTTCGGCACGACCGCGAGAGCCACATGACCGAGTCGGGTCTCCAGGTGCTTCGCCCGACCTCCGTTGCCGAGGCGCTGTCATTGGCAGGCGAGGGCGCGTCGCAACTGGTCGCCGGGGGCACGGCGCTGCAGCTCGGCTGGGCGAAGGGCCTGCCAAAGCCGCGGCGCCTCATCGACATCGGCCGTATCGCCTGCCTGAAGGGCATCCAACTGGCCGGCGACGGGTTTCGGATCGGCGCACTGACGACCCTGGGTGCCTTGGAGCGTGACCGGGCGATAGGCGAGACTTTGCCTCTGCTCGCAGCCGCAGTCCGCGCCACGGCGGGACCCGCCGTCCGCAATCTCGCAACGCTGGGCGGCAACGTCGCGGGGGGCACGGGTTGCCTTCTGCCGGCCCTGCTCGCGATCGATGCGAAGCTGGAGATCGTCTCACCGGCTGGGCGCGCCGTCGTGCCGCTCGCGCAATGGTTGGCCGACGCACCGTCAGCGGGCCTCATTGAGACGGTCATCGTTCCACCGCAGCCTGCCGCTCGCTGGACCCATCGCAAAGTCGGCCTGCGCGCCGCCTTCACCCCAAGCGTGGCCGGTGTCGCCGGGTTGATCGAAACGGCGGACGATCGTGTCACGATCGCGCGGCTCGCGGCCAGCGGCGGCGGGGAAGCAGCCCGTCTCGGTCACGCCGAAGCGCTGCTCATCGGCCGGCGCCTCCAAGAGATCGATTGGGCCGAGCTGCACGCCGCAATTCTCGAAGAGGCGCCGGCGATCGATGATGCATGGCGGTCCGACCGCTATCGGCGCAGTGTCGTGGCGAATGCGCTGGTCTTCGGGCTCGGCGGAAAGTTGTCCCAAGGAGCACATTCGCCGCGCCGGCGGACCGTGCCGTACGGAAATCCACCTGCCGAAATTCTCGTGTCGCGATCGGAGATCGGCGCACGCTGGCACCAGCGGCCGGACGTTGCACCGAAAATCGCAGGCAGGCTCGAATACCTGACCGACCGTCGCGAGCCCGCCATGCTGGTCGGGCGCATTCGGCGTGCCGGCATTCCCCATGCAAGGATCGTTTCCATCGATACGAGCGCGGCCGAGGCGCTGCCAGGAGTCGCGGCGGTTGTAACGCACCGCGACATTGCCGGCAGCAATGCCTTCGGCATTGTCGTGCAGGATCAGCCGGCACTGTGCTTCGACAAGGTCCGCTATTTCGGCGACGCTGTTGCTGCCGTTGCCGCTGTTGACACACGGACGGCCGAACGCGCGCTTGCTCTCGTCAGCGTCGAATACGAGCCGCTGCCAATTGTGAGCGATCCCCAACAGGCACTCGCCGCTGGGGCCGAGCCGGTCCACGCCTCAGGCAATCTGCAGTGCAGCTTCGAGTTCACGCGTGGCGATGCCGCCGCGGCTTTTGCCAAGGCAGCTCATATCGTCGAGGCTGTCTACGAAACGCCGAGCCAGATGCACGGCTTTATGGAGACGGAGGGCGGCTACGCTTTCGTCGGCACGGATGGTACCCTGAACGTCTTTGCCGGTGGGCAGCATGGCCGCCGCGACCGCATGCAGCTCTCGCGCATCCTCGGTATGCCGCAAGAGCGGATACGGGTGGTCACCAGCCCGACTGGCGGCGCTTTCGGCGGCAAGGACGAGCTGACCGTGCAGCCGGCCCTGGCCCTGCTGGCGCTGAAGACCGGACGCGCCGTGCGGCTGCATCTCGAGCGGGCGGAATCCGTCATCGCGGGTACCAAGCGCAATGCCATGCACATCCATATGCGCACCGCCTGCGACGCCGAGGGTCGTCTGCTCGCCCAACAGGTGGATGTGATCGCGGATGCCGGCGCCTACGCGTCGCTCGGTCCGGGCGTGCTTGAGACGGCGCTCGAACACGCCTGCGGGCCATATGTCGTTCCCAACGTCCTCAGCTCGGGCAGGCTCGCCTATACCAATAACGGCGTCTGCGGCGCGTTTCGTGGCTTCGGTGCCAACCAGATGGCCTTCGCGGTAGAGTGCCAGCTGGACCGGCTGGGCGAAGCCGCCGACATCGACATTATCGAGATACGGCGCCGCAATTTGCGCGAGCCTGGCACGCGAGGCCATCTCGGCCAGCAGGTCGCGCCGTCCGAACGTCTGGCCGAGATGCTGCAAGCCGCCGCTGCTGACCCGATCTGGGCCAAGCCGCGTGGTCCGTCGTTCGACGGCTCTGAGACTATCGGCGTCGGGATGGCGATGAACTATCAAGGCAATGGACTAGGCACGCTGCCGCCGGACCCGGCCGGAGGCGCGTTGCGCTTGGCTCCGGATGGCATGATCGAAGCGCTCTATGGCCTGGACGAGATGGGACAAGGCCTGCTCACCTCGGTGAAGGCCGCGGTCGCCGGAGCGCTCGGCTGCGGCCGCGACGATGTCCGGCCGGTCACCGGTGATACGGCGGCGACGCCCGAATCCGGCTCCTCCACCGCCTCGCGCGGCACTCACGTGGTTTGGCGGGTCGCAGCAGTCGCCGCACCACCTTTTACGCGCGACCTCCTGGCAGCAGCGGGCCAGCTGCTTTGCCGCGAAGCCGGGACGCTGGCGCTGGCACCCGGCGGTATCGTCGAGCGACATTCCAACAGCGGGTCACTGCTCTTGAGTTTCGCCGAACTTGCCGAGGCGTTGCCTCCCGACCGGCTGCCAGCTGCTGCCGTCAGCTTCGAGTTTCCGAAATCGGACTATCTGGAAGGCAATGCACGCCTGATCTTCGCCTTCGGCGCGACACTGGCGCGCGTTGCCGTGAGCCGCATCACTGGGCAGATACGCGTGCTCGAGCTCCATCAGCATACCGCGGCCGGACCGATGCTCGATGCTGCCGCCTATCTTGGCCAGATCGAAGGCGGCGGCGTCCAGGGGCTGGGCTTCACCCTCACTGAGGACGCGGCTATGCGGGATGGCCGGGATCTTGCCGGCAACCTCGATTTCTACATGCTGCCAGGCATTGCCGACACGCCGGAAAGCTTCGCGACCTTCGCGTTGGAGGATCTGGACGAGGACGACCCGTTCGGCCCGCGCGGAGTTGGTGAGCTTGGCATTGGTGCCGTGACGCCAGCCGTCGTCAACGCGATTGCGGACGCCACAGGGGCTTGGCCCGAGCGCCTCCCGGTCGATCCTGAATGGGTACTCGACGCGCTGCAGAGGAGTGCAGCGTGAGTGCCGAGATCGCGATTACCTTTAACCTAAACGGCTGCCGCCAGGCGCTGGCCGTGCCCGCCGAGTTGCGCCTGATCGACCTGCTGCGCGATCATTTCGGCATGACTGCCGCCAAGATGGCTTGCGGCATCGGCCGCTGCGGCGCTTGTTCCGTGCTGATGGACGATCGCGCGGTCAATGGCTGTCTGCTCATGTCGTGGCAACTCGACGGGGCCACCATCATCACGCCGGAGGGTTTCGACGACCTTCCCGAAGCCATTGTCCTGCGCCAGGCTCTGGCGGCCGAAAACGCTTTCCAGTGCGGCTACTGCGCACCCGGCATCACTGTTGCGCTGACCGCTCTGCTGCTGGAGAATCCGGCTCCAGACGAGTCTCAGATCCGCACTGCGCTCGAAGGCAATATCTGCCGCTGTACCGGCTATCATTCCATCATCCGCGGTGCCCTCGCGGCGGTCGAGGCGTTCGCTTGCGGGGTACGGACATGACGGTCATCATTCGAAACGGTGCAGCCAGGCACGCAGGCGTCGAGGCGTTCCTGGCCAAACCCAGAATGCGGCACCTGATCGGCGGCGGCTGGTGCGACGCCAGCGATGGCGCAACCTTGCCCGCGACCGATCCTGCGAATGGCGACACGCTCGCGCTGCTGGCGCAAGGCACAGCCGATGACGCCGGGCGCGCCGTTGCTGCGGCGCGTGCTGCTTTCGAAGGCGAGAGCTGGCGCGACATGACACCGTCGGCACGCGGCAAGCTGCTATGGCGCATCGCCGACCTGATTGAACGCCATGCCGATGAGCTTGCAGAACTCGAGACGCTTGACCAAGGAAAGTCGCTGAAGACCTCGCGCTTCGCCGAGATTCCCGCCTCGGCCGAGCAGTTCCGCTATTTTGCCGGTTTTGCCACGAAAATCCTCGGCACGACCATCCCCACCTCCATCAGCTACCAACCGGTGGGCAGCAAGATTTTCGCCTACACGGTGCGAGAGCCGATCGGTGTCGTGGCTGCCATAACGCCATGGAATTCGCCGCTGCTTATGGCCTCGATGAAGCTCGCCCCGGCGCTTGCCGCCGGCTGTACGATCGTGCTCAAGCCAGCTGAGGAAACGTCGCTCACCGCGCTCAGGCTCGGCGAACTGATGATCGAAGCCGGCTTGCCTGACGGCGTCGTCAATATCGTGACCGGTCTCGGTGAAACCGTGGGCGCAGCATTGGCTGCAGATCCCGATGTCGATAAGGTCGCCTTCACCGGCTCGACGGAAGTCGGAAAGATGATCGTCTCCGCAGCGCGCGGCAATCTGAAGAAGCTGACGCTCGAGCTGGGCGGCAAGTCGCCGGCCATCATCATGCCCGATGCGGACATGGGGCTCGCAATCCCCGGAGTGGCTCGGGGGATCTTCGCCAATGCCGGCCAGGTCTGCGTCGCCGGCTCGCGTGTCTATGCGCATCGCTCGATCTACGACCGTCTGGCGGAGGGGCTGGCGGAAGAGGCGCGAAAGCTGCGTCTCGGACACGGGCTTGGCCCGGATACCGACCTTGGTCCGCTGGTCAACGGAACCCAGGCTGCGCGCGTCGCCTTCTACGTCGGCGATGGTGCTTCCAGCGGCGCCGAGATCATCGCCGGCGGCCGGCGCTTCGACAACTTCTTCGAGCCGACCGTGGTTACCGGCGTGCGCCCGGACATGCGCATGATGCGCGAGGAAATCTTCGGCCCGGTCGTTGCCGTGACACCGTTCGACGATGTCGCGGAGGCGATAAGCCTTGCGAACGACTCGCCCTACGGCCTCGCCGCAAGCGTCTGGACCCGCGACCTATCCACTGCGCATCGCCTTGCCGCACGTATCCGGTCGGGCACCGTCTGGATCAATTGCCATTCCTACTTCTCGCCGGAACTGCCGAAGGGCGGCCACAAGCAATCCGGTTGGGGCTATGAGAACGGCGCACCGGGTCTGGAGAACTATCTCGAGACGAAAACGGTCTGCGCGGTGATTTAGCCGCGCCTTTTCCGCGATGTTCGCGGATCGGAGGCTGACAGCCCTTCCATCGGCGGACAAGGATTGATCGAAAATTGCTCGGATCCTCCTGAGGACCAGTTCCTTGGCGGCCTTGGTCCACATCGACGTTGCACTTGACTCGTCCATATTATCCGTAATAAATCATACATATTGCCATCGAAAAAAGGCGGCAGGTCTGGGAGGACCGATGAAAATCACGGCCATCAAGGCGCGCGTCTGCAATGCGGAAATGCGCAACTGGGTCTTCGTCCGGGTCGAAACCGACGAGCCCGGGCTGTTTGGCTGGGGTGAGGCAACGCTGGAATGGAAGACGCGAGCCGTCGTTGGGGCGCTTCAGGACCTTGAGGCCCTGCTCATCGGGCAGGATCCGCGCAACGTGGAGCAGTGCTACCAGATACTTACGCGCCACGGATTTTGGCGTCTTGGCGTCGAGGGAATGTCTGCCGTCAGCGGCATCGAGATCGCGCTCTGGGACATCCTGGGCAAGTCATTGGGCGTCCCCGTCTGGCGCCTTCTGGGCGGACAGGTTCGCGACTATCTGCGCACCTATACGCATCTCGGCCTCGGAGACATGAAGGCGGTCTATGAGACCGGATCCGCGGACGCGATCGTGGAACGCGGACGCATCGTGACGCAGGCAGGCTACGATGCGGTCAAGGTCGTCTGCATTCCCTACACCCACTACGCATCGCCTGCGAAAGCCGTTGATTCTGTCGCCAACATGGTTGGCTCACTTCGCGAGGCCATAGGTCCGGACATCGACATCATGGTCGATTTCCATGGACGCCCTGCATCCGTTAACGCTGCGATGGACTACCTCAGAGCAATCGAGCCGGCCCGCATCATGTTCGCGGAAGAACCCGTGCCGCCCGAAGATGTTGCCGGACTGGCGCATATCACGGCGCGATCGGCCGTGCCGATCGCTTCCGGCGAGCGGCTGATCGGGCGTCGCGAATTCACGCACTCGATCGCAGCCCGTGCCTTCAACATTGCCCAGCCTGATATTTGCCACACTGGCGGTCTGCTGGAGACAAAGAAGATCGCGGCCATGGCGGAAACGGCAGGCATCGGCCTTGCGCCGCACAACCCGCTCGGTCCGATCGCTGGCGTCGCTGCTCTTCACTTCGGCATATCGACGCCAAACGTCGTCATTCAGGAGGAGATGTCCGGTGCCGTCGCCTGGTACGACGACGTCGTTACCTGGCCAATTCGGCGTAAACCAGGCCGCTGGGACCTGCCCGATCTGCCGGGCCTTGGCGTCACCGTCAATGAGGACGTCATCGCGCGTCACCCCTTCAAGCAGGAAGTGCTGCATGCCCGCAATGCCGTCATGCCGGACGGCACCGTGGTCGACTGGTGAATGCAATGGCAGGCCGGCTGCAAGGAAAGATCGCAATCATCACGGGCGCCGGCCAAGGCATAGGTGCCGCCACCGCCCGGGCTTTTGCAACACATAGGGCAAAGACCGTCATTGCCGAACTGAATGCGGCAAGCGGCAAAGCGGTCGCCGACGAATTGCGTGCCGGAGGCGCCGACGTATTGTTCGTCGAGACGGATGTCACGGACACATCCGCGGTCGCGGACATGGTCGCCGGCACGATCACGGCCTATGGCGGCGTCGACATTCTGGTCAACAATGCCGGTGCCAACGTGTTCTACGAACCATTGCTGATGCCGGATGAGGAATGGGAGCGCTGCCTCAAGCTCGACCTCCAGGCCGCGTGGTTCTGCGCCAAGGCGGTTTTGCCGACGATGCTGGCGAAGGGCTCGGGGTCCATCGTCAACATAGCGAGCTGTCACGCCTTCCAGATCATTCCCCATACGTTCCCGTATCCGGTCGCCAAGCATGCACTTTTGGGCCTGACCCGTTCGCTGGCCATCGAATATGCCGCACGCGGTATCCGGGTGAACGCGATAGCACCCGGCTATATCGAGACGCCGATCGCGGAAGCCTACTGGAACACATTCCCGAACCCCGCCGAGGAGAAGCGGCGAGCCTACGACCTCCATCCGCCCAAGCGAATTGGCCGGCCGGACGAGGTTGCAATGACGGCGGTTTTCCTAGCTTCGGACGAAGCGCCGTTCATAAATGCCGAGACGATCACCATCGATGGTGGGCGCTCGGTTCTCTACCACGACTAGCAACCACCATTGAGCTCAGGGAGGATCTTCATGAAAACCACAACAAAGGCTTTGGCGACATTTGCGGTACTGGCTGCCGGACTGATGAGTGGCACAGCAAGCGCAGACGACATCAAGATCGGCTACATCAACAAGATGGGAGACCACCCATGGTTCGTCGCCGAAGTCGGCGGCGCCAAGAAAGCGGCTGAGGCGGCAGGGGCCGCGTTCGTGTCGCAGGACGTTCAGTTCGACGCCAATTTGACGATCACGACCTTCGATACGATGGTCGGCGATGGCGTGAAAGGCATCGCCATCGTTGTCCCCGACAAGGCACTGGGACCGGTCATCGCGGAGAAAGCAAAGGCCGCAAAAATTCCCTTGGTGGCGGTGGACGACGATATCTACTACCAGGATGGCACCCAGGTCCCCTATGTCGGCATGAATGCTTACAATATCGGTGCGCGGGTGGGCGAAGAGCTTGCCAAGCTCTACAAGGCTGAAGGCTGGGCGGGCAAAGAAGTGCGCATCGCCTCGATCGAGGACCGCAAGGCCGATACCTGCATGCAGCGCAACAAGGGCGCGGAAGAAGCGTTCCTGAAGGCGGTGCCCGATTTCAAGCCGGGCAACATCGTTCGCGTCCCCTACGACAACACGATGGTCAACGCCATCGACGTGATGACCACCACACTGACGGCCAATCCCAGCGTCACGAACTGGATATTCTATTCATGCAACGATGACGGCGTGCTGGGTGGTGCGCGAGCACTGGAGAATGCTGGCTATTCCGCAGACCAGGGCATGGGGATCGGCATCGACGGGAGCCGCGCCTGCGATGCCTTCGGATCCGGAAAGCCCTCGGCGTTCCGTGGTACGATGTGGCTCAATTCGGAAAATCATGGCGCGCTGGCGGTGAAGATTCTCTTGGCCTCCATCAAGGACGGAACCAAGCTTCCCGTTCAATCCTTCACTGACCCGGAATACATCACCGCCGACAATTTTGCGTCGGACTACAAAGCCAAGCTCTGCCACTGAACCAGATATGCGTCATGCGCCGCAGTGCGCATGACCCTCTTTGGGCCGGCAGTTCGTCGACGGGCACACGGGATCGATCCTCGGGAGTGAGCTTTTGACGCAATCGGATTTCTTCTCGCTCGACAGGATATCGAAGCGCTTCGGCGTCGTGCAGGCGCTCGACAATGTCTCGATTGCCTTTCGGCCAGGAGAGGTGCTTGCCCTGGTTGGCGAGAATGGCGCCGGCAAGTCGACAATGATGCGAATTCTCGAGGGCGTGTTCGCACCGGACACCGGCACCGTGCTGCATGGCTCCACGCCGATCGTTTTCAGCGAACCGCGCGACAGCCACAGAGCCGGAATACGCGTCATCCATCAGGAGCCGGAGATCGTTCCGAACCTGACCGTGGCCGAGAACATTTTCGTCGGCGAATTGCCGCGGTTGGCAGGCGTCCTGCTCGACTGGCACAGGCTCGAGGACCAGACCGATAAAGTGCTTGCGACCTTCGGCATGCAGCAGGATATGCTGCCGCGTCAACTCTGCAGCACACTCGGTCCGGCACAGCGCCAGATGATCGAAATCATGCGCGCCATACGTGCCGGCGGCCGGCTGATCGCATTCGATGAGCCGACCTCGTCACTGACCGACGACGAAGCGCGCCGTCTGTTTTCAGTAATTCGCCGGCTGCGCGGCGAGGGCACTTCGATCGTCTACATCTCTCACAGGCTGAACGAGGTCATCGACCTTGCGGATCGCATTGTCGTGTTGCGGGACGGCCGGCTGGTCGATGATTCCCCCGCTGCCGGTGCCAGCGAGCAGACCATAGCCAAGCTCATGGTGGGCCGCGACATAGCCGATCTGTTTACGCGCGAGACGTGGCAATCGGGGCAACCGTTGCTGGAGGTGACGGGCCTGATCACCGACCACGTCACCGATGTGAGCCTCAAGGTCCGCCGCGGCGAGGTGCTCGGCATTGCCGGCCTTATGGGTGCGGGTCGATCCGAACTGGCAAAGGCGATTGTCGGCTATGATCGGCGCCTCGACGGAACCATAACGATGAATGGTGTGCCCGTTGGCCCCAACAGTCCGCATGCAGCGATCGTGGCGGGCATCGGCTTTGCCCCAGAAGACCGCAAGCACGAGGCGCTGCTGTTGTTCCGAAGCATTCTTGATAACGCCTCGCTTTGCGTGCCCGACAGAACGTCGACCTTCGGCTTCTTCAACCGGCGCAAGGCACTGGAGATCGTCTCACCGCTTGCAGCAAAGATGTCGATCAAGGCGCCTAACCTCGACGAACAGGTTTCGAAATTATCGGGTGGCAACCAACAGAAGGTCGTTCTCGCGCGCTGGCTTGCGCGGCAGCCGATGCTTCTCATCCTCGACGAGCCGACCCGCGGCATCGACATCGGCGCCAAGGCGGAAATCTATCGCCTGATCGACGAACTCGCCGCCAGCGGCATCGGCATAATCCTGATTTCCTCGGAAATGCCGGAACTGATCGGGCTGGCCGACAGGGTGCTTGTTATGGCTGGAGGCCGGATCACGGCCGAACTTTCCCGCCCTGACATCGACGAGGCCACGATCCTGAGACATGCCATGCCTCAATCTGCAGCATCGCTTGGAGGACAAATTCAGTGAACAGCCTTGAGCTCAGGACAGCAACAACGCAAACCGGCAAAAGGCGCGCTTCCTTGCGCATCGCAGAGCGCATCGGCATTCACAACATAAGCCTTCTTGTTGCTCTCGCCATTCTCGTGCTCATTTTCGGCACCCTGAGAGGCGACGTGTTCTTCTCCAGCCGAAACCTGCTGAACATCGGTCTAGGCATTACCATCCTGGGCGTTCTGGCGATGAGCCAGACCGTGGTTATTGTCGCCGGAGGGCTCGATATTGCCGTCGGCGCAATTGTCGGTCTGACCACAGTATCGACGGCAATGGCCATCCAGGCCACCGGATCACCCGCCGCGGGCATTCTTGCCGGCCTGGTCCTGGGCGGTCTTGCCGGCCTCGTGAACGGCATCATCATCACCTATGGGCGGGTCAACGCTGTCATCGCGACTCTCGGTACGATGGCGATCTTCCGCGGCATCGCGTTCATCATGTCCGACGGGCAATCGATCGCGATTTTCAGCGAGACTTTCCGCTTCATCGGGATCGGACGAATCCTCGGCCTGCCTCTGCTGATCTGGATTCTCTTGCTGACCGCGATCGTGTTCCATCTCTTCCTTGCCCGCTCGATCGTTGGCCGCAACATCTATGCCCTGGGCGGCAATCCCGTTGTCGCACGCTTCTCCGGCATCAACATCAACCGCTACCGCGTCGGCATCTACATCATGAGTGGAGTGGCGGCCGGCTTGGCCGGGATTCTGTTGGCTGCCCGTACCGGCTCCGGGCAGCCCGTATCCGGATCCCAAGGCCTGGAACTCGAGGCCATCACAGCGGCCGTTCTTGGTGGCTGCGCCTTGCAGGGCGGCAAGGGCACGATCGTCGGCGCACTGCTGGGCGTCGCCATCATTGGCGTCCTCAACAACGGAATGATACTGACGTCCGTGCCAACCTTCTATCAGTTGCTTGCCAAGGGCTCGCTGCTGATACTTGCTGTGGTAATTGCCGAGTACCACTTGAACAGGACATGACGATGGACGCGGCGATCGCTTCGACTGGCCAAGGCAAGCAGGACATTCCTGCCGCAGATGGCACCACGTCATCGCTCAAGGATCGCATCGCACGCGATCTCGGACAGCGCATCCTCGCCGGCTCCTACGCCCAGCACTCCGTCCTGCCGACGGAAGCCGAGCTTTGCGTTATCTACGGGGCGAGCCGCACCGCGCTTCGCGATGCTCTTCTGACGCTTTCGGCGAAAGGATTGATCGAGGCGCGCAAGCGGGCCGGGACGCGTGTGCGCGTGTCGAGCGAATGGAACAGGCTGGATGCACAGGTTTTGGAATGGATGCGCGATATCGAGCCCGATCTCGATTTCGTCCGAGGATTGATCGAGGCGCGGCTGGTCATTGAACCCGCTGCCGCCCAACTTGCGGCCAAGATGGCGACGTCAGGCGATCTCGCGGTCATCGAAGCGGCCTATGAAGCCATGCGCATTGCTCCGCAGGATGATCTCGCTGCGTGTCTCGATGCCGACGTCAGGTTTCATACGGCCATCCTGCGTGCCAGCCGCAACCCGGTGTTCGCCAATCTCGGCAATATGCTTGCGGCCGCCCTCAGCTTCTCCTTCCGCTTGACCACATCGGCCACCGCTAATTACCAGCAGACGCTGAGCGCGCATGGCGACGTGCTGGAGGCAATCAGGATGCGGAGGGCCGACGATGCACACGATCAGATGAAGGCGCTCATCGGGATCGCGTCGAACGACCTTCTTGCAGTGGCTCGCAAAGGCCGCCATCAACAGCCGATCGCCGCTGCCAAGGCCAATACCGTCTGAAGCGGATGGTCGGGACGATCAAGATCAGAAGCGGAGACCTGTCTGCTGAAATCGTCCCATCGCTTGGGGCAGGTCTTGCGAGACTGGACCATGGACGCGTGCCGCTCTTCAGGCCTTGGCCGAACGGCGGGAGCAGCAACCCGTTCGACCTTGCCTGCAACCTGCTTTTGCCATGGTCAAATCGCATCTCGGGCGGCGGGTTCACATTCGACTGCAAATTCCACGAACTGCCTGCCAATGTTGCACGCGAGCCCTTTCCCATTCACGGCAATGGATTTTCGAGCGAGTGGGACGTCGACAGCATAACGCAGGACAACGCAAAGCTGTCGCTCATCAGCAACGGGCCTGGCCCATACCGATATCGCGCCGAGGTGAGCTACGCGCTGGCCGGACAGGGGCTCGAGCTGAAACTTCGCATCGTCAATCGGGCATCGATCAGATTGCCGTTCGGGCTTGGCATCCATCCATGGTTCCCGAGAACAGCGTTGACCACGCTTCACGCCGCGGCATCACAGGTTTGCATCGAACGGCCCAACCACCTCCCTGAACGGTTTGTGGATATCAAAACCCATCCCGATTGGAATTTCGGCGCCCCGGCCGCCTTGCCGAGCGGATGGATAAACAATGTGTTCGCTGGCTGGGATGGTGTCGCCTCCATATCTTGGCCAGAGCACAGTTGCAGCCTGCGGATTGAAGCTTCATCGCCCTTGAATTTGTACCTGGTCTATTCGCCATCGGACGAGAGCGACTTCTTCTGTTTTGAACCGGTCAGTCATGTTGTCGATGCTCATAATCGGGGTTCGATCGACAAATGGAATGGACTGTCGGTGCTTGGGCCCGGCGAGAGCCTGGCAGCACGTTGCAGCTTTGCCGTCAGTTAGGCGGACCTCTGCGGCGCCCTCGAATTGGCGGATGTCGGCCTGCATGTCCGGTGACAACGAAGCCGTCTTTTCGTCCAAACGGAGCTTGAGAAGAGGGAACTCCGGCGACCGGGAACCCGCGAGCCAGTTCGACGTTTGCCGGATGTCGCTGCGCAGCTCGTCTGCTTGACGGGCCACCAAATGTGCCTGGCAGGATTGGATCAATGACGGATGTTGAACCAAAAGAATTCGTGCTCGCGGGCATCGTCATGAAGCGACTGGTCTCCGGCGAACAGACGGGAGGCTTGTTGAGTCTGTTCGAAAACAGAAGCGACGGGCACACCAAAACGCCAATCCATGTTCATGCGAATGACGACGAGACGGTCTACGTCATCGAAGGGCACTTGACCGCAATTGTGGACGGTGTGGTCCGAACGCTCTCGCCCGGCGAGAGCATGTTTTTGAAGCGGGGCATCCCGCACCAGCTTATGAATCCCGGCAATCAGCTCGTTCGCTATATCCTGATAGACACGCCAAGTGTGTTCGAGCAGTTTCTCGCCGAAGGTGGCCATGAACGCAGCAAGGGAGAGGTGGTCGGGCCGCCAACGCCTGCCGATATCGAGCGGCTCAAAGTAGCCGCGCCGAAGTTTGGGGTTACGCTCCTGCAGGACTGGCCGGCAAGAGAGTAGATGACTTCGTGATGGCGGCTTGGATCGCCGCTAAAGCCGGCCCTTGCCCGAGGAACCGGTATTGGCTAGCCGTCGGCAATCCAATCCGAGAGGCTTCGCGAAAAACTTCGCGGCACGATGAGCTCGCACGCGGTCTCGCCGGTGCGCAGGAAGAGCACGGGCACGTGATGGAGGGATGTTTGCACGGCGCGGCCCGGAGCGGCGGTCGGCGCGTGCCAGTTGACGGCAATGCAGCCGGACAGAAGCCTTGCGATACCAGGGCCGGCCATTTTCAAACGCACACGACCTTCCCCGAGGGGCACGGAACAGCCGAGATCGGGGTCGACGACAAGGGCTGGCGCCTCTGTGCCTTCGTCGAGAGCCAGCCAAAGGCGGCGAGGTGCAACGCGGATGGTCAAAAGGCCCTTGTGGCGAACCGTCTCTCCCACCGAAGCGGGAAGTTTCGTGTTGAGCGACGCCGAGACGCTCTTTTCGAATTGTCTCAGTGTCGCGTCCCAGCCCTCGATCTGGATAAGCGGACAATCCGCCACGGACAGACTGAAATCCCGAGAAGAGGTCAAGCTAGCCATGCAGCCGTTCTCCCTGCGGATCGATGAATACCGGCGAGACAACGCGGGCGCGAACCGTTTCGGCCTTCATCGGATAGACCGCCACGACCTCGCTTCCTTCTGCCGCGACATCACCGGCAAGCAGGGCCAATCCGACATAGCGGTCGAGTTCTGGGCTAAAGGTGATCGAGGTCACCCGGCCGCGGCCATGGCCCTCGATCTTGTCGTCCGGCAGGAACAGGATCGCCCCGCCGCGGAGGCGCTTGCCGTCTTCGGCGCATTCCAGTCCGACCAGCCGCTGGCGCTCAGGCGCCTGATAGGCCTGGCGGCGGCGCAGTACATCGCCGACGAAGCCGCTGCGCTTGCCGGCCATGCGGCCGAGGCCGAGATCGTCGAGCGTCGTGCGCCCATCGATCTCCGGTCCGGCGACATGGCCCTTTTCGACCCGCAGCGCGCCGAGCGCCTCGACACCGTAAGGCTTCAGGTCGAAGGGTGTGCCGGCTTCGAGCAAGAGGCTCCAGAGCTGTTCACCGGCAGTGGCGCCGACATAGACTTCGTAAGCGCGCTCGCCGGAATAACTGAGGCGCAGGATGCGGAGCCCACGGCCCTGCCACTCGCTTTCGAGTAGCCCCATATGCGGAAGCGCCGCGTCGGAAACGTCGAGACCAGGAAAAGCAGCACCGAGGATTGCGCGGCTGTTAGGCCCGGCAACCGACATCGCCGCCCATTCATCGCTGACCGAGGTAACGGCCACGCGCAAATCCGGCCAGGCCGTGTCGAGCAGGAATTCGAGACGCGACAGCACATCGGCGGCCTTGGCGGTCGACGTGGTCATGAAGAACCGGTTTTCCGCTAGCCGCGTCGTGGTGCCGTCGTCGAAGACGATGCCGTCGTCGCGCAGCATGACGCCGTAGCGGGCGCGGCCTATCGCCAGTTTGGCAAAGCCGTTGGCATAGACGCGGTCGAGGAAGATTGCCGCATCCGGGCCCTGGACATCGATCTTGCCGAGCGTGGAGATGTCCATCAGCCCCGCGGTCTGACGCACGGTACGCATTTCGGCAACATAGGCTTCGTTCACGTCGCGGCCCGACTGCCGGTAGAAATAGGGCCGCATCCAGAGCCCGACCTCGAGCATCTCGGCGCCATTCGCCATGTGCCAGTCGTGCATCGGCGTGCGGCGGATCGGCTTGAAATGATGGCCGACGGCGCGTCCGGCAAGCGCGCCGATCGCCACCGGCGTATAGGGCGGGCGGAAGGTCGTGGTGCCGGTCTCGGGAATCGTTGCGCCGCGCAGCGCTGCCATGGCGGCAAGTGCGGGAAAATTGCTGGTCTTGCCCTGATCGGTGCCCATGCCGAGCGTGGTGTAGCGCTTCAGATGCTCGACCGATTCATAGCCCTCACGATGGGCGAGCTCGATATCCCCGGTCGTCACGTCCATCTGGAAATCGACGAAGGCCTTTCCGCGTCCAGCGGGCAGGGCTTCGCGAAGCACGGTCGAGGCGGTCTCACCGAGATCGAGTTTCGATGGAGCGGGCACCGGCGCCGACTTGCCGCAGGAGGCTGCCGCTTCGATGCCGGCGCGATGGCCGTGCTCGACGGCAGCGGCGGTCGCATAAGCTCCTATCATTGCGCCGGCGCCGAACCGGCCCGCCGGAAACGCGCCCGGCACGAAGCCGTCAATGTCGTCGCGATACACAGGTTTGACACCGAGGTGTGAGGTGAGATGCACGGTTGGCGACCAGCCGCCGGAGATGCAGACGAGGTCACAGGCGGCCGAGGATTGTCCCTCCGGTCCATTGAGCGTTACGCGCCTGACGGTATGGCCGCCGTGCAGGTCGACGATGCGCGTTGCGGCCCTCACCACCACGCCGAGCCGTGCGGCTTCCGCGGCAAGTGCTGCGGGCGGGACGGCGCGCAGATCGGCAATCGTCACCTCCGCGCCGGCTGCGGCGTAATCGAAGGCGGTGCGCCAGGCACCGTCATTGCTGGTGGCGACGATGATTTTCTTGCCCGGCAGGACGGCGAAACGGTTGAGGTAGGTCCGCGCGGCCGAGGCAAGCATGACGCCGGGCCGGTCGTTGTTCGAGAACACGATCGGCCGCTCGATGGCGCCGGTGGCGAAAACGATGGCGCGGGCGCGCAGCATGGTGACCGTTTGGCGTGTCTCGCCATTCGGCTGCGGATCGGTTGGATCGCGCTGTTCGACCAGTCCAAGCACATTGCCGTCATAGCTGCCGAAAGCGGTCGTCCGCTTCATCAGCGCGACGGTTTCGAAGCCCTCCAACTCGGCCGCGGCCTGCCTCAGCCATGCGGCCGCTGCGCTGTCGGACGGTTCCGCCAGAAGCTGGCCGCCAAGCAGGAAATCCTGCTCGATCAGCGCGACCCGCGCGCCGGCCGCGGCGGCCGCCCGCGCCGCCGACAATCCCGCCGGGCCGCCGCCGACGATGGCGACATCGGCGAAGGCATGATGAACCTCGTAGCGGTCGGGATCGGGGCCGGTGGCGGCTCTGCCCAGGCCGGCCGCCTTGCGGATGAAATGTTCGTAAAACATCCAGGCGCGGCGCGTCGGGCCCATGAAGGTCTTGTAGTAGAAGCCGGCGGACAGAAACGGCGCGAAAAGGCCGTTGACGCTTTGCACGTCGAAGGCAAGCGACGGCCAGCGGTTCTGGCTCTCCACGACCATGCCGTCGGCGAGTTCCAGCGTCGCCGCCGGCAGGTTCGGCTCGCGCCTGCCGGCGCTCCCGAGCGTAACCAGCGCATTCGGCTCTTCGGGCCCGGCGGAAAAAATGCCGCGCGGGCGATGATATTTGAAGCTGCGACCGACCAGGGTGACGCCATTGGCGAGCAGCGCGGAGGCGAGCGTGTCGCCGCGATACCCAATCAGCTTGCGGCCATCGAAGGTGAAATCTACCGGCACCTCGCGACTGATGCGGCCACCCGCTGGCAGGCGTTTGCGGTTCGAACTCATGCCGGTTGTTTCCTGACAGTCGATTTCCTGGCGAAGTCGACGGATGCGATCGCGTGGTTGCGGGTGTCGCGTTCGACCACCAGCCATTGCCGGCAGCCGGTCACGTGCTGCCAGAATTCACGGTGCGGGCCGGCCGGGTTTGTCCTGATATAGACGTAGCGGTACCAGGCCTCCGGATCGGCATCGTCATGGGTTGGACGCGTGACCGAGGCATCGCCGCCATAGCGGAACTCGTCATGGTCGCGCGGGCCGCAGCAGGGGCATTCGATGCGCAGCATTTTGTCCCGCCTCCTATTGCAGCCAGGCGGAAGGGCCGACACCGGCCTCATCGAGCGTGTGGCCGGTGCGGAAACGATCGAGTCCGTAGGCCGCGATCAGGGGATGCGGCTTGCCGGTGGCGATCGTGTGGGCGAAGCACCAGCCGGAAGCCGGCGTCGCCTTGAAGCCGCCATAGCACCAGCCGCCATTGAGATAGAGGCCGTCGATCGGCGTCGGGCAGATGATCGGGCTGGCATCGGGAGTCATGTCCATGACGCCGCCCCAGTGGCGCAGCAGACGGACGCGCGAAATGCACGGCATCAAAGCAATCGCCGCCTCCGCCACCTCGCGCACGACGCCGAGATTGCCGCGCTGGGCGTATGAATTGTAGCCGTCGAGATTGCCGCCGAAGACCAGTCCGCCCTTGTCGGACTGGCTGACGTAGAAATGGTCGGCGCCGTAAGCGACGACGTGATCTACCAGCGGCTTCAGCGGCTCGGTGACAAAGGCTTGCAGGACGTGGCTTTCGATCGGCAGGTCAAGGCCGGCCTTGGCACCGAGCACGGATGTATGACCGGCAACAGCGAGGCCGACCTTGCCGGCGCCGATCCGGCCTTTCGTCGTTTCGACGCCGACGATACTGTCGCGGTCGCGGAGGAAGCCTGTCACTTCGCAGTTCTGGATTATGTCGACGCCATGGCTGTCGGCGGCGCGCGCATAGCCCCAGGCGACGGCGTCGTGGCGCGCCGTGCCCGCCCGGCCCTGGAAGATGGCACCATGGATCGGAAAGCGGGCGGTGTCGGAAAAATCGAGATAGGGCACGAGACGGCGCACCTCGTCGCGGTCGAGGATATCGGCATCAATGCCATTCAGCCGCATGACATTGGCGCGGTGGCTGAAGCCGTCGAGCTGATCGGCCGAATGCGCCGTGACGAGCTGGCCGCGCTGCGAGAACATGACGTTGAAGTTCAGCGCGCGCGACATGCCCTCCCAGAGCTTCATCGAGAATTCGTAGAACTGGGTGTTGCCGTCGAGCAGGTAGTTGGAGCGGATGACGGTGGTGTTGCGGCCGACATTGCCGCCGCCGACATAGCCCTTTTCGAGTACGGCGACGTTACGGATGCCGTGGTTCTCGGCGAGGTAAAAGGCGGTGGCGAGGCCGTGTCCGCCGCCGCCGATGACGATCACATCATAGGACGGTTTTGGCTCCGCCGCACGCCAGGCGCGCTGCCAATTCTTCTGGCCGGCGAGCGCGTTGCGGAAAATCGAGAGTGCCGAGTAGCGCGCCATGCGTGCGGGCCTATCGAACAATCGGGCCGGCCGGCGTGCGGGTGAGCACTTCGGCGCCCGCGTCGGTCAAAAGTACCGTGTTGGAGACGAAGTCATTGCCGCGACCCGTTCCCATCAGCCATGACAGGATGTGGAAGCTCATCCCCGTTTCGATCTCGAGGTCGGAGCCGTGTCGCAAGCCGGTCACCGAATTGCCGCCGGTCCATGACGGCGGCTGGCCGGCGCCGACAAGGTAGCCGCAGTGATGGCGGCGATAGTGGGAAAGGCCGGCCTCGTCGGCGACGGCCTGCCAGGCGGCGTAAACATCACGCGCCTTGGCGCCCGGCCGCAGCGCCTCGACGACCGCGTTGAAGGCCTTGGCGGTCACCTCCGCCATTGCGGCGTCTTCATCGCTGATGTGGCCGATGCGAACGAGCCGGCCGAGCGGGGCATGGTAGCGCGAGATGCACCCGGACAGTTCGACAAAGACCGGCTCGCCCTTGCGGTAGATTCCGTCGCCCCAGGTCGTGTGCTCTTCACCCAGGCGCGCGGCCGGGCGGATGAACGGTCCGAAGCCCGGCGCATGACCGCCGGCGCGGATCATTGCCGAAACACATTGGGCGGCGACCTCCTGTTCGGAAGCGCCATCGGAGATCGCGGCGATCGCGGCACCGGCGGCGGCGTCCGTCACCTTTGCGGCACGCCGCATCAGCGCCTGTTCTTCGGCGCTCTTCACCCGCCGCATCTCGTCGATCAGACCGGAGACATCGCTCCACGTTGCATCGGCTTGCGTCTGGAGCGCCACGGCAAGTCCATGGCTAAGGCCGGCCGTCCAGTATTCGAGGCCGATCCGCTTGCCCGAGAGGCCGAGCTCCGCAAGCACCCGCGCGGCAAGGTCGGCCGCCGTTTCGCTGTCGGAGTGGCCGCGGAATTCCGCTGCCTTCACCTGCTTCTCGATCGTCACCTTCTCCATCGAGCGGGTGACCAGGACGGGGTTTCCCTGGAGTGGAACGATCAGCAGGTGAGGGGCAAAATACCCCCAGTGATCAAGCCCGGTGAGATAGAAGACGTTCTCCGGCGAGGCAAACACCGCCGCGTCGAGCTCCCGCTCGATCAGTGCAGTACGGACCTTTGCCAGGCGGCCGGCGATTTCGGCTTCGGAAAACGGATTGCGGTCCATCGGGCGTCCTCGTGCTTGTTGCCGGCTTGCTGGCGGGCATGGTCTTTTCGGCAGCCGGTTTCCCGGCCGCCATGTCAGTCGATGACGATGAGGTCGCGCGCCACGTCGCAGAGGCGTTCGCCGCCGCGTTCCGTGACGACGAACGACTCCGAGATGGCGATGCCGAAATCGTCGAGCCAGACGCCGGCCATGAAATGGAAGCACATCCCGGACTGCATCTCGGTAGTATCGCCGGGACGAAGGCTTGCGGTGCGTTCACCCCAATCGGGCGGGTATGCGAGCCCGACCGGATAGCCGACCCGGCTTTCCTTCTTCAGCCCGTTCCGTCGCAGGACTGCCTGCCAGGCGGCTTCCACCTGTTCGGCGGTGTAGCCGGGGCGCGCCTTCTCGAGGCCGGCGTCGACACCCTCGACGATTGCCTTGGCCATGTCGAGGATGGCTAGCGGCGGCTTGCCGAAATGTATGGTCCGCGTCAGCGCCGCGTGATAGCGGCGCCTCACGCCGGCAATCTCCAGAATGGCGGGGCCGCTGTCCGGCAGCGGCGCGTCGGACCACGTCAGATGCGGCGTGCTGGTGCCCTCGCCGACGGGCATCAGCGGACAGATCGCGGCATAGTCGCCGCCCGCTCCGGGCACCCCCATGATCTGCGCGTGATAGATTTCCGCAATGACATGGTTCTGAGGCACACCGGGCCGCATTTTCCCGATGGCGCGGTTCATGGCATGCGTGCAGATCGCACCCGCCTCGCGGATCAGCACCAGCTCGGCTTCGGATTTGACCAGCCGCGCCCAGTTAACGAGATCGTGGTTGTTGGCGAAATGCGCGTCGGGCAGCCCCTCGACAAGGTGGGCGTGGCAGCGCGCAGTGTAATAATGCGCGTCCATCTCGACGCCGATACGGGCCTTTCCCCAGCCGCGCGACCGGATCAGTTGGGCGAGTTCGTCATAAGGGTGTTCGACGGGCTGCTGCACCAGCCGTTCCGAGAACGGCACGATGTTTGTCTCGGGCAGGCCGGTGGTCAGGCGTGCGCTCTTGGCATCCTGCGCCCTGCCGAACCAGATCGGCCGGTCCTCCTCCAGATGGACGAGCACGCACTGCGGAACGTAGAACGACCATCCGTCATAGCCGGTCAGCCAGCACATGTTGGCTGGATCCTGACAGACGATGAGATCGAAGCCGGCTTGTTGCATGCGTGTCTTCACGCCGGCGAGGCGCTGCCCATACTCCGCTTGCGTGAATGTCCCGAAGCCCTTCGCGGTCGCCACCGAAATCCTGCCTTCCAGTACGCCGCTTGCCCTTTGATAAAATATGGGCAAGCAGGCCCAAATTGTGCACAACTCGACGTCAATTTGTTGGCTAACTACGAATTATCGCCGAATTTCCATGGTTTCTATATCTCTGCTTGCGAAATGTCTAGGGCAGTTGTATACGTCTGATCAAGCAGGCGCCGACCTCGAAGAAGGCCGCGCCCTGGGAACCATCCACAGTTGTCCAATGGGAGAAAAGCATGTTCAATTCATCGATATCGCGCCGCATGGTCGTGAAAGCGGCTGCCTGCATCGCGCTCGCCGCGACGTCATTGACCTCGCTGTCCGCTCACGCGGAAACCACCCTCGAACGGGCCAAGAAGGACGGCTACATCCGCGTCGGTTTCGCCAACGAGGCGCCGTTCGGTTACGCCACGCCAGACGGCAAGCTGACCGGCGAGGCGCCGGAAGTCGCCAAGGCGGTGCTCGCCAAGATGGGCATACCGCAGGTCGACGGTGTTTTGACCGAATTCGGCTCGCTCATTCCAGGTCTCAAGGCCGGCCGCTTCGATATCATCGCCGCCGGCATGTTCATCACCCCGAAGCGCTGCGCCGAGATCAACTACTCCGAGCCGTCCTACGGCATCGGCGAGGCTATGCTGGTGGCAAAAGGCAATCCGAAAGGCATCAAGGATTTTTCCAGCATCAAGGACAATCCGGATCTCAAGCTTGCCGTGATGGCCGGCGCCGTCGAAGGCGGCTTCGCCAAGGAAGCGGGCGTTGCCGATGGGCAGATCGTCTCCTTGCCCGACCAGTCCAGCCTGGTCGCCGCCGTCCAGTCGGGCCGCGCCGATGCTGCCGCGCTTACCGCCCTTTCGATCGCCGACATGGCCAAGAAGGCCGACGGTGTCGAATCGACCAAGCCCTTCGGCGAGGTCGCCGGCAAGTCGGTGAAAGGCCATGGCGGCTTCGGCTTCCGCAAGGAAGACACCGACCTGCAGCAGGCTTTCAACGCCGAGCTGAAGAAGTTCATCGGTTCGCCGGAGCATATCGCGCTGGTCGAGCCACTCGGCTTCGGCAAGGATTATCTGCCCAACAAGACCACCGCAGAGCTCTGCGCTGGCAAATAGGTTCCCAACTGCTGGCGGCGCGAAAGCGCCGCCCTTTTTTCCCGGGGGAATCGCATGGGAATCCGTACGCTCATTGCCATGCTGGTCATCGCGCTGGTCGTGATCGGCGCGTTGGCAACGCAGGACAGCTATAGAGTGTTCATGCCGGGCCTGCTGCAAGGCGCGGTCCTGACGGTCGAGATCGCCGTCCTCGGCAGCCTGCTGGCAATTATCATGGGCGTGCTTGCAGCACTTGCAAGGATGTACGGCCCGACGCCGCTCAGATGGCTGGCCACGGTTTACGTCGAGATCTTCCGCGGAACGTCGGCGCTGGTGCAATTGTTCTGGCTGTTTTTCGTGCTCCCGCAATTCGGCGTCACGATCAACGCATTCGTTGTGGCGGTGCTGGCGCTCGGCCTCAATGTCGGCGCTTACGGATCGGAGTGCGTGCGCGGCGCGATCCAGTCCGTCGCCCGCGGCCAGTGGGAAGCGTGTACTGCATTGAACATGAGCCGCCCGCAGATGCTGCGCCGGATCATCCTGCCGCAGGCCTTTGTCGCGATGATCCCGCCCTGGGGCAATCTGTTCATCGAGCTTCTGAAATCGACGGCGCTGGTCTCGCTGATCACGCTTTCGGATCTCGCCTTCAAGGCGCAGCAAATGAACCAGAACACGTTCAAGACCATTCCGATCTTCACCCTCGTTCTTTTGATGTACCTGGCAATGTCGCTGGTTGTGACCATCGGCATGCGGCTTCTTGAAAGGCGAGCGTCGCTCGGACTGGCGCGGGGGAAGGCGGCATGATCTGGGATTGGGGATTTGCCCTGGAAATCCTGCCGGTGCTTGCCCGCGCCGCCGTCATTTCCATCGAAGCGACGCTGATCGGCTTTGCGCTTGCCGCCTCGCTCGGCCTGGTGCTGGCCGTTGTCCGCATCGCCGTGCCATGGACCAGCTGGACGATTTCGGTGCTGGTCGAGCTGATCCGCTCGACCCCGCTGCTCATCCAGATATTCTTTCTCTATTTCGTCTTTCCGAAATTCGGTGTCGTGCTCGACGCTTTCACCGCCGGGGTGCTGGCCATCGGCATCCACTACGCCGCCTATTGCTCCGAGGTCTATCGCGCCGGTTTCGACAACATCCATCGCGGCCAGTGGGAAGCTTCGATCGCGCTCAATCTCTCGTCCTGGACGACGTTCCGCGACATCATCATTCCGCAGGCGATCCCGCCGATCGTTCCGGCGCTCGGCAATTATCTGGTGGCCTTGTTCAAGGAAACGCCGTTGCTTTCCGCAATCGCCGTGATGGAACTGATGCAGACCGCCAAGATCATCGGCTCCGAAACGTTCCGCTACACCGAGCCGATCACGCTGGTCGGCCTGTTTTTCCTTGCCATGAGCCTGGTTTCGGCGGCGCTCATCCGCTCTCTCGAAGGGCTGCTCAACCGGAGGACCACCCGATGACTGAACAACCGATGGTCCGCTTCGACAATGTATCGAAACGCTACGGCACGTTAACCGTTCTCGACGGGCTCAATCTCGAAATAGCGCGCGGCGAAAAAGTCTCCGTCATCGGTCCGTCGGGTTCGGGCAAGACGACGGTGCTGCGCATGCTGATGACGCTGGAGACGATCAATGACGGCGTCATCTGGGTCGAAGGCGAGCCGCTGACCCATATGGAGAGGAACGGCAAGCTTGTTCCCGCCGATCTCGCCCACATCCGCAAGATCCGCGCCAAGATCGGCATGGTGTTCCAGTCGTTCAACCTGTTTCCGCATATGACAGCGATGCAGAACTGCATCGAGGCGCCGATAACGGTGCTCGGAATGAAGCGGGCGGACGCCGAGGCAAGAGCGGCCGAACTGCTGGAGCTGGTCGGTCTGGCCCAGAAGAAGGACCACTATCCGTCACAGCTTTCTGGCGGCCAGCAGCAGCGCGTCGCCATCGCCAGGGCGCTGGCAATGCGGCCCAAGATCATGCTGTTCGACGAGGTGACGTCGGCGCTCGACCCGGAGCTTGTCGGCGAAGTGCTGCAGGTGATAAGGCAAATCGGGCGCGAGCATGATCTCACCATGCTGATGGTCACCCATCAGATGGGCTTCGCCAAGGAGTTTTCCGACCGCGTTTGTTTCTTCTATCAAGGCAAGATCTGCGAGCAGGGGCCGCCAAGCGAACTGTTTGGTGCTCCCAAGAACGAGCGGACACGGCAATTCCTGCATGCTGTCCTGGAGGCTGGGTGACGATCGAGACAGAGGCCAAGCCGCCCACGACGGTGACCGCCGCGCCGCCGCGCCCGCTCTCCGCGCGGGAGCGGTTCGAGCGCATCTACCGGATATTGCGCGACCGCATCTGCCTGCTCGATTATGCGCCGGGAAGCCACCTGTCCGAGGAAGAACTTGCCCAGGAATTCCAGATCAGCCGCACGCCGGTCCGGCGCGTGCTGGCGCGCCTTGAATCCGAGGGTCTGGTTCAATCCGTCCACGGCGTCGGCACGATCGTCACCGACGTCGACATCGAGGAATTGCAGCAGGTCTATCATTTGCGCCTGGAGCTGGCGCTCCTCGTCGGCAAGCTTTCGCCGATTCCGCGCACGGCGGACGATCTTGACCGGATACGGGCGCTCATTGCGCGCTGCGATGCCGATATACTCAATCCCGACCAGCGCGCTTTCCTGCGCCTCAACATGGATTTTTTCTACGAGCTCACGGCGATGACCGGCAACCAGCCACTGCGCGAGATCAGCGAGCGCCTGTATTTTCAGGTCGCGCGCGTCGTCCTGAAGCTGATGCCGCAATTGGGCCTCGTCGAGGAATTCACCGCATTCCGCCGCGAAATGGAAGAGGTCCTTGCCGCGGCCGAAATCGGCGACTGGGAGTCCATCGGGCACATAAGGCGGGCGCATATCTCAATGAGCTTCCGCCGCATGATGCGCCATGCAGGCGAGGCGAATCTGGATAGAGCTACATAATCAGCCCCGTAAGATTATGCTGGTGGACTGCCGTCGAACTGGCTTCGTTTGCCAGGGAAAGCAGGCCGCCCGCCCCGATGCCGATAGAATTTGCCAGCACCGGGAATGACCGGAACGGCCCGATCCTACAGGGCCATACCTGCCCTCAGAGAGCGTCCTCATTCGGTATGTTGGCGGGGTTCCAGACGACCTCCCACAGGTGTCCGTTCGGATCGCGGAAGTATCCGGCATATCCGCCAAAGAACGTGTCCCGGGCAGGCTTGATGATCTCGGCTCCGGCGCGAGCGGCCTCATCCATCACTTGATCGACTTCTTCGCGGCGCACAACGTTGTGTCCGACTGTGAACGAGGTCGAGCTGATCGGCGCCTTGGGCAGGCCAGTGTCGTAGGCGAGGTCGTCCTGCGCCCAGATCGCGAGCTTCAACCCGCCGGACAGCGTGAAGAACGCGACGGCGCCATGCTCGAACTCGCGGCCGATGATCCCTTCCGTCGGCAAGCCGAGACCGTCGCGGTAGAACGCCAGAGAACTCTCGAGGTTGGCGACAGCGATAGTCAAAACCGAAATGCGCGGTTTCATGGCGATCTCCTCTGGTTGTCGGAGACACCAGGATAAAGTCGGGCGACAGTGACGAATTGAACAAAACGGCCAATGAAGAGCGCGACGTGGTTTCACCCGTTCTGCAGCAGGTGATGAATCTGTCGCGGGGTGCTTCCCGTCAGGCGTCGGCTCTCGCGGACAAGATGCGCCTGATCGGAATAGCCCGCCTCGGCTGCCAGGATGGCCGTGGCGCTGTTTGATTGGCTCGAAAGCCGCAGAAAGCGCTGGTAGCGGAGGATACGGTCAAGCGTCTTGGGGCCATAGCCGAAGCTCTCGTCGAAGCGCCGGCGCAACGTCCTTTCGCTCATCTCGAGTGCGCGCATCAACCAAGGGACGAGCGGCGCGTCGGGTGGCGGCCCGCGCTCGATCAGGCGATATGCCGCCTGCATGGGAACGTCTGGCGCGCGGGAGGCCGCCTCCTCGGCGACGACCTGTTCGAGCGAACAGGCCAGATCCTCGAGATTGTCGCCTGCGCGCACGCGGCTGGCGAGGCGCCGGGCTCGCGCGCCCCATAAATCGTCGAGCAACAGCCTCTGGCCGACAAGCTCGATTTGTGGCACGCCGAGCCATGCCGCCGCCGTGGCAGGATGAAAGCGCAAGCCGATCACGATCTCGCCTGCCGCCAGGACCTCGGTCTGCGGCTCCTTGTCGGGGCCGGCAATTCGGAAGCTGCCTCCGATCCATTGCAGGTCGATCGTTGCATCGGGCATGACGACGATTGGCGGTGCGCCCGCCGGGTCCATTCGATGCGCCCACACCGAAGCAAAGCTCCCGTGAAGCCGCGCCGACGCTGGACGTTGCTGAAATGAACCCGTTGCCTGCGCTGGGACGGGATCGCTCATCTCGCTCCTCTTCGGATTACCGGCGGTGAACCTACGACGCAGTGGCTGCGCCCGCCGTCGCTCGAGACAACAATCTGCACGACCGACAACGTCTGCCAATCGAAAACGGTTGCAAGAATCGGTTGTTTCTTCCGGCCGGAAGGAAGAGGGTAGGTGAATAATCATGTCAGATGCATCGCCTCGGCGGCGCCGTGTGAAGCCATACGTCGATGGCCGTTTTGTTCAATCCGGCAGGCGAGATGCGTGCTTATCTTTCGCCGTCGTACATCACACGAGAGGTATGCATCATGAGCAACAACAACGATCAACGGATCGACTACGTCGAATTCAACGTGAAAGACATTCAGCGGTCACGCGACTTCTACGGACAGGCCTTCGGCTGGACCTTCACTGACTACGGCACGCAATATTGCGAGTTCAACGACGGGCGCTTGTCAGGTGGCTTCGCCGCTGGCCCAGCGAGGTCCGGAGGAGGCCCGCTCGTCATTCTCTATGCCGATGATTTGCCGGCAACGGTCAAGCGGGTCGAGGAAGCGGGAGGCACGATCGTCAGGCCGATTTATGGGTTCCCCGGCGGCCGGCGCTTTCATTTCGCGGATCCGGATGGTTACGAGCTAGCGGTTTACACCGAGGACGGCAGCAAGGAATGATCGCGTTCCTCCACCACCTTGGATTGGTTTTGCTCGGCGGCGTCTTTATCTGGGCGGGCGCCGAGCATTTCCTCAGGTTCCGGGCAGTTACAGCGTCCCTGGCCGAGCGGGGCTTTCCTGCTCCCAGGCCTCTTCTCGCGGCCGGATCGGTGCTGGAGATCGCAGGCGGCTTTTGCCTAGCAGCGGGCCTTGGTGGACCCTTTCCCGCCGCGACCTTGGCCGTATTCACCATTGCGGCGTCGTTCATGGCGCTCAACTTCTGGCGCTACAGCGGCGATGAACGCGAAGCGCTTCGTACCGGCTTCACCATCAATGTCGCCGTCTTGGGCGGGTTGATTGTCGCCGCGACCACTAGCCTGTGATCATCGTTTCGAGGCGGCGGGCCACTGGACCACGACAGAGCCATTCCACGACGCTGCGCTGCTTGGGCATTTCGTTGATGGCTTCCGCAAGGCCGATCTTCCGGCGTGACCTCCTAAACGGCCAGCTTTGAACGCGGCGCTCTGTACAAAGCCTGCGTCAGGATCGCGACGATGAATCCCATCCCCTGCGATCCTCCTCTAAGGTCCGGCGCCTTGGCTGTCACGGGTCGCCTTAGGCGCTCACGAATGCCCATGGGGCAATGTGGATGAAGGCAGCGCACCTTGTAAGCATGCAAGTTCACATTTTAGCGGCGTGAGCAGGCGGCCTGTGAAAATCCATGTTCTGATGTCGTTGCCTCCTCGGCACCGTTCCTGCGACCTATTCCTCAAAGCGACCCGTGGCGTCACGATCGCGCTCGTACCGTCTGGTGAGCGGAAACGGCGGCAACCAGGACTCGCGTCGGATGATCCAGCTTTCGTAGGTTGGCATCAGCTGGTCAGGCGCATCCAGGGACCCCAGGTTTACTTCGATTTCGTCTGCGGTGCGTCCGAAAACGGAGGAGCCGCAGCGGGGACAGAAAAACCGCCCGGCGTAGTCGCGTGTTTCGCCGTCGATCGTCACCGCATCCTCAGGAAAAATCGCGGAAGCGTGAAAAAGGGCGCCATGATGCTTGCGGCAGTCGAGACAGTGACAAAGGCCGACCCGGTATGGGCGCCCTGACGCGACAATTCGGACGTTGCCGCACAGGCAACCGCCGGTGAATCGGTCCATGCTGCGTCTCCTCCAATATCAAGCGGCCGGAATGGTTACAACGACCGGCACTGTTGTTGCAATCGCCGCGCCGCGGGCGGGGACACGTCGTTCTTCCGTGGCGATGACATTGCAGCCGCCTCTCTATGTCTTGCGCGAGCTTGCCGCCGAAAATAGGCTTTGGTTTGTCATATGGAACGAAACGGCGCGTTCCATTGAGCCGCCAACTCGGCGGCCGAGGCGATCTTGACGCCGCAGTCGGCGAGTATGCGTGCGACGGTCGCTACCAGTTCGGCGTTGGACGAGGCTATGCTGCCGTCCGGAAGGAAAAGATTGTTTTCGAAGCCGACCCGGACATGGCCGCCAAGCAACGCGGCGGCGGTCACGCACGCCGCTTCGTTGCGGCCGAAGGCGCAGACGCTCCAATGGTCGAAGCGCGGCATGTTCGCCGCGAGGAATGGCAGGAGATCGGCAGGAACGGACGCCTGTCCCGGCGTGTATCGGCCCAGCACGTAGAGAACCGGTATGCTTGCCCAGGGGATCAGTCCGCGCTGCTGCATGTCCGAAAGCCTGACGGCCTCCTCGGGCGAATAGAGGATGATCTGCGGCGCAACCCCCTCGGTGTGCAGCCAGGCCATGAAGCGCACACAGGCGAGTTCCGATCCGGCATCAGGAACGATTTCGCGAAGCGCCAGCGAGACAGCTTGCGGCTTCACATCTTGTACGACGGCCATCTGTTGGGCCGGCGAATAGATACCGAGCGCTTCGGAGGTGATCTGAATTATCAAGCGGTCGCCGGCAGCACCGCGGATGGCGGCGATCGTCTGGCGGTAGGCGTCGGGGTCGAGCAGATGATTGCCGCTTCTGTCGCGGACATGGACGTGGATCATAGCCGCACCGGCATCGGCGCATTCCGCGGCCGTCCTCGCAAGTTCGGCTGGTGTCAGTGGAATCGCCGGATGGTCGGCCTTGCTGCGACGTCCCCCATTCGGGGCGACGGCTATGGCGATGCGGTCGAGACCAGTGGCCGGCTTCATGGGGACGTTCTGTGAGCGACAAGATTCATATGAATCAATCTTTGATCACACTGAAACAGACGTTGCAATCGCTGGGCTGGCGAGCTAGCAATATCCATGGACCAGGGAGAGCTTGCTGGACAGATCGTCACTGCCTTCGACGGCATGTCGGCGCAGCTTCGGTCCGCTGCGCGCTATGTCCTTGACAAGCCGTATGATGTCGCGCTGTTGTCCATGCGCGAGCAGGCCCGGCACGCAGGAGTGCAGCCGGCGACGATGACGCGGCTGGCCCAGCATCTCGGCCTTGATGGCTACGAGGCGGTACGCGATATCTACGCCGCCGCGATCCGGGACGGCGAAATCGGTTTCGCCGGCAAGGCGGGCCTTCAGGTGGCCAGCCAAAAGCTCAAGGGCGACCACGCGCTGGCGGCCGATATTCTGGATTCGATTTCCAGCCAGCTTGCCCATCTCGCCGAAAGCAGGTCGATCCACCGTCTGGTCGAGACGGCCAGGGCGCTGAGTGCGGCAAGGCGCGTCTATTGCCTCGGCCTGCGCTCGAGCCATGCGGTGGCCTGGCATCTGCATTACATCCTGTCGCTGATCGGCGAGAAGTCGGTGCTGTTGCACGGCATCGGCGGAACCGATGGCGACGCTCTGGCCCATGCGACCAAGGACGACGTGCTGATCGCCGCCAGCGTCCTGCCCTACACGCGCTTCACCATCGAGCTTGTCGAGTATGCTGCCGGCCGCGGCGTACCGGTCATTGCGATCACCGACAGCGGGGTAGCCCCCTTGGCGCTGCTTGCCGATCACCTGGTCGTCGTGCCGACCGGCAGCCCGTCCTTTTTCCACACCATGACGCCAGCTTTCATCGTTGCTGAGATCCTCGGTGCTCTTGTCGCAGGACAGGCAGGCGAGGGCGCCGTTGAATCGCTGCGACGCTTCGATGAGCAGGGCGCCGCCCTCAAGACCCACCTGAACCAGCGTGCGCCGAAGAAAATGCCCCTGAGGGACCGTCGATGACACACATTCTTCATCGAACCATCCACTCGACGCTGCCGGTCGCCGTTCGCGGCCAAGGCATCGAACTGTTCGACGCAGAGGGCAAGTCCTACATCGACGCATCGGGCGGCGCGGCCGTGTCCTGTCTCGGCCACGGCCATCCCGACGTGATTGCCGCGCTGCACGCCCAGCTTGACCGCATCGCCTACGCCCATACCAGCTTCTTCACCACCGAGGTGGCGGAGCGCTTGGCGGACCGGCTGGTCGAGGACGCGCCGAAAGGGTTGGACCACGTCTATCTGGTCAGCGGCGGCTCGGAGGCGGTCGAGGCCGCGCTCAAGATGGCCAGGCAATATTTTGTCGAGAAAGGCGAGCCGCAACGGCGCCATCTCATCGCACGCCGGCAGAGCTATCACGGCAATACGCTCGGCGCTCTCGCCACCGGCGGCAACGAATGGCGGCGCGCCCAGTTCAGGCCGTTGCTGATCGAGACCCACCATATCGACCCCTGTTACGCCTATCGCTATCAAAAGCATGGCGAAAGCGACGAAGCCTATGCGGCGCGCGCCGCCCAGCAGCTCGAAGACAAGATCCTCGAACTCGGCCCGGACGAGGTCATCGCCTTTGTCGCCGAGCCGGTGGTGGGTGCCACGCTCGGCGCGGTGCCGCCGGTCGCGGACTACTTCAAGCACATTCGCGCGATTTGCGACCGCTACGGCGTGCTGCTCATTCTCGACGAGGTGATGTGCGGCATGGGCCGTACCGGCACGCTGCATGCGTGCGAGCAGGACGGCATCGCTCCCGACCTGCTGACCATCGCCAAGGGACTCGGCGGTGGCTACCAGCCGATTGGCGCGGTGCTGCTCGGCCGGCATATATTCGATGCCTTTGCCCAAGGCTCGGGCTTCTTCCAGCATGGACATACCTATATGGGCCATCCAATGGCAGCGGCGGCCGGCCTTGCCGTGCAGGAGGTCATCCGGCGTGACGGTTTGCTCGACAACGTCAGCGCAATGGGCGCGCAGCTGGACGAACGCCTGCACCAACGCTTCGATAACCACCATCACGTCGGCGACATTCGCGGGCGGGGTCTATTCAGGGGAATCGAGCTGGTGGTTGATCGCGCCAGCAAGGAACCATTCGACCAGAGGCTTGAACTCAACGCCCGCATCAAGCGCGAAGCAATGGCCCGCGGCCTGATGATTTATCCGATGGCCGGGACGATTGATGGTGTGCGGGGCGTTCATGTGCTTGTGGCGCCGCCATTCATCATTTCCAAACAGGATATCGATCGGATCGTCGAACGGCTCGGTGAGGCGATCGACGCTGCGATCGCTTCAGCGGCCTGAGCCGCACGACGCGGACCGCCTCAACCAGTTCCAACGCGTCATCGGCGACGGGCCGGGACACCCACCAGAGAGGTAGCAACCATGTACAGTTCAATGAAAACCCTGATCGGCGCGGCGGCCTGCATGCTGCTGGCGCTGCCATCCGTCGGAGCCGAGCAGCGCTTCGTCACGGTCGGCACCGGCGGGGTCACCGGCGTCTACTACGCCGTCGGCGGCGCCATTTGCCGACTGATGAACAAGGACCGGCAGAAAACCGGCATCCGATGCTCGACGGAGTCGACCGGCGGTTCGGTCTTCAACGTCAACTCCATCCAGACGGGCGACCTCGATTTCGGCTTGACCCAATCGGACGTCCAGTACCAGGCCTATGAGGGGACCGGAAATTTCGACGGCAAGCCGTTCAAGGATCTGCGGGCCGTGTTCTCTGTCCATCCCGAGCCGTTTACCGTGCTGGCGCGGCCAGACGCCGGCGTCACCAAATTCGAGGACTTCAAAGGCAAACGCTTCAACGTCGGCAATCCCGGGTCAGGCACCCGCTCGTCCATGGAGGAGTTGCTCAAGCAGATGGGCTGGACGCTCGGCGATTTCTCGCTTGCCGCGGAGCTGAAGGCGGACGAGCAGGGCAGCGCGCTGTGCGACAACAAGATCGACGGTTTCTTCTATGGCGTTGGTCATCCTTCCGCGGCGATCCAGGATCCGACCACGGCCTGTGGTGCCAAACTCATCGCGCTGACCGGTCCGGCAGTGGACGCGCTGCTGGCAGCTCATCCGTACTATTCAGTCGCCACCATCAAGGGCGGCATGTACGCCAACAATCCGGACGACGTGACGACATTCGGCGTCCGCGCGACCGTGGTGACGAATGCCAGCACGCCCGATGAGGTGGTCTACGAACTGGTGAAGTCGGTCTTCGAAAATTTCGACGACTTCAAGAAACTGCATCCGGCTTTCGCCAATCTCGATCCCAAGGAGATGATCAAGACCGGTCTGTCGGCGCCAATGCATCCGGGCGCGGAGCGCTATTACAAGGAGAAGGGGTGGCTCTAGGCCTTCAATGCGAGGCGCCACAGGCGCCTCGCATTGCAAATAATTGTGGGGAACGATGACAGATCAAAGCCAGCGGGCGGCAGGGCCTGACCAACCCGTTATCGACGTTGACAAGCTTAGCGAGATCGTCGCCGAGGCCGACACCGGTGGGCGCAAGCCGACCGGCCGCACCGCGAAGCTGATCCTCGGCGTATCGCTGGCATGGTCGCTGTTCCAGCTCTGGTATGCCTCGTCCCTTCCGTTCATGCTCAATTTTGGTGTCGTCAGCGACGGCATCGCCCGCTCTATCCATCTGGCCTTCGCCCTGTTTCTGGCGATGCTGACGTTTCCGGCCTTCAAGACCTCGTCGCGCAGCCGGGTGCCGCTGCCCGACTGGGTGCTAGGCATCGCCGGGGCGGCGTCCGCCCTCTATCTGTTGGTCTTTTACAGCGATATCGCCCATCGGCCGGGTCTTCCTACTACGGCTGACCTGGTCGTCTCGATCGCCGGCGTCCTCATCCTGCTCGAGGCCGCCCGTCGCGCCGTCGGGCCTGCCATCACCGTCATCGCGGCGAGCATGCTGATCTATATCTTTGCCGGGCCTCACCTACCTGGCCTGCTCGGCCATAAGGGCGCGACGTTATCGCGCGCAGCCTCGCAGATGTGGCTGACGTCGGAGGGGGTCTTCGGTGTTGCCCTCGGTGTGTCCACCAACGTCGTCTTCATGTTCGTTCTGTTCGGAACATTGCTGGAGCGCGCCGGCGCCGGCGGCTTTTTCATTCAGCTTGCCTTCTCGCTGCTCGGCAGATACCGCGGCGGTCCGGCCAAGGCCGGTGTCGTGGCTTCCGGCCTGACCGGCATGATTTCCGGGTCGTCGATCGCCAATGTCGTGACCACCGGAACCTTCACCATCCCGCTGATGCGCCGGGTCGGATATTCTGCGGTGAAGGCGGGCGCCATCGAATGCGCGGCCGGCGTCAATGGTCAGCTGATGCCTCCGGTGATGGGCGCCGCCGCGTTCTTGATCGCGGAATATGTCGGCATCTCCTATGCCGAGGTGGTCAAGCACGCCTTCTATCCGGCGCTGCTGACCTACGGCTCCTTGTTCTACATCGTCGATATCGAGGCGATGAAGACGGGGATGAAGGGCCTGCCGTCACGCAGCACGCACTCCGCATTTCAGGGCGCGCTGCGCGGGCTGATGGGCGTATGCGGTTTCATCGTCCTCGCAGGGCTTGTCTATTACGGCATTGGCTGGACGAAGATCGTTTTCGGCGCGGCCGCGACCTGGATGATCACTGCCGCGCTGATCGCCGTCTACATCGGCCTTGTCGCCTACCGGGCGCGTTATCCCGACCTGCCGCTGGAGGATCTGGAGGGCGAGATCGTCAGGATTCCCCACTTCGGCGAGACGGCACGCACCGGCCTGCATTTTCTGCTGCCTGTGATCCTGCTGATCTGGTGCCTGATGGTGGAGGAGTTGTCGCCCGGCCTGTCGGCATTCTGGGGCGCTGTCGCCCTTATGGCGCTGATCGTCACGCAGCGGCCGCTCACCGCCTTTTTCCGCAAGGACCGCGCGCTGGCGCAGCATTGGCTTCACGGTTTCGACGATCTGGTCGGTGGGCTGTCCGCCGCCGCACGCAACATGACGACGGTCGGCATTGCCACTGCGACGGCCGGCATCATCGTCGGCACGGTTCTGCTCACGGGCATCGGGCTGGTAATGACCGAGCTGGTCGAATTCATCTCGGGCGGCAGCTTCATCGTCATGCTTTTGTTCACCGCGGTGATCTGCATCATTCTCGGCATGGGCATGCCGACCACTGCGAGCTATGTCGTCGTCGCCACCTTGATGGCGCCGGTCATCGTCGATTTGGCGGCGCAGAACGATCTTGCCGTGCCGCTGGTCGCCGTCCACATGTTCGTTTTCTATTTCGGGCTGATGGCGGACGTGACGCCGCCAGTGGGTCTGGCAGCTTATGCTGCTGCTGCAATTTCCGGCGCCGATCCGGTGAAGACCGGCATTCAGGGCTTCAAGTACGAGATCCGTACCGGCCTGCTGCCGTTCATCTTCATCTTCAACACCGGACTGCTGATGGTCGATCTCGAAGGTCCGTTCGATTTCGTCGCGATGGTGGCGACATCGACGCTGGCCATGGTCTCGTTTGTAGCAGCGACGCAGAATTGGATGCTCGTGCGCAACCGCTGGTACGAGACGATTGCGTTGCTTGTGGCCTGTTTCATCTTATTCAGGCCGGGATTGTTGCTCGATCAGGTGAGTGAACCGTATCGGGCAGTACCCGCCACCGAACTCAGCCGTATCGTCGACGAGACGGCCGAGGCAGGCGCGGTTCGCTTGCGCCTGACGACACTGAACCTCAACGGCGATGAGATATCGAAGCTGGTTCGGCTGCAGCTCGGGCCTGCAAATTCATCGGCCGAACGCCTGAAGGCGGCGGGCCTGGACGTCAGTGCGCTTGGCGATAGCGTGACGGTCGGCGTCGTGCGACTGGGCAGCCAGGCAGCCAAATTCGGCCTGCAGCCCGGCGACGAAATCAACCAGGTGCTAGTCCCTGCGGAACGGCCATCGCGCTATTGGTTTACCATCCCGGCCCTGTTGTTGCTCGGTCTCGTCTTCTGGGTTCAGAAGCGGCGAAGGAGGACAATCGGTCTGTAAGCGTCTTGTGAGCGGAAGAGTGTTGGCCAGCATGTCAGTAACAAGAGAACCAAACGGCGCGGCGGAACCGGCTAACGTGGAAATGCGCATGACGACGCGCGACCGCCCCTTCGAACCGGTCGACTACGGGCTTTACGCGCTGACGGTCATTGCCTGGAGCGCATCGTGGTTCGCGATCGAACTTCAGGTCGGCAGCGGCGTGTCGAACGAGGTCAATCTGGTCTGGCGCTTCGCCATCGCCACGCTGCTGATGTTTGCCTGGGCGGGCTTTTCCGGTCGGCGGCTCCGCTTTCCGATCACCGATCATTTGCGCTTTGCTGTGCTCGGCATCCTCATCTTCTCGTCGAACTTCCTGTTTTTCTATTACGGCGCCGGCTATCTCGTCAGCGGCTTGCTCTCGGTCGTCTTCTCGCTCGCCTCGGTCATCAACATGCTGCTCGCTGCCTTGGTCGTCGGCGAGCGCCCGGCGCCGCGCATTCTCGCCGGCGGCACCATCGGCTTCGCCGGAATAGCGCTGATGTTCTTTCCCGAAATCGCCGCCAACGGGCTTTCCGGCGGCACGCTGGTGGGTCTTCTTCTGTGCCTCTGCGGCACGCTGAGCTTCTGCGCCGGCAATCTCGTCTCCGTCGCCAACCAGCGCCGCGGCCTGCCGCTCGTTTCAACGAGCGCCTGGGGCATGCTTTATGGCACTTTGTGGTCGGCGTTGCTGGCCTTCCTGCTTGGTGAGCCGTTCGTGTTCGCGACGACCGCCTCTTATATCGGCTCGCTGGTCTTCCTCGCCGTCATATCGACGGTCATGGCTTTCGCCGCCTACCTGACGCTGCTCGGACGCATTGGCGGCGCCCGCGCCGGCTATGCGACCGTCATATTTCCCGTCTTTGCGCTTTTGATCTCCACGGCGCTGGAAGGCTATGCCTGGACCGCTTACGCGGTCGCCGGGCTCGCCCTCGTCGCCGCCGGGAACGTCCTGGTCATTCGCGGGGGACGGCGCTGACGCATGGAATGCTTGCGCAATGCCGCCGCGTTCCGGTTGTGCGGGCCACGGTTCCATCGAGCTTGACTCTCCGCGTCCTCTGTCTAAGCTGCGGTCAATGGGTCAGACCAATGTACCAGGGTTGGCCCGGGAGGGAACTAAACGCACATGCCGATCCAGGCCGTTGAACCACGCCGGCTTTACCGACAGGTCGCCGATCAGCTCAGGCAGCTGATCGATGCCGGCGAGTTTTCCGTGGGCGACCGCCTGCCGACCGAGCGGGATCTGGCCGACCAGCTCGGAATTTCCCGCCCGACAGTCCGTGAAGCGCTGATAGCGCTGGAGGTCGAAGGCCGCATACGCATCCGCGTCGGCTCGGGTATCTACGTCACCGATCCGCCGAGCGCCCCCGCCTCCGAACCCGAAGTCGAGGAAGGCCCGTTCGAGCTGTTGCGCGCGCGCGAATTCGTCGAAGGCGCGATCGCCGCCGAAGCGGCCCTCCATGTCCGGCCTGCAGATATCGAACGGCTCGACGACGTGCTGCGCCGGATGGAGGCCATGCGTCACCCCAACAAGATGACCATTGCGCTCGACCGGGAATTCCACACCGCTGTCGCCGGCATTCTCGAGAACGCGGTGCTGGTGCGCTTCATCGGCGAGCTTTTCGACCAGCGCATGAACCCGTACTTCGAACGCCTGTCGATCTATTTCGAGACCAGCGATTCCTGGCAGGTCGCGGCAAAGGAACATCGTGCCGTGCGTGATGCAATTGCCGCGCGCGACCCCGAGCGGGCCAAGGCCGCCATGCAGCAGCATCTGCGCCAGTCGCAAATCAGATTCTCACGCAATTTCGATGAGAGAGCCGCAGCCAAGGAGGTTGCGGAATAGCAGTTGGCCGGGGGGAGATCCGGCCGTCAAGTTCAACCAGGGAGGAATTAGATGCTGAGAAAATACGCAGTTCTGCTCGGTGCGATCGCCGCAATTGCCATACCCATGGCGTCGGCCTCGGCGGAAACGGTCCTGAAATGGGCACATGTCTACGAGACGACGGAGCCCTTCCACACCGAATCCGTGTGGGCGGCCGACGAAATCAAGAAGCGCACCCAGGGCCGCTACGCCATCGACGTCTATCCGGCCTCGCAGCTTGGCAAGGAAGCGGACATCAACCAGGGCCTGATGCTCGGCACCGTCGACATCATCATTTCCGGATCGAGCTTCGCGGCGCGCGAATATCCACCGATCGGCGTCACCTATTTCCCATACACTTTCCGCGATGCCGACCATTTGCTGAAATACACCAAGAGCGACGTCTACAAGGCCCTGACCAAGGGCTATGAGGACAAGACCGGCAATCACATCGCCGCCACCACCTATTACGGGACGCGGCAGACCACCTCGAATCGGCCGATCGCCAAGTGCTCCGACATGCAGGGCCTGAAGATGCGGGTTCCCGACGTGCCGGCCTATCTGGCCATGCCGCGTGCCTGCGGCGCCAACACGGCGCCGATTGCCTTCGCCGAGGTGTATCTGGCCCTGCAGAACGGCACGGTCGAGGCCCAGGAGAATCCGCTGACCACTATCGAGGCGAAGAAATTCTACGAGGTGCAGAAGAACATCGTGCTCACTGGCCATATCGTCGATCATCTAAACACCATCATATCGGCGTCGCGCTGGGCCTCGCTTTCCGATGAGGACAAGAAGATCTTCACCGAGGTGATGCAGGAGGCTGCCGCCCGCGCCACGGCAAAGATCGTCGCCCGCGAAAAGGAACTGGTGCAGGTATTCAAGGACCGCGGCATCAGCGTAACCGATGTCGACCGTGCCGACTTCGAGAAGAATGTGCTGGAGAAGGTCACCTTCGAGGAGTTCGGCTACAACAAGGCCGATTGGGAAGCGATCCGCGCCATTAAGTAGGGCACCGGGAAATCAGATGCTTGATCAAGAGGATAGAGCGGCAATCGGATTTGCTGCTTTAACCTGCTCTTCGGTCCGGCTCCAAATTGCGCCGGACGGCCTTTTCAATCCTTGACGACCCACCAGCTTCGGGAGCCCGCGCCGATGGCCGAGGAACACCACATCGAGATCACCGTCGAAGAGATCGCGCACGCCTTCGAGGAGGTGCCGGTACACGTCGACCTGTCGGACCACGGCGTCGAGGACTGGATCACGCTTGCCGTTTTCTGGGGCATGGTCGTGTGTGTCTTCCTGCAGTTCTTCACCCGCTATGCGCTGAACAACAGCCTTGCCTGGACCGAGGAGATCGCCATCAACGCGCTCGTCGTCGTCGTTTTTCTGGGCGCCGCCATGTGCGTGCGCCTTTCGCGCCATATCCATGTCGACGTGCTTTACCACTATCTGCCGGAGCGCGTCGGCCGCTGGCTGGCGCTCGCCGTCGATGTTATCCGCATTGCATTCTTCGGCTACGGATCCTGGTTGATGTGGCGCTACGTCACGATCGTGGCGCATGAGCGCATGGTCACCGTCAACCTGCCGCGGCGCTGGTTCTTCTACGCCGTACTGGCCGGGTTCGTGCTGATGCTTCTGCGCTCGATCCAGGTCTTCATCGGCAATTACAGGCGCGGCTATTCGGTGCTCGAGCGTCCTGGCGCGTTCGAGACGGCGGGGGTCTGAGCGATGCTGCTTCTGGTCGGGGGCTTTCTTGTCCTGATGCTCATCGGCGTGCCGGTCGCCGTTTCGATGGCGGCCGCCTCGATCCTTTACCTCGTCATCTACGGCGTCGCGCCCGATATCATCGCGGCCCAGCGCATGATCGCCGGGGTGGAGAGCTTTCCGCTGCTCGCCGTTCCGTTCTTCATCCTGGCGGGCAACCTCATGAACATCGCCGGCGTCACCGGGCGCATCTATTCCTTCGCCCTTGCCCTGGTCGGCTGGATGAAAGGCGGCCTGGCGCAGGTCAACATCATCGGATCGGTGATCTTTTCCGGCATGTCGGGCACCGCGCTCGCCGACGCCGCCGGCATCGGCACTATCGAGATCAAGGCGATGAAGGACCACGGCTATCCTATCGACGCCGCGGTCGGGGTTACCGCCGCTTCCGCCACGCTCGGGCCGATCTTTCCGCCCTCGCTGCCCTTCGTCATCTACGGCATGATGGCCAATGTCTCGATTGGCGCGCTGTTCATGGCCGGCATCCTGCCCGGCGTGGTCATGACCGTGCTGATGATGATCACGGTCGCTATCTTCGCCTATAGGCGCGGCTGGGGCTCCGACACATCCTTCGAGCTTCGGCGGCTGGCCGAAGCGGCGGGCGAGGTGCTGGTGGTGGCTGCCTTTCCGATTGGCTGCTATGTGCTGGTGCAGCTTGGCCTGTCGATCAATATCGCGGTCGGCATAGCGCTGCTGGTGCTGATCGTGGCGGACTGGTATTTCGATTTCTCCGCGGTCATGGCGCTGATGACGCCGGTTATCCTGATCGGCGGCATGACGATGGGCTGGTTCACGCCGACCGAGGCGGCGATGGCGGCTGTGATCTGGTCGCTTTTCCTCGGGTTGGTGCGCTACCGCACGATGACGCTGCGTTTGCTTGCCAAGGCCAGCTTTGACACGATCGAGACGACCGCTTCGGTGCTCTTCATCGTCACCGCCGCATCGATCTTCGCCTGGCTGCTCACCGTCAGCCAGGCAGCACAGCTGTTCTCGAACTTCATTTTCGCGCTCACCGAAAACAAGTGGGTCTTCCTGATCCTGGTCAACATCCTGATGCTGGTGGTCGGCTGCTTCCTCGATACGATCGCCGCGATCACGATTCTGGTGCCGATCCTGCTGCCGGTCGCCGCCGTCTACGGCATCAACCCTGTGCATTTCGGGCTGATCATGACGCTCAACCTGATGATCGGGCTTTTGCACCCGCCGCTCGGCATGGTGCTCTTTGTGTTGTCGCGCGTCGCCAAGCTCTCGGTTGAGCGCACCACCATGGCGATCCTGCCGTGGCTGGTGCCGCTTGTCGTGGCGCTGCTTCTGATCACCTTCATACCCGCCATCACGCTTTGGCTGCCGACCGAGATGGGCTTGATCCGGTGAGTGGTCAGGTGATTGCCGCGACGCTGTTCGGCCCGCAGGACCTGCGCGTCGTGGAGCGTCCGCTTGAACCGCTGGCACCAGGCATGGTGCGGGTGCGCTTTGGGGCAGGGGGCATCTGCGGCTCCGACCTGCATTATTTCCGCCATGCCCGTACCGGCGACTTCGTCGTCACTTCGCCGCTTGTCCTCGGCCACGAAATCTCAGGCGAAATCGTCGAGATCAACGGCGCCGCGCCCGGCCTCGGCATCGGCGACCATGTCGCGGTCAATCCGTCGCGCTGGTGCGGGCGTTGCGCGCGATGCCTGGAAGGCCGCGCCAATCTCTGCGAGAACATCTATTTCATGGGCTCGGCATCGAAGACGCCGCATATGCAGGGCGGATTCGCCAGCCTGTTCGACGCCACGCCCGCGCAATGTTTCAAGGTTCCATCTGACGTGGCCTACCAGGCGGCCGCACTTGCCGAGCCGTTGGCGGTGAGCCTGCACGCCGTCGCGCGGGTGGGCGACGTCAGGGGCCGCAACGTCGTCCTGTTCGGTGCCGGCCCCATCGGTCTCTTGACCATGCTCGCGGCCAGGCTTGCCGGCTGCGCTGAACTGACCGTCGTCGATATCGCCGCCGCGCCGCTCGCCTTCGCCCGCCGGCTTGGCGCCGACAGGACGATCGACCTTTCCGGCGGCGACGCCGAACTCCAGGCGCTTGCTGCCGGGGATTCGCTTGATGTCGCGTTCGAGATTTCAGGCACTGCCGCCGGCCTTGCCGCGGCGATCGCCAGTGTCCGGCGCGGCGGCACGGTGGTCCAGGTCGGCAATCTTCCCGGTGGCCAGATCCCGCTGCCTGCCAATGCAGTGATGGCCAAGGAGATCGACCTCAAAGGCACATTCCGCTTCGGCACGGAGTTCGGCCGGGCGGTCGATCTCATCGTGTCGGGGGAGGTGGACGTCCTGAAGCTGATGACAGCGGAGCGCACGCTTTCTTGCGCCCCAGACGCGTTCCGACTTGCCGCCGACCGTTCACAGAGTGTCAAGGTCGTGCTGACCGCGGACTGAATCGTGGTTTTGCCAGATCGTTAGCAGCCATAACTCATTGCGAACGGACGAAACTCAGAACGGGCTCGACGTATATGCTCCCACCCAGGTCTCCGGTTAAACTCGGGAGCAATACCCGGCAGCTTGCTGTCAAAATTGTTGGCAGCAAATCCGCTCGCGCTTAAAGCCCTTCGTCACGAGATTTCGTTCAGTTCGGCCATTCCTCGTCCTGCCAATCGCGCGCTGCGTGGATCACCCGCAAAATTGAAATGCTTTCTCGGGCGCCCTTGGCGGTCACGGCATAAGCGATGATGTAGGGCAGGCGGCTCAAAGGCTTTTCATAGGTGCCGGATACACGGCCGGGTCGCCCGGTTGCCATTTCCCCAAGCGCGGCCCCTGCGTCCAGAATCCGGTCTGCTACCAGGCGCGCAGCGCGCGGATTATCCTGCGAGATATAGGCGATCTGTTCCTTGATGTCGTCCAGCTCACCGCGAGACCACTGAACGGCTCGCGTCACACCTTGCGGCCCGTGCCGGCATCAATCGCGGCATAAATTTCTGCCATAGCCTTATCATGAGACACGATGCGCCCAGCTTCGACATCAGCAAGGCCGGGCTTGATACCTTCAATGATTTCAAGCTCGCGATCGACATACGCTGCGACGGCTTCACCTGCGAGGAACGACTTGCTACGCCGGGTGTCGGTTGCGATCCGGTCGAGCTTTCCTTTACATCGGGACTGACGCGAATTGTCATAGTGGTGCTAGCGGCCATAGCGGTGTCCTGTGTTGATCTGTGTACACCTTAGCACAGAGCGCCGCTGATCCATTATCCCCTGACCGCCGAGCCGACGATCGAATCCACAAAGAAGCGCTGCAGCAAGACGAAGAGCACCAGTGGCGGGAGCACGGCAAGCGTCGCGCCAGCCATCACCAGTCCCGTGTTTAGAGCGCCTCTGTTGTAGCTGAGCAGGCGACTAAGGCTGATGACGATCGGATATTCGTGTGCCTTGCCCTGTAGAACGGTCAGCGGCCAGAGATAGCTATTCCAGTGATAGACGAAGGCAAACAGCGCCAGTGCCGCGATTGCCGGCGCCAGACTGAATCGAGGATGCGCAAAGTCCCTGTTTCTTGCGAGGCAATCGGCGCTTCACTGTGCAGGTACAAATAGAATGTGCGATCGTGCTGGCTTCCCAGCATCAGGATAGAGCATACGCCTGTAACCTTCATAGCCCGATGCCGCGCTTCTTTCCCAGGTTCCAATCCACGCCCCCCATATCCGAGCACACGACCCCGATGACTTGATTACCCAATCGCTTTTCGAGCGACGGCGACCAGGGCACGAGCTTGAATTCAAGTCCATTGTCGATCATCGCGAGCCGGCCTGAAGCCAGCGAGAAACGCCGCCGGTAAATCCCAGCCACATGATCGCCGTTGGCAGCCTTCGTGAACGAGAGGCCCGTCTGGGCGGCGAGGCGGGCACCGAGCGATTCCACCTCATGATCGTGTAAAGTATCGATCAGATTGCGCACAAGAATGACGCGCTGTCCCTCGCGCCTGGCCAGATCGCGGCTGACAAGGTGGTCGACCCGATCTTGCAGTGCCTGTCTTACGTCCCTACCAAAGCCGCCGTCACCGAATTCGGCAGGCTCGCGTGCAACGAGTTGGCGATCGAGCCAAGTCGCGCCGGAAGCATGGACCTGCTGTTCGATTGACAGGTCGGAGCGGACCGCGAGGGTGACCCGGCCACCGCCATTTGCACTCGCATCGCGGCACAACTCCACGACCGAGCCCGGGTCGGAGTCTCCGGCCGCATCAGGGTCATGGAAGCGAATGTGGTGCGTGCGTCCATCAATGCCATCGACGATGGCATAGGCCGCGCCGCGCCGTTCGTCATAAAGGCCGCGTTCGAGCAGTCGGCCGATCACGGGCGCATCAATCTTTTCGGCGGCTAGCACATAGTCGGCCGTCCCTTTTTCTAGCCCATGCACAGTGAGGCTGCGGTGCATGCGCTTGATGATGTCGCCGCGTTCACCGAGGGCGCGCAAAGTGGGCTCGGCCTCTTCGACCACTATCCACTGGCCGGGACGGATCTCGTTCGCGAGGCCCAGGCTTTCCAGTTGCCGCAGCCGGCCGACTTTGAGCCCCAGGAACTCGTCGGGCCGGCGATCAGGGTGTGGCGCGAGATCAATGATACCATGACGGTCGGCGTCACGAACAAGCTGGCGATCGAGCTGCGTCCAGCGCTCAGTGTCGACCTGGTGCTCGATGGCCCGGCGGATGTCGAGGTCCGTGCGGAGCCCAAGCGTCTGGGTGAGAATGTCGCTCGCGCGATCGCGCATGCCCTGGCGGATGTAGTCCCGCGAGATGACAAGGCTCTCGCCATCGTCGGCAACGCCGCGAACGAGGATGTGAACGTGCGGATGTTCGGTGTTCCAGTGATCGACGGCTATCCAGTCGAGCCTCGTGCCGAGGTCGCGCGCCATGTCGGCCATCAGGTCACAAGCGAAGTTCTTGAGGTCGCCGAGCTCCATTGCATCGTCCGGCGAAACGATGAAACGGAAGTGATGCCGATCATCCTTGCAGCGGTCGCAGAAGGCGTCATGGTCTGCATCTTTAGTGTCGGGACCGAACATCCTCGCCTTCTCACCATCACGTGTAACACCTTCGCGGCGAAGATATTTGAGATGGGTAGCGAGTGGCCCAGACCCTCTGAACTGCCGTACCACACGGGTCTTGACGACGGCGCCGCGTGACCGGTCAGAGATGAGGCGACTGGCGCGGATGCTCGCTGACCTGCCGCGGCCAAACGTTGAAGCTCGCGGGGAGGTGATCCGACCCTCGCGTGTAAGGTGACCGCCGGCGCGCTGTGTGGCCGCAAGAGCCTGGAAGATGAAGGGTCGTGCGCGCTGGCCGGCGCGGGAGCGGATGCGACCAGGGCGGACGCGAAAGCTATGGTCACGCTTCATGCTAGACGGCCACGAGGTGCGGTTTCCATTGAAACACTGAAAAATTGGGAATAGCGCACATCGCTGATTGTGCCAGCACATTGCGAAATGAGACGAAAATTGTAAGGAAAACAATCGGCCGAACCGAGCCGCACCTCGCGGCCCTTTATCCTGCCAATCTCTCTGTTCTCATCCACAGCCAACCCTTCCGCCGGAATTTCCGCGACGGAACAGGCCGGAATGCAATTGAGGAGGAACGTGGCGATCATTGCGATATGGCTAAAGAGGGCTGAGCGAATAGGCCGGAACCAGCGTGGTTCGATTGGAAATCGGTTTCACCCGGCTGTGGCTCGATCGCGGTCAGGTCCGCAACAGGATTGCCCATTGGCGACCGCATTGCAGACGAATGAATCGCCGCAAAGATCGTCTCGGCATAACCATTGCCATCCGATGCAGCGGCGTTCCGAATGTCATGGGGATGCGGAAAGATCGTTGCACGGAGTGAGCTGGCTCTGCCCCTTCCGTGCCGCGCGCGCCGCGGAGTGAGAACTGCACCATCGAGCAGCGGCGCAAGTTTCCTGACGTAGTCGACCGTCTCGCGTGGCAGCGGACGGCCGGTTAAGAGATGTTCCGTGTACCGACCAGGACCGGCATTGTAAGCGGCAAGAAAGCCGCTGCGCCCGAAGCTGTCGAGCATTTCGCGAAGATATGCTGCACCTGCAAGAATGTTGTCACGCGGTTGATACGGATCGTCACCGAGACGGTATTTGATGCGCAGTTCTTGCCACGTCGCCGGCATGATCTGCATCAAGCCCATTGCGCCCTTGCTTGAAAGCGCACGAACATCGCCGACGCTCTCAACATGCATGACGCCGCGCAGCAACTGCTCTGGAATGGCGAAGCGTTTTGACGCTTCCCGGATATGCCGCGACCACGGGCCAGCCGACAAGATCGTCGACTCGGAGTGCGCCGGCCGTTCACCAGCAGAGGAAGCCGCTGCACCAGTTTCGGGCGCCACGAAGCCGAGCATCACACATGCGGCAAACGTCGTCATGCCTCTGTGGGCTGCGTCCCGCAGACCGCAGAACCGATGCGCCGCCAGCCTGCGACGGTGTTCGCTTCCGTTAAGGGCAGGGGCTCGCCAATCGAACCGGCTTTGCCAAAATTGTGATGAAATCGGCGTCCGCAGCCACAAGCAAGTGTCCGGCCCCCTCTGGGCTGCCTCGCGGGCGGTCGGGTCGAAGGGTTTGACCGGCGCGCAATGGATCAAAAGGGTTGGCGAGAAAGATTCGTCGAAGGGCTCCAGAAGCATCTGTTCAGCCTCGCCCGTCGCGCTTCGATGATCGGTTCCAGTGCAGGCTCCAGACGCTGTTCTCTGCATCGGACCGAAACAGCTTGGCGCGGATCGGCTGCGTAAAGGACGGGTCGTCAATTGAGACGGAGAGGTAATCCCCAGCCTTGTCTCCGGCGCGGTCCCAAGCCGCACCGACCGCCATCCCTTCGCAATAGATCAGATGGTCGGGCGCGTTTTCGGTTTTGGATTTCTCGGCAGGCAGGATGGCAATCTTCGCCTCGATTGTTAGCGTGGAGAGATTGCCGAAGAAGCCGTCATCATTGCGCGTGAAGGTTCCGATCTGGGTCATTGCAGTGCTCCTTTCTGAGTGTTAGTGCGCGTCGAGCCGAGCCCTCACGGCTCGCTAGCGAGGGGATCGTTGGTGATATCCAGTACCGGAGTGGTGCGCTCCGTGGTCCAGACTGGAACCGCGCGGCCAACTATCGATGAGAGCGGGAGCGGGCCGAAATAGCGGCTGTCAAAACTGTCGGCTGCACCCGGGTTCATAAGGAAGACGTCGGCCTCGGCAACGTCGCGGCAGCCCTGCCAGATGGGCAGGGATCGACCACGACTGTCACGCTCGCGCGCATGTCCATACGTCTTGCCGTTGACAATGATCATTGTGCCTTGGCGACAGACGGTTGCGCCCCCGAGTGCCAAAACATGCTTGAGGAGCGGCACATTTTTCGGCAGATAGCCGCGTCTTGCCATGAAGGCCGCCAATGGCTCGGGCGGCATGATGACGGCGATATTGGCAATACCGATTTTGTCGGCCGGCTGGACGCGATAGAGCCCGACGGGGATGCTCGCCGATGCGTTCCAGATGGACAGCGGCGGATGGCTAATCCATGCCGGCGCCGCGGCGAGCACTGCGCCGCCAACCATGGTGGCGATGATCTTTGTGCGTTTGCTCATGACTCGATCCCGGGGCGCAGCAGGAAAGCTTTACGACGCTTGCCGGTGTATGGACTCGGCTGCTCGCGTGCGGCTATCCGGCTGTGGACGTGCCGCCGTTGACGCGGCGACATGAAGGTCAGGATTTGCTGCTGTTTCGCCGCTACCAAGCGGCGCGGTTGCAATCTCCTGGCTTGCGCGTGGATGGTTTGCGACGCAGCCCAGACCAGGATGGCAGCGTTCCAAATCGTTCCCATGCCGTGCACACTTGCCGCCTCAACGCAGGTCGATTCTTCGCCCGCATGAGGGTGGATCGGTGTCAGGCGGCGGGATTTCACCAATAAGACGAGCTGCCGCGCCACGACGTCCCGCGTGCCGCGTGGAGGGAAGCCGGTTGAGGGGACATAAGACAGCGCAAATTGCTGCTGAACGGTCTCGCGATACTGCATTTTCGGTGCGCCACAGATCAGGAGCTGCGGTCGCGCCGGCCGACATAGGCGGGCGCGCGGGCTGCATGGGGTTTTGCCGGCGGAACATAGGTCGCGTTGGCATCGCTGGTGGAGGTGCGTGCGCCCAGCTCTATCCAGGCGTGCAGGTCGTTGATGTCGTAGAGAACGCGCCCGCCGACCTTCCGGTATTTTGGGCCGGTGCCGTAGGTCCGGTGCTTTTCGAGTGTGCGGACGCAGAGCCCGACGATGGGTGCTGCCTCCTTCGTGCGCAAATACTTTTGGGGCGCGTCCGCGGGACCCTTCGACATCGCTCGATCTCCATTCGGTTCTGCTGTCGTCCTGGCCTGCCGGGACGCGCGAAGTGGACCATGATCGAAATGAGGAAAGGCGAGGGAGGGCAAAGATTGGGGGGCGCGTTTTTGCTACCCCTTTGCTATCCCGAAGAAGGACTTCGGCGGCCGGACTTTTCGCTGCGGTTGTGGGGATAGAAGAGAAGATCGCGATAGCCGCCGGCGACTAAAAAAGCTGCACGGCGTAAGATAGCTCGGACCTTGTGGCGGAGATGATGATCACGCCAATCTCGCGGCACAATCGGCTCTTGCGAAAACAGCACCTCCGCGAGCTGACGATAGGTTGCACCCATGCGGTGACCATCATGTGCGCGCAAATTGAGGATATGCCTGGTCTTGGTCTGTTGCGGCAGCGCGCCGTAAGATGAACTTCCTGCCCGGCCGTTCAGTGCGCGCCAGAACCGGCGCGCTGCATCGAGCCGCGTCTCGAATGCAGCGTCGAGCGGCAGAAGGGTAGCGTTGAATTCACCGGCGCGGTCATCAGCGACGAGATGACTTTTCCCAATTAAGGTAGACCAAATAATGTGAAGGCCTTCGTCCTGCGGCCAAACGCTGGCTCCGGCAAGGCTGGAAGGTCGAACTGTTTGATGGGATGTAGATACCCGCATGACCCGGAGCACGCGCGGCGAGGCCTGTTCCGTCCAGATGATATTGTCAGCTTTCGGAAGTCCGGCACCGGCAGTTTTGAAATCGCGCGCCCCAACGGGCGGCGAGATCGGGCTGACCGGCAGGTTCTCCAGAACCAGCGAGTTGCGATGCAAGCTGGCTGCACTCTGCCACGAATTCGTCATTCCGGATCAGATACTCGGCAGCGAATTCCGTAGCCTGGTAGCTGCACATGTGTGCATACGCCGCCGGATCGGTCCAATCGCCTTGCACTGTTCCTGTCCTCTCCGCGTACCCGGATGTGAGGCGTCGGCGTCAACATTCCCGGCGGATAAGGAAGTTGAATAGTTGGAGAGTCGGCAAACCATTATGCCGACTCAGCAAAGTGGAGCGACGGCCGCGTCAGTGCGGAGCGCCGCCAGCGAGAAGATATCGGTAGCCGCTGGTCGTCATCCATCGCGCGCGGGCAAGATGGGTTTCCCAGGACCGGTACGCTCGTTCCGGCTCCTGCTCCGGGTCTATATGCAAGACGATCCTGGCCACCTCTCGCCAATCGGCATCTTCCGCCGCCGCGTCAAGCAGGCGAATGTAGGTGAGCAGACGCTCCTCGTCATAGCCGGTCAGGACCGAGGCATCCGGCGCAATGTCGGCGACGTCAGGATCGAGCAGCGGTTTAAGCATGGTATTTGACCATATTTCGATCGCGATCTCGAAGGAGCCGTCCTTTAGATCGAGCACCAATCATAGCGAATAGGAACGATCATTCCTAGAACGATAGTTCCCTTTCTGGTCCCTAATCCGCCATGAATCTCAAGGAGATCATGGCGGCCAACATGCGTCGCCTGCGCCATGACCAGAACGTGACGCAGGAGGAACTGGCCGCCCGCTCTGGACTGAGCATGCGTTACGTCGGATCGATCGAGCGCGCTCGGGTCTCGGCCAGCATCAGTGTTCTTGGGAGGATCGCAACTGCGCTGAATGTGGACCCATGCGAGTTGATCAGAAAATCGGCACCGTGAGTTGACGCGGGAAACACCTCGAATTTTCGATGATCGGCGAGGCGACATGCAGGAATGAAGTCTCCAGTCGCGAACACGACAGGTAGTCGCCCCAAAGTCCGACGGAGCTCGTTGGGCAGCGACTGCGCTCATCTTGCCGTGAAAAGGAGGACGGCCCCGCCCTGTTCGTCCGGGCGGAGCCTTGGTCGGGGCCTTACTCCGCGTTGCGGCGGCCGTTGGGGCGGGACCAGATAAGGCTGTAGTCTTCGCCTTGCTCATCGTTGAAGAGGTTGGCGTAGATCGGAGCAGTGAAGCTCGGATCGTCCACCTTCAGGCCGAGAAAGTCGCGGCCCTCATTGGAGCGCTTGGACCAAGCGGCGCCGATCTCGACCCGCCCGACGAAGACACGGTGACTGGGGGCGTTGTCGCCAGAGCGGTTGGCCTCGGGGACGATGCGGACGTTCTTGGCCTGGAGCGAGAGGGTGACGATTTCGCCGGTGAACTCGTTGTTGCCGGTCCTCTTAAAGCTTCCGATTATCGCCATGAGTTTTCTCCTTGAACTCTGTTTCGAGCCCGCACCATTGCGGCCTCGATAGCGATCGGCGGGCCGGAGGCGATCGACGCCGCATCGCTTGCGACCGCAGCGCCAGCGGAGGATGGCAGCCAAGTGACTTTGTTGTTTCGCGAGGAATGACGGCGCAGCCGGCAGGGGAAGAAAGTCGATCGGCGCCATTGCGGCTTAGGCGATCGAGGCGCAGCCGACCTTCGGCCAGATCAGCCCATTAGAGAGGCCGTTTGGAGCGGCCCACCAGATAGAGACATCAACGGAGAACCTGGCGATACCGTCGCTGGCGAAATCCCGGCTACGACGATCACCGGCGTCGATGCTCCTCTGTACAGGCATCGCGAAGCCGCAAGCTGTTGTCGGAAACGCGCATAAGACACGCACGTGACGGTTCAAGTCACGGCTGACGTGCACCACCGGATATGCGCTATCTTTGGAGCGAGACGGCACGCCGTTGTGGATTCGAACTGTGCGTCGCGCGATGCCGTGTCAGCGACGATCCTAACAATGCGATGGCCGAAAAAAGCATCCTGCCCACGCCGGTTGTTCGGTGAGTTCGCCTAGATCCAGGCCCTGTTCGGTTGAACGGGCGTCGTTATTCGCAGCTGTGATGCCAGCTGCGACGCAGCTGAACGTTGACGGCAAGCGTGACGGCGTCGCGCGCCTTTGCTAGGGCGCGGACTTGAGTATCGCAAAAAGACGGGCGGCGCAGGAAGCCGGAGATCCGGCATCCCGGGCCAAGCACTCCAGCGAGCTGCAAATACAGTACCCGCTGCCCGATCGCGGCCGTATCGTACAATCGAAAAAAGGGTAGCGGCGGGCAGCGCTTACGCGCCGCCTCCCTTGGGGCGGAAGTCGAGGACTGGGATGCCGAGCTTCTTTGCCTTGTCTGCAAGATTGTCCTGAATTCCGGTCCCGGGAAAGACGATGACGCCTATCGGCAGCGCCTCCAGCATTGCATCATTGCGCTTGAACGGGGCGGCTTTGGCATGCTTTGTCCATTCAGGGGCAAAGCCGATTTGGGGTACCTTGCGATGGTCTGCCCAACAGGCGGCGATCTTTTCGCCACCCTTCGGCGATTTCCCGTGCATCAATACCATGTCGGGATGCCTGGCGTGGACCTGGTCGAGCTTGGCCCAGATCAGCTGGTGGTCATTGAAGTCGAGCCCAGCGGTGAAGGCGATTTTCGGGCCAGGTGGCAGAAGGACTTCCTGCGAGGCGCGTTTCTTGGCGCTGAGAAAATCGCGGCTGTCGATCAGCGCAGAGGTCATGTTGCGATGGTTGACCATCGATCCGCTGCGCGGTCGCCAACTCGATCCGGTGTGGCGCTCGTAGTGCTCCGCGGCCTGATCACGCATCAGTTCGAAGGCGCTTTGGCGTTCGATCAGCGTCTGCCCTTCGGCCGTCAGGCGTTCCAGCTCGACGGATTTCACTTCGCTGCCGTCCTGCTCACGCTGGCTGCGGCGTTGCGCCTGCTCGTTGTGATCGAGTTCGCGCTCGATCCGATCTGCGGCGCGGTGAAAGATGTTGACGGTCGACCACAGAAGATCGTCGAGATCGGGCTCGAGGCGAGTGTCTTGCAGTGCCACGATGAGGGCGTCGAAGATGTCGGCCATCGCGCCGGCGACGCAGTGGCCCTCTGGAAGCGGTCGAGGATCAGGCTCATCCACGAAGGGACGGTAGCCATAGAGCTGGAGTTCGGTGAGGACGTGGTCGATGGGTGAAGACGAGTGCTGTGGTTCGTAGTCGTCATGCTCGCTCATTGGATGCTCCGCCGGTTGGACCGCGACCCTCGCGGCCTTCATGGCGACGGAAGCCGGCGGACGGGACGGACCTGCACCCGCAGCGAAGCGAAGGGCCGGAGTGTCAGCGGAGGAGGGTGGAGGCCGGCTATTTTGCTTCGCGATGGAAAGCGCTCCCTTGGGGAGCGCGCCGGAAAATAGTCGGCCGGAGACATTGCGGGGCCGAGTCGTTTGCTGGCCGATCGCCCTCTCGAAGGCCCGCAGGCGCGGTTCTCTCCGACTTCAGGAGCATCCAAGTGATGATGGCGACAGCGGACAGGCTGTTCGTTCCGAGTTATCCCGCCACTGCCATGAAACGGGCGATGTCCTGCGGGGCGAGCTGAACACGGACTGCTGCTCGAACGGCATCCAAGCCTAGCGTACAGAGATCTTCGTTGAGGTCCCCAAGTGCCGGCGAGAGCACGACCGGCTCGATCCCGGCAGCATTCGCTCTTTCGATCAAGGTGTCACGCGCGCCGTTACCGGCTGGATCGGCGTCGCGCACGATGTAGAGCCGTCTCAGTGTGAGGGGGAACAGCATGGCAGCAAGATGGGCGGCCGAGAGTGCCGCTGCCATGGCCATATCGGGCAGGATGCACCGAAGCGACAAGACGGTCTCGATGCCTTCGCCGCCCGCCATGACGTCGCCCGGTAGGCCAAAGCGAACCGCGTGACCGAGAAGATCGCCCATCGCGCGCCTCGGCGTACTGACCGGTGCCTTGCCCCTGCCGGAAGGATCAAGCCATGTGCGATGTACGCCAGTCAAATGGCCGTCGAGATCGGTAACGGAAGCGATCATCGCCGGCCAGGTCTCAGTCGGCGCTTGTTCGTCGGGCCGGTAGTAGCAGCGCGGGTGAAAACGCAGGCTTCCGGTCCCGTGCAAAGCGGCAATACTGCGGTTGTGCAGATACGCCTCTACGACCGTACCCGCAATCGGCTGCGACATCGCAAACAGCCGACGCGCTTTCTCCGACATTTCCGACGGCGCGGCCAGCAACTTCGACCGCATTGATGTCTGCTCTGGTCCGGGATGCGGTAGGCCGAGAAACGTTATTGCCTCATGGGCAACGTCCCTGAAGTCGCTCAAACCGCGGCTTTCGCGGATGATATCGAGAAGATCGCCATGCTCCCCGGTCGCCGCGTCAGTCCATTTGCCGGCTGCGCCCTTTCCGCTCTGCGAGCCGACGAGCCGCACGAACATAGAGCGACCCGGCGTGTTTCGGACATCGCCAACAAGCCAGTAGCGTCCCTCGCGATGTCCGTTCGAAAGATAGTGGCGACAAACCGCTTCGGCCTGTCGGCCCAGGCGGTGGGCCAGTTCGGACGCGTCGCGTCGGGGCATCATGCATCCTCCCGCGAGTCGATGCGCTGATAGCGCTCCAGCACCTTGCCCAGAATTGCGGGTTCGGGCGCCTGTGGCTCAGTGGGACTGGCCGACCCTGCGCGAATCTCGACGGCAAGGCGCTCGATGCAACCACTGGTCGTCTTGCGCACGAGGAGGTGCGAGTGGGTCGTCACTTCGGCTACGAGGTCAGGTAGGTCCTCGATCCAGATGTCAGCCTTGACGCGGACCTGGGACATGGAGAACTCCACGTTCTTGAAGGCAATGTCTCGCGAGGACAGAAGGGTAATTTTCTGAGGGGTAGTCGCCATCGGGATGTACTCCGAGACGGGCAGTCGAGAGCCTCTCTCTCGACCTTCAAACTCGTCATGGAGATCCCGGCACTCCTCGTCCTCTTGTGCTTGGCAGCCAACCGAGGTTGTTGCGGGGTAGCAACTCAGTGACGGCGTTCCTGTTTACAAACGCGGCTGCAACATACAAACGTGCAGCAGTAGCGATTAAGGACCACAGCGCGGCGATGAACGACGAGCGGGCCGGTCGCCCCATTGGAAGTATCTGCGTTCTTCATCACGCCTTCGGCACTGTGGCGTGCGACACCGAGGGCATGCGGCTGAGTTCGAGAGCGAACAGAGCGCTTTTTGCGACGGGAAATCGATTTGGACGTGGTTGGTCATCACGGGCGGCTTGCCGCTAATCGTCGCCAGCAATGACGCTGCCAGCCAAGAAGCGAAGGAGGTACTCCGCTGCCCTGCTCGCCTGAACGCGGCGCGGCGCGCGCGGGCGTTGCGACGCAATAGGCCCTGCCGGCCGTATCGATACTGAAACGATGGTCGGATCCCTTTAGGAGTGTGTCTGGCCGGACTGGAAGCAGAGGCCAGCCATAGACTTGTTGCGCAACCACTCCGATTGACAGGTCGAAGGCGCCTCTTCGCCGCAGCACCTCCGGCGGGCGGTTTTCGCAGCCGGTTTTTTGGAGAAGAGTTCTCCTGCAGGACCGTGTCCAGAACGGCGAGACAGGACGGAGTGCTCAACGAGGTCGGCGAACAGCTCAGACCTAAGAACTGCTGAGGACTTCTTATGAAAATCCCCGACCAATTCGACGAGACCACACCACTGCGCGTCGAAATCGCTGCGCGAATTGCCTTTCCCGACGGCTCGATGAGCGCAGCAGGCCTACGCAAGGAACGTGACGCCGGTCGACTTGAAACGGAGCTAATCGCCGGAAAGGAATACGTCAGCTTGATGGCAATCGCGAGGATGAGGGAACTATGCCGCGGACTTCGAAAGGGCCACGCCTGGTATGGCGTGACGAAAGCTGGAAAAAAGATGGAACGCGCCGAAACAAAGCTGGATGGTTTATCCGCGATGGAACCAGCTTCATCAGCGCTGGCGGCGGCGAAAAAGGCCGTCCAGGAACTGAAGCTGAAAAGGCGCTCGCCGCCTACATTGGAAGCAAATACCACCGAGCGCGGGGAGCCGAGGACGTCTTAATTGCCGATGTGGTCAACCTCTACCTTAAAGAGGTTGCACCGAAGCACGCGACACCAGAAGAGACGGCGGCTCGGCTGGATAAGGTCCTTGATTACTTCGGGGAAAAAACTCTCGCCGCCATCAATGGCAAACTCTGCCGCGAGTACATTGCGTCGCGCCCCACCGAAGCCGCGGCGCGCCGCCAACTCGAGGATCTTCGTGCCGCCATCAACTACTACCGCAAGGAGGGTTATACAACCGCCGCACCGGTCATCACCCTGCCAGACAAGGCCGCCGCCCGCGAACGCTGGTTGACCCGCAGTGAGGCGGCCGCACTGATCTGGGCAGCTTGGCGAATGAAGCAGACATGGAAGGGCCAAGCGAGTGGCCGGCGCACTGGGCGACATCTCGCGCGCTTCATCCTCGTCGCACTTTATACAGGAACGCGCTCGGCCGCAATCTGCGGTGCCGCCATGCGCCCAACGAAAGGGCGCGGTCATGTGGACCTAGACCGCGGTATCTTCTATCGCGGTGCCACCGGCGCAAGGAAGACCAAGAAGCGCCAACCCCCTGTACCGTTGCCCGAGCGACTGCTGGCGCACCTCCGGCGCTGGGCGCGCACTGATCTTCACCTCGAGACCAAATCGCGCGGCAAAAGTGCGAACATCGGTCGCAAGATATCGCAGGATTTTGTCGTGGAATGGAATGGAAAGCCGGTGCAGTCGATAGACAAGAGCTTCAAGACGGCGCGCGAAATCGCCGGCCTAGGGCCCGACGTTACTCCGCACGTGTTCCGCCACACCGCGGCGACTTGGATGATGCAGGCCGGCACCGATCTGTGGCAGGCTGCGGGCTTTCTTGGCATTACAGTGGATGTCCTGATCGAAACTTACGGCCATCATCATCCTAATTTCTTGGCAGACGCCGCCGAGAAGATCACGAAGAAGCCGGTTTTCTCCAAGTCGCCGCAAACCGTTCCGAGTATAACTCAAATCACAAGACACGAACGCGGTGTGCTCATCCCACAGGTTTCCCACAGAAACGGCGAAAGGAAACGCGACCAGTCGTGAGCGAACGTGGCGAAGGAGCCCAGGAACAATAACGACTTGCTGGTAAATCCACATCGTTCGGGACGATGGGATCGCACGTTCAAAACTGCCATCCGCACCCCGCTCAAAGGTCTACTCCGGCTCCCCAGGGCGCGTGCTCGCAGCCGTGCCTTGGATCGGTTTGCCGGGTCCCGAAAGCGACATTGAATCTGGGAGGATTAGAGGCAAAGATCGTGATGCCTGGCTTGACGGAGGCTTGTCTTCGAGGCCAATGAATACGCGCCTGGCCAAATCTCAAAACAGCAGCAAACGGCGCACTAGCCGCAAGCCCGGCGCACCGCTTCTGAGTGAAACTGTCAATCGGCAAGACCTTGGCGATGCCAACCATGTCGTTGTCCATCATCATTGCCGGGATCGGTTGCTCCGGGCCGCAAGACCACCAAAAAATGGCATGGTCTCGTAGGCGGGACGTATCGGCGTTTCTGGCGCGGACCTCAACCAGGAGGTCGCAATCTTTTACCATCACAAAAGCCCCATCTGAGTCGGTCAGTGGTCTATCTCTGGCCTGCTACCCCGCGACGATCAAGACTGTGCTTTCCGGCGACCAATGCAGCACGACATCCTGACCTTCCGCCAGCCTGCCAGCGCCGGTGTTCTGCACAATCACCTTGAGCGTCTGGCCAGCACGCTCGACAAAGTAGGTGCTGCTATTTCCGGCGAAGATGCGCTTCGATACCTGGCCTCGCAGCAGATTCGCGTTGGCCGCATCCGGAGCCTCGGCATCGGTGAAGATGCGGATGCGTTCGGGCCGCACGGCGCAGCTTGCCTTGGCCCCAGCGGCAAGCTTGGCACCCGCGCCGGCGGCAATCGCTGTGCCGTCCGGCAGTCGGATGCCGTTGCCCGTGCTGTCGCCGCGAAGGATGTTGGCGTCGCCCAGGAAAGTGGCGGCAAACTCGCTCTTCGGCCGATCGTAGATCTCCTCGGGCGAGCCTTCCTGCACCAGCTTGCCATCGCGCAGAATGCCGATGCGGTCGCTCATCGTCAGCGCTTCTTCCTGGTCGTGGGTGACGAAGATGGTGGTGATGCCGATCTCGCGCTGGATGCGCTTGAGCTCGATCTGCATGTCGACCCGCAGCGCCTTGTCCAACGCTCCGAGCGGCTCGTCGAGCAACAACACGCGCGGCCGGATGACGATCGCGCGAGCGAGCGCAACCCGTTGGCGCTGGCCGCCGGACAGCTGATGCGGCCGGCGGCCGCCGAGCCTGCCGAGTTGCACAAGGTCGAGTGCGCGCTGTACCTCGCTGGCAATCACCGCCTTGGGCTCGCCGCGCACCGACAGGCCAAAGGCGACATTGCCAGCAACGCTCATATTGGGAAACAGGGCGTAGTTCTGGAACACCATGCCGATGCGCCGCTTCTCCACCGGCACCCGCTCGACACTTTCGCCGCCTATAGAGATGCGGCCAGAGTCGGGAAAGTCGAAGCCGGCGATCTGGCGCAGCAGCGTGGTCTTGCCGCTGCCGGAGGGACCGAGCAGGGCGTAGAAGCCGCCGTCGGCGAAATCGATAGACACATCGTCCAGCGCCTTGTGGGCACCGAAAGCGCGCGACACGTTCGCTACTTGGACGCCAGCCATTATTTCTCTCCGCCGAATTTGAAGAAGCGCGCTGTCAGCAGCATCAGCGCCATCGACACGACAATGATGATCGTCGAGACCGCATTGATCTCGGGCGTGAAACCCTTGCGGATCGCGGCGTAGATTTCGACCGGCAGCGTCGTCTGGCCCGGCGTCGACAAGAAGTAGGATACGACGAACTGGTCGAAGGACACGGCGAAGGCGAACAGCCCCCCGGCAATGACGCCCGGCATGATCCAGGGCAGCGTGACGCGGTTCGTCAACTGCCATTGATTGGCGCCGAGCGAGCGCGCCGCCTCTTCCAGCTCGTGCGCGAAGGTCTGCAGTCGGGCCGACACGACGACAATGACGTAGGGAAGCGCAAGCGCGACATGGCCAAGCAGGATGGCGAACAGGCCGCGCCCAATGCCGACGCCGAAGAAGAAGATCAACATCGCTGTGCCGGTTATCAGCCACGGAATGGCGATTGGCGGAAACAGCAGCGCCTGGAGGAATTTCTTGCCGCGAAACTCATAGCGGTAGAGCGCAAGTGACGCCGCCGAGCCAAGCACGACGCAGATGATGGTAGTGATGACTGCGATTTCGACACTGTTCCAGGTGGCTGAGATAAGCTGGTCGTTCTGCCACAGCGAGACATACCATTCCGCCGTCCATTCGAACGGCAGCTGGTAGAAGGGCGAAACGTTGAAAGACATTAGCGCCATGATGATGATTGGCACATAGAGGAAGGCGAGCAATAGCCAGATGTAAAGGCGGCCGAGCCATTCGAGAACACGTGTCGTCGCCATCACGTAGCCCTCCGCAGCACCGGCGAGGCAACCGCCAGGATGACCAGCACGACGGCCAACAGGATAAAGGAGAGCGCAGCACCCAGCGGCCAGTTGAACACGGCGACGAACTGGTCCTCGATGACAGTGCCGTAAAAGGTGCCGGTACGGCCGCCGAGGATGCGCGGTTCCATGAACGAACCAACAACCGGGACGAAGACGAGCGCTGCGCCCGCCACCAGCCCCGGCATCGACAGCGGAATGATGACTCGATTCAGCACCTGCAGCCGCGAGGCGCCGAGCGAGCGCCCGGCTTCGATTAGCGAGTCATCGATGGCCTGCAGGGTCAGATAGCAGGTCAGCACCATGTAAGGCACGTAGGAGTGCACCAGCCCGATGATTACGGCCGGATAGGAATACATTAGGTCGATGTTGATCTTGAACGGCAGGACGGCGTTGAGCGCAGTGTCGAGAATGCCGCCTTCACGCAACACCATCGCCCAGGAGAAGATACGCACCAGCCCGTTCGACCAGAACGGCAGGATGACGAGCAGGAAAATCGCCTCTCGGGTGCGGCCTTTCAGCACCTTGGCCAGCACATAAGCGGCGGGATAACCGATGACGATGCACCACAGCGTCACCTCGAGGCCGAGGCGCAGCGAGGCCAAAAGCAATGTCAGATAAAGGCTTTGTGAAAAGAAGGCGGCATAGTTTTCGAGCGTGAACGCCCACGGCTTTCCCGACAGCGGCAGGTCGGTCATGAAGGAGAAGAAGACCATGGCTGAGAGCGGCAGGAAGATCGCAACCGTCAGCCAGAGATAGGCAGGCGCCAGCAGTGGCAAGGCCGATCTCAATCCGCTGCGCGACGCGGCCGCAACCTGTGCTGCCATGACATCCACCTCCCAGGATGGGGAAGCATCAGCCGACATGGATGGTCGGCTGATCCCGGCTTCTGCTGTTACTTCACGTCGACCTTGAGCTGCTGCCAGAGCGACAGATAGGTTTCGCGCTGGGCGTCTGTGATCGGCGCCTGGAACTGAATGCGCTTGGCGACTGCCGGGTCACCCATCACCTTGCGGTTGAACGCATCCCCGGGAAGTGCTTCTACAGCCTTGGTGTTGGCGGATACCGGGGCTCCGACCTTGGTGACCCATTCGACATAGAACTTCGGGTCGATCATGTAGTTGATGAAGGCCTCGGCGCCGGCGACATTCTTGGAACCGACCGGAATTGAGAAGGCGTCGAGCCAGGCGACAGCGCCCTCCTGCGGGATCACGAGCGAGACCGGCAGCTTGAAATGGGTCTTGGCGCGATCGGCCGAGCCGCTCCAATAGGTGCCGATGTCGATCTGGTTAGAGGCAGCCATCTGGTTCCAGTCGTTCTCCGAGCTCCAGAACGTCTTGATCTGCGGCATCAGCGAGGTGAGCTTCGCCTTGACCGCCTCGATATCCTTGATGTCGTTGATGTTCTGGCCGGTGGCAATGGCGCCGAACTGAACCGCCTCGACGGCATCATCACGGATGGTGACGCGGCCCTTGTGAGCGGGATCCCACATTTCGGCGATGCTCGTCGGCGGCTTATCGAAGGATTTTTCATTGATGGCGAGCGCCGTCAGCCCCCAGACCCACGGCACGCCATAGACCTTGCCGTCATGGACGAGCATCGGCGATCCGGCCTTGTCCTTGCTGATGTCGGGAAAGTTCGGCAGCTTGGACGTGTCGATCGGCTGGATCAGCTTTTCCGCCATCGCCTGGTCGTTGAAAGCGGCGTTGATCATGACCACGTCGTAAAGGCCGGGATTGGTCCTGAGCTTGGTCAGCATCTCCTGTTCGGAATTGAAAAAAGTCGTTGACGACCTTGTGGCCGGTCGCCTTCTCGAAGGCTTCGATGGCCCACGGCTCGTCGGCGCCGTAGCCCTTCCAGTTGAGTACGTGCACCTCGTCGGCCTTGGCGGCAAATGCGAGTGCGGAGGTGAAGACGGCGGTCGCCGTCAGCAGGGCAGTCAAGTCGGGCATGCGCATGTTCGTTCCTCTCTGTGTTTGCCCGCTTCCCGGGCTTTGTCAGGCTGTCGGGCGTTTGGCCTCTTGCTTCCGGCCATGGAGGCCGATCGGCGGACCGCCGGCATGGCTTAGGAATGTCTGGATTTCGTGGTCGGTCGGCGCTGATGAACCACCGTGGCGGGTGACGGAAATGGCCGCCGCCGCATTGGCGTAGCGCGCTGCTTCAAAAGGCGGCGCGCCGCGCGCCAGCGCACTGACGAAAGCGCCGATATGGGTGTCGCCGGCGCCATTGGTGTCGATGGCGTCGACCTCGAAGCCGGCACTCGTTTGCGCCGAGCCATCGGCCAGCCGTATGTGGCAGCCTTTCGGTCCGGCGCGAATAACGACGCCGACGGCCTTCGGGGAGTGGTCGCTAAGAAGCCGTGACGCGAGTGCCTCGACGTCGCCCGGACCGGCAATCGCGGCCGCTTCCATCCTGTTGCAGCTCAACCAGGTGGTGCGGGCGAGTATCCGAGGCAGGATAGGGCGGGGAATGTCGACGACGACAGGTGTCGGGTCGAGGACAAGCGGTGTGTCGGCCGGAAGTGCCTCGATCCAGTCGACAAGCGCGTCTCGGCTTCCCGGATAGCTAAGCGTATAGCCGGAGGTGAACACCCAATCCCCCGGGGCGACCGAGACGGGCGCCATCATGTCAAGGCTGAGCAAGCTCTCCGCACCAGGCCACGAGACGAAGGTGCGCTCGGCATCGCTGCTGATCATGGCGACGCAATTGCCGCTGTCCATGACGGGCGATGGCGTCGTCAGCGTCTCGATCCCCTCATTGGCTAAGGCCGTGCGCAGGAAGTCGCCATTGGGTCCGCTGCCGAGCTGGCCGCCGAACACCACCTTCATGCCGGTGCGGCTGGCCGCGACCATCATGTTGAAGCCGCCGCCGGCGACTTGCGTGTAGCTCGACGCCGTCTTCTCCGTACCCGGCGCCGGCAAGGCGTCGATGCGGTAGACATAGTCGACCACCGCGCTGCCGACATGGACGAGACGCCCACTCATGCCGCCGCATCCTTGCCGGGACCCGTCCTGTCGGCACGGCGCTTGGATATACGGGCCGCAACAAGGTCGGCGGTGAGCGCGCCAACCGCCGCAATGTCGATGCCCTTGAGGTCTGCAATGCGGTTCTGAGGCAGTCGGGAAAAGCCGGTGCAGGCGCCGGCCATGCCGGTCGCGATGGCGCCGATCGTATCGGTGTCGCCACCGAGATTGGCGCTGATGACCGCCGCTTGCCAGGGATCACCGCCGGCGACTTCCAGCACGGCGAATGCAGCCGGAACGGACTCCTGACTGGCGACGCCGGTGCCGACCAGATCGGTGATCAGCCGGATCGCGTCCTTCGTCGCCTTGCCGCGCACAAGCTCCTGCGCCCACCCAATGCGCGCAGCAATGTCACCGCCGGTCACCCAATGGCCGAGCGTTGCTCCGCACCTCGCCGCGGCGATGGCGCTGTCGGAAGCGGCGCGCCAGTCGCCGCCTGCGACGCCGCGGCTGACGGCCGCCGCAACGGCGGCTGCGGCCGCAATGGCAACCGAGGTGTTGTGCGTGGCCCGGCAGGTCTCGGCAACTTTGGCGACCAGCGCGTCCAGCGGCTCTGGCGGCATCATGATGCCGACCGGCGCAATGCGCATGGCCGCACCATTTGTGTCGCCGCTGCGCCCCGCTTCCTCGGCCGGCACGCCATTGTTGATGGCGTCGATGGCGCGTTTGGTCGATGGTCCCAGCAGATCGTAGCTGCCGCGCGCTTTGACGTCGCGCTCCCAGTCGAGCAGCGCGTTGACCCACCGCGCATGATCGAAGCGGTTACCGGATTCAACCAGGATACGGCCAAGCAGAAGCGCCTGTTCGGTGTCGTCGGTGATCGTTCCAGCGGGAAGCCCCTTCGACACCGGATGGTCGGCGAAAGGAGCAATGAAGCCCTCTACATGGGCGTAGAGTTCGGCAATCCGGGCCGGCGACAAAAGCTGCGTCGGCATGCCCAGCGCATCCCCCAGTGCCCCGCCGACAAGCGCCCCCATGGCCCGATCAGTCATATTCCCGGTGTTGTCGTCCGGCATCACTCAGAACCTCATATGCAGCGCAAAATGCGCCGGGTTGAGCAGGCTGGTCACATATTCGATCGGCCGGTCATCGGCGGCGCGGGTCAACCGGCGACCGCGAAGAAACGGCGTGCCTTGCGGGCAACCGAGGATTGCAGAGTCCTCGGCGTTGAGCATTTCGATGCCGACCCATTCCTCGCCATGGTCGGGAATGAGGCCCGCGCCGCGCAGCGTCTGGTGCAGCGAGCCTTCGCGCAGGCCGCGCAACGGCACGTCCTCCAGTTCCGGCGACAATGGCAGGCGGCTGCGCTCGATGGAGATGGCGTGGCCGTCGCTGGCATTGGTGCGCACCCGGTCGACAGCGATGAAAAACGGGTTTTCTATACCAAGCAGTGCGGCAAGACCGGGGTCCTCGATCACCTCGAGCCGCAGCGTCCGCGTCTCGGCGTTGGCGCCGGCGTTGGCGAGCGCCCGCGACCAACCGATGGAGTCATCAACGGGCTTGCCATCGAAGGTGACGAAAGAGCCGATGCCGACTTTGGTCGTGATCAGCCCGCGGTTGGACAGTTCCTCGAGGCCTTTGCGGACGGTGTTGCGGCTGACGGAGAAACGCTGGACGAGCTTGTTCTCGCTTTGCAGCCGGTCGCCGAAGCCGAGAACACCGGAGCGGATTTCATGTTCGAGAACGGTGGCGATCTGTTCGGGCTTGCCCGTGCCGGGAGACAGTTGAACCGAGCGCCGCTTCATATGGGTACCTGTTCAGTGAGCCTGTATAATCCTGTTCATATCACGGCAGGCTTGTCAACGAGTGCCGGATGGAGCTGCCATCGGGCTTGATTAGGCGTCGCGACGAGCATAGTTGCCGGTTCCGTCGCCGTGGGACGTGGCGTCCAGCGCCAGCTCCGCATCATCGGCAACATAGCGGGCATTGCGGTAGTCGCGAATGAAGCTGATCCGACCTTCACACCACTCGAGCCACATAAAGTGGTTGGGTTTCGCGTCGGCTCGGTCTCGAACACCGCGATCACCTCCCGGCCCTCGTGCCAAGCCGGCTTGAGCCACACGCCCTCGCTCTTAACCTGGTGAAGAACCTGCTGACGTCTGCTGAGCCTGAGCGAAGCGGATGCAAGGACGGATGAAGCTTCACTGTTTTTCGAAGCCGATAATCCCTTGAATGACAGGAATGGCCTGCATCGCTTGAGCACATCGGCGGTGACGATGAAATGGCCGTAAGACGGACAATGTTCATTCATTGTCGGAGGCAGTTCGTGATCCCGAGTCCGATTCAACAGGACGGCCTAGGGAGCGTCAGCCTAGCGCCGCCGCAGCCGAGACGCGGGATCGACCGCTCCCGTCGAGGGGCGTCGTTTAGCAGGAGCTCGCGACCAAGGTGAATTCCAGGATCGCAGTCGGATGTGGGGAAAGGATGCCAACGCACTAGATACGGCGCACGACGGCCGCCTCGCCATCGTTGATCTCGCGGTCGCCGCCTGGCGAGGCCGTCAAACTACTCCTCTCGAGTGAGGTGAATTACGAGGCGAAATTACCAGCCCGGACCCGCGAGAGGCAGGCGTGTCTTTCGAGAGTTGGAAAATTTTACAAGTTTCGTCGGTCTGCTGCATTCTTCTTAAACATGGCCAAGACAAGCCGCTTGCCTTCGCGCACACTGTCTTCGAGCGGCTTCGCCTTCGCCAGATGCGCCGCAATCGCGCTAGCCAGCATGCAACCCGTCCCGCGGATTGATGCGACAAGACGAGGTGCGTCGAAGCGAATTGGTTCTTGATCGGAACGCAACAGAATATCGGTTGATCGAGGTCCTGATGCGTGGCCCCCTTTGATCAGCAGGCCCGGCACGCCGGCTGCCAGCAATTTCCGTCCCAGTCTCACCGCGTCGCTCTCGTCGGCTGGCGGTTCCGCACCAACAAGGAGCGCCAGCTCGAGGAGATTGGGGGTCACAAGGCAGCAAAGCGGCATCAGGTCGCGCCTCATGGCAGCGATGGCACCTGCTTCCAGAAGCCCCCGGCCGGAGCTCGAGGCCAGCACCGGATCGAGCACTGCCGGCACCTGCGGATTTTCGCGCAGCACGCCGGCAATGGCAACGACGATCTCGGCCGTTGCGAGCATGCCGATCTTAATTGCCGCCACCTTGTTGGCCTGCAGCGCGGCGCACATCTGATCGGCCACAAGATCGGGCTTCGAAGGATGGATTTCCATTACGGCTTCGTGCGTCTGCACCGTCAGCGCTGTGACAGCCAGGCAGGTGCGCATACCAATGGAAGAGATCGTCTCGATATCACGTGCAATTCCAGCCCCACCGCTGGAGTCTGATCCGCCAACCACGAGCACACGCGGTTCTCGCCTCAGCGCCATGGCTTTGTCTTTTCGATCCATTCTCGCGTGCGCGCTTCGGGATCGGCATTCAACGTGATGTCGGTGACCACCGCCGCGCTGTCCGCACCAGCCTCGAAGACACCGTCGAGCCGGTCGGGGTTGAGGCCGCCGATGGAGACCAATGGGATCGGCGCCACCCGATGCTTCCACTCGCTGATCCGCTCGAGCCCTTGCGGCGCCCATTTCATCTGCTTCAGGATGGTGGGATAGATGGGGCCGAGCGCGATATAGTCGGGCTCGGCAGCGATGGCCGTTTCCAGTTCGAGATGATCGTGCGTGCTGAGCCCGAGCTTCAATCCGGCGTACTTAATCGCCAGCAGGTCAGCCGCAGCCAAATCCTCTTGGCCGAGATGGACGAAGTCGCAGCCTTCCTCAATGGCGAGCCGCCAATAGTCGTTGACGATCAGTTGGCAACCATGGACCGCGCAGACGCCGTTCGCGCGGCGGATTTCCGTCCGCAGCGTGGCCTCGTCCCTATCCTTGATGCGCAACTGAACCAGCTTGACGCCAAGTGGCACCAGCCGTTCGATCCAGGCGGCGCTGTCGACGATCAGGTAGAAGGGATCGAGCTTCATGAGAAAACCGCCCTGCCGAATGTTGGTGTCGATGGCACCGCGACGTCGCGGGGTTCGAGCATCCCCGAGCTGAAAGCTTCTCGACCGGCGTCGACCGCCTTGCCGAACGCACGCGCCATGCCGACCGGATCGGCCGCCTTGGCGACCGCTGTGTTCAGGAGCACGGCATCAAAGCCGAACTCCATGACTGTTGCCGCGTGCGATGGCCGTCCGAGACCAGCATCCACGATCAGCGGGACATCAGGGAAATGTCCGCGCATCGAGCGCAGCGCCGTGATGTTGACCGGCCCGAGGGCGGAACCGATCGGTGCGCACCAGGGCATCAAGACCTTGCAGCCCGCCGCAAGCAGCCGCTCGGCGACGACAAGGTCGTCGGTAGTATACGGGAACACCGCAAAACCGTCCTCGCACAGGATGCGGGCGGCTTCGAGCAGACCGAACACGTCCGGCTGCAGCGTGTCGTGATTGCCGATCACTTCGAGCTTGATCCAGGGCGTGCCGAAGACTTCGCGCGCCATTTGTGCGGTCGTGACCGCTTCCTTGACGGAGTGGCAGCCAGCAGTGTTGGGCAGGATTCTGACACCAAGCGACCGGATCAACGACCAGAATTTTTCGCCGGCCCTGCCGCCTCCCATCTCACGGCGCAACGAGACGGTCACCACCGAGGTGCCCGATGCCCTGACTGCATCGGCAAGGATGGCCGGCGAAGGATATTGAGCGGTGCCGAGAAGCAGGCGGGAGGGAAGCGTCGTCCCGAGAAGATCGAACATGCTAGCCTCCCTGCATCGGCGAGAGGATTTCGATCCGGTCGCCGTCGTTCAATTGGAATTCCGCCCGGCTGGCTTTGTGCACGAGGTCGTTGTTGACGGCGGTCGCGAGCCAATCGCCCTCATAGTCAAGCGCGGCAAGCAGCTCGGCCAGCGTGGTGGCGGCAACCTCATGCACTTTGCCGTTGACCATCAGTTTCATGAGCAAGCTCCACGGGTTTGTCGTGATTGAAGACAATTTCGCCCGCCAGGCGCGCCATGGCGGGGGCGAGAAGAAAGCCATGGCGATAGAGCCCGTTGATCGCGACGGTGTCTCCGCTCATTTCGACGCGCGGCAGATTGTCGGGAAAGGCTGGACGGACGCCGACGCCGGCTTCAACGATCCCGGCCCCGCCAAAGGCCGGATGGAGGGCATACGCAGCACCCAGAAGCTCCATCATCGAACGCGCCGTGACCGGTCTGGCGGACCGGCTTTCAATCATCGTCGCACCGATCATGAACTGGGCGTCGGCACGCGGTACCGCATAGAGCGGAAAGCGCGGATGCAGCAACCGGACCGGGCGCGACAGCGAGAAGTCTGGCGTGTTTAGGATCAGCATTTCGCCGCGAACGCCGCGAAGCCTGTCATCGACGGCGGCCATCCCCGGGCAGTCGATCTGACGATCGAAACCGGAAACATGCCGGGCGTCGGTGCCGAAGTGGAATTTGACACCCATGGCTGCGAGCTTGTCATGAAGTGCTGCCATCGCCTGGCGCGGGTCGAGATGAGCCTCATCTGGGAAGAGCAGTCCGCGCCGGAAGCGGCCGGCGAGGTCGGGTTCCAGGAGCGCAATTTCGTCTTCATCGACACGCCGATGGCCCGACGTGCGGCTGGCGAAGCGGTCGAGCTCGCCGGCATCACGCGGGGCGGCCACGACAAGTGTTCCGCCCCGTGTCACCTGACCCGGCAGCACCGCATCCCACCAGTCGGCAGCGTCACGTCCAAGGTCCAGCACCGGCTGCTCGGCGCTTTCACGCTCGCACCATGGCGCCAGCATGCCGCCGGCGAACCACGACGCATTGCCCCCAAGGGCAGGCCTTGTCTCGGCAACGGTAACCGTCGCGCCGCGGGCGGCGAGTTCGAAGGCGGCGGTGAGGCCGGCGACGCCGGCCCCCTTTATCAGCACCTTCATGATGGCTTACCTGGCTGAGGCGTGACCGGTGCGCCGATCTCGTCCGCTGGCACGTAGAGATCGCCGCCCTCGCGGTATTTCGCCGCCATCGCCGCCATGCCCTCTTTCTGTGCCTCGGCGCGGATGTCGTGAGAGATACGCATCGAGCAGAATTTCGGTCCGCACATCGAGCAGAAATGTGCCAGCTTGTGCGCCTCCTTGGGCAAGGTCTGGTCGTGGAAGGACCGTGCGGTTTCGGGGTCGAGCGACAGGTTGAACTGGTCCTCCCAGCGGAACTCGAAGCGCGCGCGGGAAAGGGCGTCATCCCTGACTTTCGCCGCCGGGTGGCCCTTCGCCAGGTCGGCCGCGTGCGCTGCGATCTTGTAGGTGATCACGCCGGTCTTGACGTCATCGCGGTCGGGAAGGCCGAGATGCTCCTTGGGCGTGACGTAGCAGAGCATGGCCGTTCCGAACCAGCCGATCATCGCCGCGCCGATGCCGGAAGTGATGTGGTCGTAGCCCGGCGCGATGTCGGTCGTCAGCGGTCCAAGCGTATAGAACGGCGCCTCGCCACAGACGGCGAGCTGCTTGTCCATGTTCGCCTTGATCTTGTGCATCGGCACGTGGCCGGGCCCCTCGATCATCACCTGGCAATCTTTCGCCCAGGCGATCTGCGTCAGCTCGCCGAGCGTTTCCAGCTCGGCGAATTGCGCCGCGTCGTTGGCGTCGGCGATCGAGCCGGGACGAAGGCCGTCGCCGAGCGAGAAGGAGACGTCATAAGCGCGGCAGATGTCGCAGATCTCCGCAAAGTGCTCGTAGAGGAAGCTTTCCCGGTGATGGTGCAGGCACCATTTTGCCATGATCGAGCCGCCGCGCGAGACGATACCCGTGACCCGGTCAACGGTCAGCGGGATGTAATGCAGCCGCACGCCGGCGTGGATGGTGAAATAGTCGACGCCCTGTTCGGCCTGTTCGATCAGCGTGTCGCGGTAAACCTCCCAGGTAAGATCCTCGGCAATGCCGCCGACTTTCTCGAGCGCCTGGTAGAGCGGCACCGTGCCGATCGGCACCGGCGAGTTGCGGACGATCCATTCGCGGATGTTGTGGATGTTGCGGCCGGTCGACAGATCCATCACCGTGTCGGCGCCCCAGCGGATCGCCCACACCATCTTTTCGACCTCTTCAGCCATCGACGATGTGACGGCGGAGTTACCGATATTGGCGTTGATCTTGACCAGGAAATTCCGGCCGATGATCATCGGCTCGCTCTCGGGATGGTTGATGTTGGCGGGAATGATCGCCCGTCCGCGCGCCACCTCGTTGCGCACGAATTCAGGCGTGACGAAGTCGGGGATCGCCGCGCCGAAGGCCTCGCCGTCGCGCTCAAGCTTGCCGTGCAGGATCTCGCGACCAAGGTTCTCGCGGATGGCGACGAACTCCATTTCGGGCGTGATGATGCCAGCGCGCGCATAGGCAAGCTGTGTCACCGCCTTGCCGGTCTGGGCCCGGAGTGGCCGGTTGCGGACTGGAAATTCCGGTGTTAGGCGCTCGCCCGCCGCAAACCCATTGTCTTCTGGCCGGACGTGGCGGCCGTCATAGGCTTCGACATCGCCGCGCGCGGTGACCCATTCATGGCGAAGCCGTGCAAGGCCGTTTTCGATGCTGGTTTCGACAGTCGGGTCGGTATAGGGGCCGGACGGATCGTAAGCGGTCACCGGCGGCTCGCCTGCCGTCGGATGGACGGAGATTTCGCGCATCGGCACCCTGATCTGCGGGTGGATGGCACCGGGCTTGTGGATTTTGCGTGAGGCAGGCAGCGGTCCCGTCGACACGGCGGGGGTGAGGGCATTCATCTTGAGGCTCCTTTGCTCGTGCATTGGAGACCCAGTTCTGTGCCGGAAGGATGAAAAGACGCTTCTGTCGACCTGCCGAAACAGGACCTCGGGCGTGAACTCCCGCAAAGCGCTTGCACCGTCCCTACGCCAGTATGAACTGGATCAGGTTCAACGGGTCACTGCGCCGCGAAAGCCAGCAGTATCTCAGCCCCTTGCCGGGACTCCCCTGGTGAATGCGTGAGGTTGGACGGGACGGCTCCGGTTTGTCAAGCGCGTTCTGGCCGCGGCTGATCGGCGGCCGGTCAGACCGTGCGGAAAAAATCGTGCATGTCTCGGTGACAAGTCAAGCGTCGGAGATGAAGGCAAGGACAAGGGAATCGCAAAGCGTCGGACTAAAAATCGATCCTGATGATCACACCTTCAATGGGCACCAAAGGTTTGCGCGTAGATCGCCTCGATTCTTCCTGCCTCGTCACTGGTCAGCGCGGCGAATTCCTTCTCGCGCGCGCGGTTCGATAGATGGCCATCATTCTGGTGAAGAAAACGGAAGAGCAGATCGGTCAACCGCTCGGGCATGTCGATAAAGGCGTCCACCTGCTGCCGGAACTGATCGTAGCGCTGCAGAAATGCGGTTTCCTCGGGAAGGTCCCGTTCGATCGTCCGCTGAACGCAAGCATAGAGGAATTCGGCGTGCGGGGTTGCATCGAAGAACCGGTAGAAATCACCGGTGTCATTCAGCACCCGGACGTTGAATTGCGGCGTCGGTTCCCATTCCACCAACGGCAGAAGGCGCTGCGAATAGCTCTCGAGCACGCCCCTGTACTCGTTGATCTGGTCCAGGATCGCGGCCGAGACGGGAAAGACCACTCCCGGCGGATTGAAGCCGCGCATGGCAAGGACGTGGTGGATTAGGTAGCGGTGAATGCGGCCGTTTCCGTCCTCGAACGGGTGAATATAGACAAAGCCGAAGGCGAGGATTGCGGCGGCTACGACTGCATCAAGCTTTTGCGCGGGGCCCTGATCGAACGCCGCCATTCCATCGATTAGCCGCGGCAGGTCCTCGGGCCGAGCGCTGATGTGATCGGGCAAGGGCGTACCGTTGTCTCGATCATGCTCACCGACGAAACCTCCTTCTTTTCGGAAGCCAAGTCTTACGAAACGAGCGTCACCAAGTACAATTCTTTGCAGACGCAGCAGCTCATCGCGATCGATCGGCCAGCGGCCGGCTTCGCCGATGGCGCGGCCCCAGCGCTGGATGCGATCTTGCGGCGGGTGCTCGCCCTCGATCGCATAGCTTGATCGCGAGTCTTTGAGCAAAAGAAAGGCGGCGGTCCGAGCAAGGAGGTCGCGCGGCACGTCCGCTACGATTGCCTCCGCGCGCCGCGGTAGTTCAAGGCCGATGAATTTTTCGAGAATCTTGGTGCGGAACACCAGAGGGCAGAACTCACGCGTGCCGGGGAGATTGTCCCTTACGCGATAGCGCGAAGCGGTCTTGTCGGGTCCGGGCCACTGCAGCTCGGGATCGACAACCGGAATGTATCGTCCGGCCTCCGCGTCCGGCAGATCGATACGCGCGTCCCTCAGCCATTCATATAAAAACCAGATGCGGCGGGCATAACTGCCGGTCGGGCTTTCACGGACCAGCGCCTCGATCGGCGCGGGACCGGTCACTTGGAACAGCCGCTTGAGGACGGCAAGGTCCAGTCCCTCGTACTTGAGCGCAAAGGTCAGGTGGCCTTCGAGGGTAGGATTTGGGGCATGGCGGGGGGTCATGATCCGCCAGCCATCCCGTTCGGTAATGCGATGATGCTCGCCAGTGGCGAACAACCTACGGGGCAAGGGCGCGGCGAGCCTGTAGGCTCCGATCAGGGCGCTGTACCCGGCCGGGGTCGCCGTTTCAGGAAGGCGGATTTCCTGAAAAACGGTAACAGGACCTGAAAATTGGTGCTGTTGCACCGCAGGCATGAAACGCGAATCCTTCCATTGAATTTTGGTTTAGTCGGCAAAACCTATGAAAAATGATCCTATCCCATGAAAATTGATGCCACAAGACAAATTTTCCGAAAACCGATTCTAAAACAGTGCTGAGGTCGATCAAGCAAGAACTCCGCCACCGGCTCAAGGAAGCGACTTCAGACCAAAAAGGTGAGTCCAGGAACCGCCATTCGCCCGTCTTAGTCACGAGGCCGGCACGGATGGCCCGCCTTACGTCGAGCCGGATTGCTCGAGCGCGCCGTTCGGGGCTCACTCATAGAGCGCTCTGGTGCGCGATCGATAGCCGCGATCACGCTTGCGACTGATCTTGGTGACGTGGCGGCGTCGGAGTAGAAAAGTGATGCAGGATCTCGGTGGCGTCGTGTGTGTGTGACCTGAAGTGAGTTCTCTGCGGTATGAGGGGCGGCACGCAGCGCGCGTCTTCTCGGCAGACAGATCGACGAAGCGGCACCGAAGGGAAGTTCCTGGCATTCATTCTCGCCATCGCTGCCCCAATTTGCCGATCGGACTGCCGATCGATCTCGCCCAATACTTTGCGCGCGCAAGGGCCGAAGCTGAACTGGGCGGCACCTGCTCATTCGGGAGCTGACTCATGCTTGGCGCGCTAGCCCGAGAGAGCTGTGCCTGATCGAATGCGTGAAAACGTAGCTCGGAGTGGAGAGGCTGACGCGGTCATCTGTCACCCGCCTTCGGGCTGTAACGGAAAGCGAGACATCTCTCCAATGCTCGTTCCCCACGTCGAGGGGCCCAGCGGCTTGGCTACGGGGGGGACTGTCAGCTAGTGGCCGCTGGGCCTTGACGACCAGCGACCGTAAGAGGAGGCCCTGTGCTGGCTGACGAAAACTTGCGAGCAAAGCCACGGAAAAGCATCATTCGAACGAACTCTTTCGTCGAGACGAGGAGGGCAGTGAGGCGGTAGCCGCCGCTTTGAAGTTCTCCGGCAGCTGCTACGCTGGTCATTCCGAGGGTCGCAGTTGCGCTTGCGCCGTCATATCAGATAAGTCTAATAAAATAGGCGCCTGGCCATCGAACGCGCCGCGGCGCCCTTGGGTCGGCGCTATTCATCGGGTGGGCATGTCGGGCACGCAAGGGAGGACGAAATGAGACTGGTTCAGTCATTTGCATTTGCTGCTGTGCTGCTTGTTTCGTCTGCATTGTCTGCGGCCGCCCACTCGGCTCGTGAGGACATCGAAGCGGCGTTGGTAAAATTCATGGACGCCTTCAACAGCGGAAACGCAGCAGCGGTAGGTCAAATGTATACCGACGATGCCGCCCTGCTGCCACCCGACGGCAAACGCGTCGATGACCGCAAGGGCGTGGAAGAATTCTGGCAGGGCGCAATCAAGGCCGGGATGAAGAATCTCACCCTGAAGGCGCTGGAAGTGGAAGAGAGCGGGAATCTCGCCTACGAAGTTGGCGCATTTACGCTCGGTGTGCCGAGCAAAGGCGGTGCCCCTTCCACCGTTGCGGGCAAGTACATTGTCGTTTGGAAAAAAGGGGACGACGGGACGTGGCGCCTGCATCGGGACATCTGGAACTTTGGTGCGGCCCAATAGATTCCGCGACCCGTGAGGCCGGCGCGGCTTGCAACAGTTCCAACGAAAGTCCATGGCAATAGTTGATGTGACTGAATTGATTAACAAAATTGAACAGACTTGATGGGTCTGCTCATCGAGTCGGCTCTGGATCTATCGCGCTACCGATCAGGGAGGCGGTAAGATTCGAGCTCAGCAGAACGTCAATTCCGGCTGACCACCACTTGCCGGGACTAGAGCGTTCTCCGGCTCGGCGCGCCGCCGAGGGCTCTTGTTCATTTGGTCGTGGGCAATCCGCGGTTCTCCAAGAACCCGTCCATCTCGTCAAATGCATCTGAGCCGAGACAACTAATTATCATTGGGCAAAGTAGCGGCTCAACGGCTCCAGAAGAAAGCAGCCCCCCGATGCTCGTTCAACATTCGAGCCCGCATCGGGCAAGTCTTTCCACGTCCGGGTACGCCATGCTGCTTCGACCGCCCCTTTCTTCTTGCGGATTTAGGAATTCGAGCTTTTCGGTTGTTCCGATCATCCATTTGGGAAACGACCGATGCCGGCAAGCAAGGTTTTATGGGGCCAGATACTCACCGCCTTTCTGATCGTCGTCGCGACGACATGGGGAGCAACACAGTGGACGGCAGGGCGGCTCGGCTTTCAAAGCCAACTCGGTCCGCCGTGGTTCGAATTGGCTGGACAGCCCGTTTATCCGCCGCCAGCCTTTTTCTGGTGGTGGTTTTTCTACGACGCCTACGCGCCGAAGGTCTTCCTGGAGGGCGCGGCGATTGCGGCGAGCGGAAGCCTCATGGCTATCGTCGCAGCGATCGGGATGTCGCTGTGGCGGGGGCGCGAGGCAAAGGACACCACGACTTACGGCTCGGCGCGCTGGGCGACGCGAGACGAAATCAAGGCCGCTGGGATGATCGGTCAGGATGGGGTGATCCTGGGTATGTTGGGCCGACACTATCTGCGCCACGACGGTCCGGAACACGTGCTATGTTTCGCACCGACCCGAAGCGGCAAAGGCGTCGGCCTGGTGGTGCCGTCACTACTGACCTGGCCGGGTTCGGCAATCGTCCACGACATCAAAGGCGAAAACTGGGAACTGACGGCCGGATGGCGGGCCCGTTTCGGCCAGGTGCTTCTGTTCGACCCGACCAATGCTGGATCAGCAGCCTACAATCCTCTGCTGGAGGTGCGACGGGGCGAGTGGGAAGTTCGAGATGTGCAGAACGTGGCGGATGTCCTGGTCGACCCAGAAGGCACATTGGAACGCCGCAACCACTGGGAGAAGACCAGCCATGCGTTGCTGGTCGGCGCAATACTGCACGTGCTCTATGCGGAGAAAGACAAGACCCTCGCAAGCGTGGCGAACTTCCTTTCCGATCCAGAGCGGCCAATCGAGGCAACGCTGCGCGCCATGATGCTGACGCGGCATTTGGGTGATGCAGGCCCGCATCCCGTCGTTGCGTCGGCTGCTCGGGAACTGCTTAACAAGTCCGAGAACGAGCGTTCCGGCGTGCTCTCGACGGCCATGAGTTTTCTGGGCCTCTACCGCGATCCAGTTGTGGCCAAGGTGACGTCATGCTGTGACTGGCGGATCGCAGACCTTGTCGAGGAGGCACGGCCGACGACGCTTTATCTGGTCGTGCCGCCATCGGACATCAGTCGCACAAAGCCGCTGATCCGACTCGTGCTTAACCAGATCGGCCGCAGGCTCGCCGAAGATCTTCACGCGAAGGATCACCGGCAGCGTCTTTTGATGCTGCTGGACGAGTTTCCCGCGCTTGGCAGGCTCGATTTCTTCGAAAGCGCGCTGGCCTTCATGGCCGGGTATGGCATCAAGTCGTTCCTGATTGCACAATCGCTCAATCAGATCGAGAAGGCCTACGGACCGAACAATTCCATCCTCGACAATTGTCATGTGCGGGTGAGCTTCGCCACGAATGACGAGAGGACGGCCAAGCGCGTCTCAGACTCTCTGGGGACCGCGACCGAGTTGCGCGCCATGAAGAACTATGCGGGGCACAGATTGTCGCCCTGGCTCGGGCATCTGATGGTGTCGCGGCAGGAAACGGCGCGTGCACTGATGACGCCGGGCGAGATCATGCAGCTGCCGCCGACCGAGGCGATCATTATGATCTCGGGCCAGTTCCCAGTCCGTGCGAAGAAGGCACGCTACTTTGCCGACCCGCGTCTTGCCGAGCGCGTCTTGCCGCCACCAAGGACCGGAGGGACAACGCAGAACGCTCGCCCTGACGACTGGACCGACACGACACTTCTTGCTGAGCCGGAAGGCAAATCTCGCAAGCTGAGGCTTGCCAGGGATCAGCAGGACGAGGATCCGGCCAATGGCGGCATTCGCCGCCAGCCCGAGCTTCCCGAACACGAAGACATCGCGCCGGAACGAACGGCACGCTGCGACGATGAGTTCGACCTCGACAGGGACGAGCCCGATGATGACGCCGTTCGTCGCCGCAGTGTCGATCAAGCCATGAGACGCGCAGCTCGTCAGGCCGCCCTTGACCCCAATGATGGCATTGAGCTTTGAGCGCATGAAGAACGCCAAGAAAAGACGTCTGTCTGCCTATCTCGACCCTGACATAATGAGGGCACTGGCGGATTACGCTGGGCGGCGCGAGGTCTCGCTGTCACTGGTCGCCGAGGCTGCGCTCGCGTCGTTCCTGTCGCCGGACGCCGAAGAACGAAAGCAAGCGGCGATCACTCGCCGCCTCGACCAGATCGATCGACGCGTGCAGCGGGTCGAGCGTGACGTCGGAATTGCTATTGAGACGCTAGCATTGTTCGTCCGGTTTTGGCTCAACTCGACTCCAGCCTTGCCGGAATCGGCGCAAGCGGAGGCGCGCGCCAAGGGCTTGCAGCGCTACGACAATTTCGTCGATGCGCTCGGTCGCCGGCTCAGCAAAGGACCAAGGCTCAGGCAGGAAATAGCCGACGATGTCCCGCCAGTGCCGCCAGCGAGCCGATAAGGTGCGTGACGCCAGATTGAAGCGTCTCTCGGGACCGTGATCTTTCCGACGGGTTGGTATCTGCTCGCGCACCGTTCCTAAACGTGCCCACAAAGTTCGGGTGGTGAGCGAGCGGACGTCGTATGTCTGCTTTGCTTCATTCGAGACAACATTAGTCTAATCAGATCAAAACGACTATCGAATCGATTGCGCAAACGTTTCGATGGCACTAGGGTTATTGTATCCGCCAGGACAGAGCGGGTTTAAAGCGCAACATCAGGGAGGAGCGCTTGCGAGTAGCACTCCGTTTGAGCCGCAATGGCAACGATGGTTGAGGTAGCCCTTCGTGCCGGGGTGTCGGTCTCAACGGTGTCACATGTGATCAACCGCACGCGCTTTGTCTCGCCTGCGAAATCGAGAGCCATTAACGAAGCGATTGCTTTGCTTGGATATCAGCCCAATGGGCTGGCGCGTTCCCTCAAGGTCGCTTCAACCAACAGCGTCGGCTTGGCGATTTCGGCGATCTCGAACCCGTATTTCACTGACATCATCTGTGCCGTGGAAGCGGAATGCGCGCGTCTTGGCCTCATGGTTTTCCTTTCCGACACGCAGGACGATCCTGATCGGGAGCTTGCGGTCGTTCGCGCCTTCCATCAACGACGTGTTGACGGCGTTATTTTGGCGCCCTCGGGTGCCCCAGAGCGAGCCACCAATTACCTTGCCGAGAAAATGGTTCCCTGCGTTCTGATCGACCGGTTTGCCGACGAACGATTTGACCAGATCGGCGTTGAGAACCAATCTGCGATGCGCGCTCTTATCGATCACGTCGCATCCTTCGGCCATCAGCGGATTGGGTTCATTGCAGGGCAGCCGGGCCTTGCTACGACTCGCGAACGTATCGATGCGTTCAAGTCAGCTTTGATGGCTAACGGACTTGCCTACGTGTCGGAATATCTGCAGCCAGGGAACGTCGACACGGCGAGCGCTACGGCATCGACCCGCGCGATGTTGTCGTTGCCTTCGCCGCCTACGGCCTTGGTCACCGGCAACAATATGGCGACGATCGGAGCGGTCCGAGCGGTTCGCGAAAAAGGTCTCGAAATACCTCGGGATCTTTCACTTGTCGGCTTTGACGACTTCGAATGGGCCGATTGTTTTGAGCCGCAACTGACCCTTATTGCGCAGCCTTGCGCCGAAATCGGGCGGCAGGCCGCATCGCTGCTTAGCGCCCGAATTGCATCAACGGATACAGAGCCCCGCTCGGTGCGGCTTCAGGCGACGCTGCATACCCGTCAATCCTGCGGGAGGCCGGCATGAGCGCGCCGCTTCTATCGGTGACAGGGGCCGTGAAACGCTTCGGCGGCGTTCAGGCACTACGCGGTGTCGATTTCGATCTCAAGCCAGGCGAGATCCACGCCCTGCTGGGCGAGAACGGCGCCGGCAAATCGACATTGATGAATCTGCTGTCGGGAGTTTACGCACCCGACGAAGGTACAATCCAGATTGACGGCAAGCCGGTGCGGTTCAACAACCCGCGCGAGGCGCAGACGGCCGGAATTGCGACCATTTTTCAGGAGCTTGATCTCGTTCCAACGCTCGATGTGGCGTCAAACCTCTTCCTTGGCCGCGAATTGATGCGCTCGGGCGGACTGCTCGATGTGGCGGGGATGCGCCGCGAAGCTCGCAAGCGTCTGGAAGCTATCGAACTGGCTATCGATCCCGCTGGGCTAGTCGGCGACCTCTCGATAGGGCAACGCCAGGTCGTTGCGATCGTCAAAGCGTTGTCCTATGCGACGCGGGTCTTGATCATGGACGAGCCGACGGCGGCCTTAACGGTGGGCGAGGTCGAGAGGCTGTTCGACATCATGCGCAAGCTCGCCGCCAGTGGCGTCGGCATCGTCTATATCTCCCACCGTCTGGAGGAAGTGCCGCAGATCGCGGACCGGGTGACGGTGATGCGGGACGGACGTGTAGCCGGCATCACCGATCCGCACACACCGCAGGCCGAACTGGTGCGGCTGCTCGTCGGGCGCCCACTGGACGAACTCTATCCCCAGCGCACCACGGCCGTCGGCCGGGCTCTGCTCAGCCTGCGCAATGCCAGCTTCCGGCTAGCGCGCGAAAGCGCCGGCTGGCAGGCCCCGACAGGGCTTTCACTCGAGGTGCATGAAGGCGAGATCGTCGGGCTGGCCGGCATCATGGGGGCAGGGCGCACCGAGCTCTTGAGCGCGCTTTACGGCACCGGCCTTTCCGGCCAATGGGAGGGCGGCGTGGTCATTTCCGGCCGTCCGATCAAGCTTGATTCGATCAGAGCCGCGCGCCTTGCCGGCATCGCCTTCGTCACCGACGACCGCCGTGGCAGTGGCCTAATGCTGAGGATGGCGGTTGGCCTCAACCTCGTCATGTCGGTGATCCGGCGAATATCGCCGGGCGGACTGATGTCGCCGGGCCGCCAGGCCGAGGCGGTGAAACAATCGTTCGGCCAGTTCGACATTCGGCCGAAGAATCCCGACATCGCGGTCGGCGCGCTGTCCGGCGGCAACCAGCAGAAGGTGGTGCTGGCCAAGGAGATACTTGGCAATCCCCGGCTCTTGCTGCTCGACGAGCCGACGCGCGGCGTCGATGTCGGCGCCAAGGGCGAGATCTATCAGCGGCTGCGGCAGTTGGCTGCACAAGGCCTGGGCATCCTAGTTGCCTCCAGCGAAATGCCGGAGCTGATTGGCCTGTGCGACCGCATCGTGGTGCTGCGCCAGGGGCGCAATGTAGCGGAATTCACCGGTGGCGTTGACGAGCACACCGTGATGGCAGCGGCAAATGGCAGGGAGGCGTGATGTCCGAACAGAAGATTTCGGTTGCGAGCGGTCCGGTGCTAGCCGCACCGGCCGCAAAGCATCGCGATCCACTCGCGCTGATCGTGCGCTTCCAAAGCTTGATCGGCCTGGTGCTGGTGGCGATCGGCGGCGTCATCTTCTCGCCCAGGCGCCATGGCGAGATACTGTTCCTTGCGCCCGACAACATGGCCAACATCGTGCGCGCCGTGTCGGAGACCGGCATTATCGCCATCGGCATGACCTTCGTCATTATCACCGCCGGCATCGACCTTTCGGTGGGGGCAGTGCTTGGTCTCTCCAGCGTCGTCACCGCGACGATGATGATCTCCGGCGGCTTCGGGCTTATCCCGACCATTCTCGCGGTGCTGGTAATGGGCACCGTCTTCGGCGTGATCCAGGGCACCATTTCCAGCCGCTTTCGGCTTGAGCCGTTCATCGTCACGCTCGCCGGCCTGCAGGCGGCGCGGGGTCTCGCGCTGGTCGTTTCCGGCAACCAGTACATTAATATTTCCTATGGCGAGGGGCCCGGCTTGGCGCCACCTGTCTTCGCGGTACTGGGCGAGCGCCTGTTCAACAACACAGTGCCGGTGGCGACCATCGTCTTCATCGTCTTCGCCGCTATTGCTACCCTGGTACTGAATACCACGCGCTTCGGCCGCTATGTCTTTGCCGTCGGCGGCAACGAGCGAGCGGCGCGCATTTCGGGCGTTCCTGTCTCTATGGTCAAGATCTCGGTCTATGCCATTACCGGATTTGCCGCCGCCCTTGCCGGCGTCGTGCATGCGGGTCAGTTCAACTTCGGCAGCGCCAATGACGGTATGGGCTATGAGCTCACGGCCATCGCGGCCGTGGTCATCGGCGGCACCAGCCTGTTCGGCGGCGCCGGCTCGATGGTCGGCACCGTTGCCGGCACCATCATGCTCGGCGCGCTCGCCAACATCCTTCAGCTCAACAACATTACCCCCGCCATGCAGCTGCTCGCGACCGCCGCGATCATCGTTGTGGCGGCAGTGCTTCAATCCCTCGTTCGCCGCCGCGAGGGTTTGGGACGATAGGAGGCCGGCGGCAGCATTTGGAAGACCATGAAACCAAGGTCTGGCCATAGGCCCGACGAGGAGGAGAGCAAGCATGACAACGATGGAAAAAGGATCGAGGCGCGCCCTGCAGGTCGCCTTTCTGGCAGGCTCTTGCCTGTGCATGGCGGGTGCTGCCCAAGCGGCCGACCCGATGGTCAAGGCCTGCGCCAAGGACGGCCAGTTCATCATCGGCTTTTCGCAGGCGAACAATGCCGAGCCCTACCGCCAGCATGTCAATGACGAGCTGACCGCGGCGGTCAAGGATGTGCCGCAGTTCACGCTGCAGATCGCCGACGGCGCCGGCAACGTCAACACGCAGACCTCGCAGGTGGACAACTTCATAACCCAGAAAGTTGATCTGCTGTTGATCTCGCCCTTCGAGGCAGCACCCATAACCCCGGCGGTGAAGCGCGCGATGGATGCCGGCATTCCCGTCATCGAACTAGACCGCAAAACGGTAGGCGACCCCGGCAAGGACTACACCGCCTTCATCGGCGGCGACAATTACAAGATCGCGCTCGAAGCGGGCAAATACACCGCAAAGACCCTGCTCCCGGAAGGCGGCGAGGCGGCGGTGCTTGAAGGGCTGCCGAGTTCGACGCCAGCGGTGGAGCGGCTCAACGGCTTCAAGGACGGTGTGAAGGAGAATGCCAAAATCCAAGTGGTGGCCGAGCAGGCCGCCGACTGGGTGCCCGACAAAGCTCAGACCGCCTTTTCCGCCATGCTGCAAGCGCACCCGGACATCAAGGTGCTCTATGCCTCGAACGACATGATGGCGGCGGGTGCGCTGCTCGCAGCCAAGGGCGCGGGCAAGCAGGTCAAGATCATCGGCACTGATGGCCTGCCGGGTCCGGCCGGCGGCATCGAGGCCGTGGCCAAGGGCGACTGGGCGGCAACCTTCACCTACCCGACCGGCGCCAAGGAAGCGATCGAGATGTCGAAAAAGATCCTGCTTGAGTGTGCTTCGTCGGTGGAGCCGACGGTGACGGTGGACACGACCGCGATCACGCCGGAAAATGCCAAGCAGATGACGGGAAACTGAGGGCAGGGCCGACAGCAGAGTTGATACGACAAGGCCCGGGAGTGGGCCTTGTTGTTTTTGTGAGCGAGCCGGCGTGGTCGTCGTCGGTCAAAACTCCGGCTAGAAAAATCCCGGCGGTCGAAGGACGGCACGCAGTTGAGCGCGTAGGCGGCATCAGCCCGTCTCGCTGCGATTTCAGCTGGATCTTGCAAGCAGCCTTGCCACGGGCTCGTTTCCATTTGGTTGGCGCCAGGCACTCGCGGAAAGCGCGAAAAGCGCCTCTATTCGGGAATAAAGCGGTCACGCCGATGACCGCCACCGTCACCGCCGCCGCCCTCTCGAGAAAGACTTCGGCGCTCATGAGGATACCTCGGTCCGCAATCCGGTCGTCATCACCAAAACGGCGGCACGCGCCGTGCTGCTGGCCTACGGGGGTTTTGTCCGGCTGTTGGGCGCGACAGGCGGGTCGAGCTGATAGCGGAGCTCAACAAGGACGATATCGCTGCGGTCGAAGCCTCCGCATGGAGCCGAGTCTCGACCATCTCACGACGAGCTCTCTGAGCCAAAACCAAAGTCGCACAGGTCTTCCGATATTCCTATCTCTGGCATTGGCACACCGGGAAGGCGCGGAGAAGGCGACAAGGACCGGCCCGCTTGGTGCTGGCGCTGGTCGGCCCCCACAAAGCACGTGGACAATACCAGTCTAGCCCTTCGTCGGCGCCAGATGTTGCTTGCTACCTCGCGGCTAGCCTACCGCAGGTCCAGCTGCAACAGGCCGCTATAATCCTCCGTCGCCAGGAAGAAGCCCTCGTCGATCGCCTTGGCTCTGAAAGCGGGATCGTCGCCGAGGTTGCGAAATTCCGGCTTCAATGTGCCTGATGCATCGAAGTAGCGATCTCGAAAGGTCGCCCGGTCAAGCCCGGCATAGTCTTTACCCTGACCTGCGACCGTGCAGGATTTCAGTTCGGTTTGGTCGGCAGCGTCCGCCGGGAAACTCTTCCTTGCAAAATCCATGGGACCGATGCCTGGAGCAATGCTGCGGGGGAATTGCGTGACGCACCGCTTCGTCGCGTCACCCGCAGCGATCGTCAGATCGAAATAGGGAGGCCTCAGCCCCTTGGTCGCGAGGTAGGCAAAGGCACGAATGCGATTGGCTGCCTTCAACGTATCAAGGTCGGTCGTCTCCAGAATGCCGCCATCGATGGTGAGCTTTCCCGACCCGCCAAGTGCGGCAATTTGCTTCTGCAGCCAGTCTGCGTCACGATCGATCCAGGTCAGGAAATCGAGTGGCATCGCTTGCGGCTCCTTCATCTGCGGGTTCATGGATTGAGCGAGGGCCGCCGCAGTGATGAGCATCGCCAGCCCGGCCAGCGCTGCCGTAGAGAGAGGGAAGTTACGCATGTCATGCCTCCGTCCTTCTGCGTTGCCGCGAATCAGTTGTAGTGGTTGCGCGGCTTGATACCGAGCATGTCGCGCAATTGGTTCTCCGTTATGTCGTCAGGCCGCGGCGTTCCGCCGACACCGACGGTCCGCGCTTCCTCGTCCATGGAGGTATGTGGCTTTCCATCAAGCCCGTTGTAGGTGGCTGGACCCATGCCGGAAATCTGTCCCGCCTGGATGTGGGAGGCGTGGATTTGCTCATGGGCGAGCACGATGCCGGGATCGGCCGGGTTTGTCGCGACCGTGCCGGTCGATTTGTCGAACTCGCTCGACGTGCGGATACGGGCTGCCGCCGGATCGTAAGAGATGACCGCTCCTCCCGGTGTCGTCGTCGGATCCTTCGTGTGATCGGCGAGATCGGTTCCGGTGCGGCCGGCCACGTTCTGGATCGTCACCGTTTCTGGGCTGTCGACAATCCTCTTGGTGAGTTCGCGCCCTGTATCCATCCCGGTACCGGGTACGAAGAAGTCCTTGACGTCGAGCCAGGCGCCGTGGAGCCAGCTTTGCGAAACCTCGCCGGTCTTGCTGTCGACTCGGGCAGTCGGGTCTGTGCGTTGGATATCCTCCTCAACTTGCCGCCGATAGGCGGCATCGCCGGCCACGATCTCCTTGAGACCTGTCGGGTCGATATAGGCCATCGGATTATTGTTGGCATATGCGAAGAGATTGCATGATGTGGGGTTGCCGGTGCAGCGCTCAGGATCGCCGACATACAGCGGGTCGGGTGAGACGAAGCGGCCAAGGGCCGGATCGTAGTAGCGGGCACCGAAGTAGTAGAGCCCGGTATCGTCGTCGAGATATTTGCCGGTGAACCGATGGTGGGTTTTTTCGCGCGGCAACTCGCCCGAAATATCCGTCAAGTGATCGGCCCAGGCAGGAGCCAGTACTTCCGGCTTGTGCTCGGTTCCGTATGCGCGATAGAGCATTTGCTCGACCGGGGCGCCGCCCGAGGCGATCACATAGTCGCTGCTCTCGATATGATCCTTGAGGTAATAGAACCATTTACCGGTGCCGTGCTCGAGCCGCACCAACTTGGTCGAGGCAATGTTGACATAGCTCTCTTCGCCCTTTGGGCCGACCTCGAATGTCTCCACTGGATAGAGATAAAGCTGGTCTGGCTTCGATCCGTCCGGAGTAACGATCTTCTTGTATAGGCGTCGACCGGTCTGGTCGTAGCCGTAGAAGACGTCGTTGGTCACGGTTTGCGCTCGGATGAGCCGGCCGTTGATGTCAAAGACAGTGCCGGTAAGGTTCGGCGACGTCGCCAGCTGGCCGAAGCCATCGAAACCATATGGCTTGGACGCGCTGCCGGCCGGAATGAGGCCGGTCGCGCTGGCTGCCGCCGGGACAATCCGTGCTCCGGGATCGAGCTCGTCATTGCGGGCGAAGGTGCCGGCAGGCGAATAGCCGAATTCGGCATGTTTGCCATAGCGATCGATACTCACGAGCTCGTTCTTGAAGTCATAGTGAAAGGTGCCGGAACGGTCGACATGGGTCGCGTCGCCGGCGCCACTGCCCAGCGCATCGACGATCTGTGTGATGGAGCCGTTCGAGTTGAAAGCCATGGTCAAGTCCTGCAGCGGAACGCCTCCCGCTTGCGAGACGATATGCGTCAGGAACAGCGTCGTCGGATCGTAGGTCATCTGCGTGAAGGCGCCGAGCCGGTAGTTGACGCGCTCGACCCGTCCTTCCGGATTGTACGTGATGTTCTCGATCACTTTCTGCGGGCCGGCGAAGTCCGGATGGGATACCGTCACGGAGCGGAGATTCTTGTCCGGTCCGAGCGCGAATTTCGACGTCAGGCCGCGTGGGCCGATCGATGAATCGATCCGGCCATCAAGCGTGTGATGGAAGCGATCGGCATACTTTGCGTGGTTGATCTCCACCTCGTTGGCGGTCATGCGGCCGTTCGCGTTGTAGGCGTAGCGTTCGGCCGCATCGAACAGGCCGTTGGGATCGTGGATGATGACCTCGGTTATTTTATCGAGCGGCAACGCGATCGGCACTTCGAACCCGGCCGCAGAGGCTATCTCGACGCCCCGGTCGTAGCGGTATTCGAGATGGAGGACACCGTCGTCAACCTCTGTGAGCTTGCGGTTAAGGAAGTCGTAGGTGGACGTCTGCACGGAAGCTTCGCCGTTCACGCCGACGCGCGCGATCGCTGATTGCCGCCCGCGCGCGTCGTAGAAGGCGTACCGGTCGCCCATTCCGGGGATCGACTGGAATTCGATGTCGCCGACCGAATTGTAGATCAACCGTCGAGGCGCAGTTTCGCCCGGCAGCCAAATCTCGCTCAAATAGCCGAAGGAATCGCGCACGAAGCGGGAAATTTGCATCACGCCGTCGCCATTGGCGGCGATGAAGCCGGTCACCCCGTTCTCGTTGCTGAGCGAATATTCCTCGCTCCGCACCGTACCATCGAACTGATCGGCATAGGTCGTTATTGTGTGCGTGCCCCAAGGCCCGAAGGTCATCTCGGAAACCTTGCCCGACGGGTAAGACTCACGCACCATGCGGCCCGTTGCGTCGTAGGTATATGTGTTGCCGATTTCGTGATCCGGACGCGGAACGTCGCCCAGCTCGAAGACCTTCTGCAGGTTCAGATCGTCGATACCGCCGAAGCTCCTGACGACGAATGGGGTCCAGCGGAAGACCAGTTTCTCGTTGCGATTGTAGAGCGCGAAGTTGCGGACCCGCACGCCCCCCTCGGCAACGCTTTCCAGGTCGGCGATCTGGTTGCCGCGGGCGTTGTAGGCGGCGAGCTCGGCAATGAATTCGCTTTCGCTTTCCGGAGTTTGGGCAGCGCTTGCGTAACGGCGCTTCGATGTCAAGATCAGTGAGGGCAGGCCGCTCTCGCCGATCTTGTAGCTGTAGAATTTCTCCGCACCGTCGGCTGCCACCTCATGGATCCTACGGCCGAGCGCGTCATAGTCGTTGGTGACGACCATGCCGAGGGGAGTCGTCATCGTTCGCACAGCTCCGGCCCGTGGCCCGTCGTAGGTCATTGACGTGATCTGGTTGAGCTCAGGCGCACCACCCGCCATCTTGGTGTGGCTCATCGGCGAGGTGCCGGTCTGTTCGTAGAGAACGGCCTCTGTCTGCCCAAGGTCGTCCGACAGCGCGGTGGTGTTGCCAAAGACGTCATAGCCCATTCTCTTGGTGAGGGTGCGGGTGGCGTTGCGGAACTGCTCGAGCGACGCCGGCAAGTTGCTGAGGCCGGAAAAGACTTCGAGTGTCCGGGTGCCCATGCGACCGCCCGCGTCGGCTAGATAGGTGAAGCTTTCACGGCTGAGCAGTCGCGTTCCGGTTAGGATACGGCGCTCGGATGCGGCGTTGACAATGCTGAGCGCGGCGAGATCGGCACGCGACTGCGCATACCCGGTCTGGGTGGTGCGGCTAAAGCCCTGAATGGTCAAATCCGCGGGTCCCGGGATATCGCGAACCTGCACAGTTTCCGAGGCGGGCATATTGAATTCGTCGAAATCGGCATACGTCTGGACCTTCACCGGGTCCTTACATTCGGGATCGGCCGGGTCCTGCTGTTCGGCGTCGCCGGCGGAACCGGTCAGCGTCTCCTTGACCTTTCTGAGATAGGACGAGCCGTCGCCACGCGAAAACGTCTCCCACACCGACGACTCACACTTCAACATCATCCCGGTCGTCGGCAGCTTCTGGGTGCGCGTGGCGGTCGACAGCGAGTGCAGCGCCGCCGCCGACGGATCGAGCGTCTCGGTCGTCTCCGCGCTCGCGACGAGCGTCGCCTCGGGCTTCACTTCATAGGTCTTGCGGATCTTCAGTTTGCCGGCGAGGTTCAGGTCAGCCGCCGTTTCCGCGAAGGTGTAATACTGTTCGCGATCGAGGCTTGAGCGCTGCGTGACCCGCTGGCCGGCCGCGTTCTCGTCGCCGTACGCGATCCTCTCGACGTCCGAGAAGCCGATAAAACGGCGATTGATCACATCGTAAAATGGATTGTGGTAGAAATATTCGTCCGTCTGCACTTGGGCGCGAACCTGGCCGGGTATGCCCTGCGACGTGACGAGTTGCTTGGCAACGACAACGGGAAAATGCAGGTTGCGCGTCGGCTGGCCGTTGGCGCGGTCGCGCAGCATCTCGTCGATCGAAGTCGCATAGCGAATGTCGTGCCGGCGGCCGGAATCGAAGTCGACGACCGTGAGCAGGTTGGCCTTGACCAACTGCACCGTGTCGGTGCGGTTGAAGTCAATCACGACGACGGGCTTCACCTCGTCGCCGGACGGCTTCTGGAACACGATGATTTCGCTCTGGCCGTCGCCGTCGATGTCTGCGACGCGCGAAGCGAAGGTCTGCGTCGACGCGCCCAGTTGAACCCGCAGATTGAGCGCGATGCTGAGCGGATCCTTCAGGTAGGTCCCGTCGCCGAAGCCGAGCCAGACGCGCATCTGGTCAGTGCGCTCGCCCATCGACGCGAAATCGATGATGCCGTCGCCGTTGGCGTCGATGTACCACATTGTGGCGAGGTTATCGCCGGGCTGCATGCCGCCAATCTTCGAGAAGCTGCCGTGACCGCAGACCGGATCGTTGATCGCGGCGTCGCCAAACAGCAGCGCATTCGGGTCCTTCGAGAACATGTCGCCCTGGTTCTCATAGAGGCAGAAGCCCTGGTCAGCCGGGCGGATGACGACGAGATCGGGCAGCCGGTCGCCATTGATGTCGACCATCCGCACATTGTTGCGGCCGAGTATCTGGCCGTCCTGACTGTTGAATGGGAACGCTTTGGTAAGCGCTCCGAAATTGACGTTGTAACCCCCATCGGCCTGCCGCCGGGTGAGATTGAGAAATATCCGCCATTCCGTGCGGCCATCAGCATTGAGGCGCGTCGTGACGATGTCGGACAGGCTGTCCATATTAACGTCGGCGAAGCGGCCGTTGCCGCCCGCGAATGTCGTTGGCGAGACGCCGGGCAGCGGGATCGAGCGGCCGAGATAAGGGAAGGTCCCGTCGGCTTTGCCGTCATAGACGTGCATCAGCCCGTCTTCGATTTCGACGATATCGACGAAGCTGTCGCCCAGGATGTCGGCAAAAGCGAAGCGATTGTCGGTGAGCCGGGGGGCGATCTGGCGCATTAGTCCAGCCTCGGTCGGACGCGACAGCACGAGTTGGCTGGTGTCGCCGAAGGCGCTGTTCAGGTCGCCGCTTCCGAGATGCACCGTCGCGCCGTCATCCTTGGTCTGCACGATGTCGACCAGTGCATCCATGTTGAGGTCGGCCAATTCGAAATTCTGCGGCGGGATGTCGCCGGCGAACGCCATTTTCGGCGCTTCGAACACGACGGGGCGCGACGCCAGTTCGGCGCTTGTCCACGACGAATAGCCGAAATGGATGTCCGGGAACTTCAGCGTCGATTGCGCCAGCGCCTCGCCGCCGGTGTCACCATACCGGTAGAGCACGCGCAGCTGGTCGAGCACATTGACCGACTGCGCGTCGATGAGCGGCGTGAGGTCGGCCTGAGCCTTCGCCAGGCAGTCCGGATGCGCCCGGACGACGAACTTCGACGTGTCACTGGTATCACGGCCGACATATCCCATGCACCATTGGGCGTAGACGGTGTCTTTGAACTTGGCCGTCACCTTGCCGTAGAGCCGGGCGTTCTCCTGTTTGCTGCCATTGGTGTGGCTTACGAGCGTCGATTGCGTCTCGATCAGCTCGAACTGATAGCTGCTCTGACCGCCGGCGAAGCTGGCCTTTGTCAGGTAGCTGCGTCCACCGAAACGCTGGTACTCGTAGCGGATGGCTTCGCGGTTGGCATTGAGCTGCAGCACCAGGGGCCATTTCGTGACATAGGGCGCGGCTACATCGAAATTGCCCTCTGCCACGGAGGAATCGCCGCTGAAGATCAGCCGTGTTCCGTTGGCGTTGATCACCTCGAAACCGGAGGAGATGGTGTCGGTGTGTAGGCCGCCCGTCAGGTCGAGCGAAAGGACGTCGAACGCGCCAGTGTGGTAGAGGATCTTGACGAAATCCTCGGCATATTCGGGCTTGTACTCCCAGACGCCGTTCTGGTTGCCGAGGAAGATGAGCCGCGCGCCCATATACGACAGGCGGGAGAAGAAATCGCCGCCTGGCTTGGTGCCGGGCACGGCCGTGCCGAGATCGTCATTGACGGCGATCGCCTGGGTATTGAACTGCCAGCCGATACCGAGCCCGTTGCCGGTATCGCCCGCGAACTGGCTGTAGGTGAGGCTCAGTTGCGGCCCGAACTGGCCGCGCGTCGGCAGGGTGGGTAGCGGCACGGTGAAGTTCGCCGATCCCGTATTGTTGTTCAGCGTGAAGCTGCCTTCCTCCTGCGTGACAGTGCCGCCCGCAGCGGGCAACTGCACAATCGACGTCGCAGATTTGTCTTCGGCGCGGGCCGGTGAGCCGAGTACTGCGGCGCCAGCGGCCAGGGCTGCGAGGGCGGTAAGGGTCTTTATGAACATGGGACTACCTCTCCGGATGCAGGCACTACTGATGAATTTGCGGACCCACGATGATGAGCTGTAAGCAGTTCGGGCGCGGACAGATGACCGAGGGCTGGACGGCGATCGCGTCGTGCAAGTGAATGTTTCCATCGAAGATGCGCCACGGCTCGCGGTTGCAGGCTTCGGCGACTTGAGGGAGGAGCGGCTGCGGGAAGGAGCAGACCGGATTGTTGCCCAGATAGGTCTTTCCGATCACCGGATGGACGCTAGCGAAGTTCTCGATCCGATTGCCTCTCAGATCGACGACTGACAGCGCCGGAAGCGAGCCAAGCGGCAGCGCATCGAAGACCCGGTTGTTGCGCAGATCGATATCCGACAATGCCGGCATGTTCGATAGATTGCCGACATTGGTGATCTGGTTGTCGTTCAGGTAGATGTATTTGAGCCCGCTCGATCCGAAGCGCGGGATCGCGGATAGCCGGTTGGTGGCGAGGTTCAGTTTCTGAAGTCCTGTCAGCGAAGCGATCGGCGACGCGTCGGTGATCACATTGTCGAAGAGGTTAAGTTCGCCCAGCGCCCGGAAATGGACCACCGGGTTGACGGCGATGATCGATTTCTTGTTCAGAGTCAGGCTGGTCAGTGACTGCGCCCAGTTCTGCGCTGCACTGCAATCTGCGCTGTCGACGTGGTCGGCCTGCATGCGGCTGTCGAGCGCCGCCATGAAGCCGCGGGCGTCGCCGAGCGCAATAGAATCGAACCGGTAGACGATGCAGTATTCAGCGAAGCTGGCGTATTGCAGTGGCAGATTGCGCATGCCGGCATCCTCGAGCAGCGGCAGGTCTGCCAACGGCGTCACGGATTGTACGTGTGTGTTCGAGAAATAGAGCTTTGTCAGCTTGTTGAGCATTCCGATGCCGATCAGGTTCGACAGGGGATTGCCGTCGATGTTCAGTTGTTCGAGGCGGCGCAGCTGGAGGATGCCCTGGATCGAGGGGATCTGGTTGTTGCGGATCCAAAGCTTCGTCAGCCCCGGTACCGCCGACAGCGCCGAGACGTCGGACAACTGGTTGTCGGACAGGTCGATGGAGGTCAGATTTCCCATCACCGGGAAGAGCGAGACGCTGGTCAACCCGCGGTTCTTCGCATCGGCGAACTGGCGCGAACTGAGATCGTCATAGGCTCTGCCGCAAACAGTCTTGCCCGAGATCGATAGCAGCGCGTTCACTTCCGCGGTTTGCGCGGGCGTTAGAAAGTCGGTCTGGTTCCGCATCAGGCATGCCGACAGGAAGTCGCTCGCCTGCACGGGATTGTCGGAAAGATCGAGACTGATCAGGCCCGACAGCGCTGCCAGCGGTCTGACATTGGCGATCGAATTCTTCGACAGGTTGAGTGTGCCGAGATTGGTCAGGCCGGCAAGCGGCGAGACGTCCGTGATGGCATTGTTGGACAGGTTGAGCGAGGTGAGTTGCGGTAAGGTGGCGAGCGGACGCAGATCGCTGACGATCTTCGACGACAAATCGAGTGCGGTGGTCGCCAGCAGCTTGTTGCCGACCACCAAGCACGTCCCGCCACCCTCCAGTTCGACCATGGCTCGTATGGTTTGCCCAAGCGGGGTCGCCGCGTCGCGGTGCAGCACGCACAGGTCAACGAAGCTCTGCCCGCCATTCGCCACGATTGGATTGCCGCTGAGATTGATGGCCAGCGTCGAGGGGAAGCTGCCGAGATTGGCGAAGGTTTCGATCTTGTTGTTGGCGAGGTTGAGACTGGTCAGGCCGCCGAGCGCGCTGAGCGGATCGAGCATGTCGCCCGTGAGGCCATTGTTGGCGATGGACAGGATCGAGAGCGCCTGCAGGAATTGCAGCGGCTCAAGGCTGGCGATCTTGTTGTCGTCGAGTGTGAGGTTCGTCAGCAACGCCAGCGCCGACAGCGCGCGGATGTCGGTGATGTCGTTGTCGGAGACGTCGGCCCGCGTCAGCGCGATCAGTGGCGCCAGGGCGTTGATGTTGCTGACGTGATTGCCGGAAATATCAAGAAAGGTCAGTGTCTTGAGCTTGGCCAGCGGCCCGAGTTCGGCGATCGAGTTGTTGCCGGCGATCGACAGGCTGGTGAGGTTCGTCAGCACCGCAATCGGCTCGAGTGATTGCACGCCCTTGCCGCTCAGGTTCAGCGTCGTGATCGATTCCAGGAAGGTCTGTGCGGTGGCGCAGGCGGCCGGGTTGCCGAGCGCGGAGACTCCGCCGGGCGTTGAATCGAGCACCGCCATCACGGTCGCCGTTTCAGCCGGCGTGCGGTCGCCCTTGATGCACCATTTCGCGAAGGTGGTCGGCTTGTTGACCAGCGGCGCGCCCGAGAGGCACGTGATGGTGTGGATCTTGCCGGCGAAGAACGGCGTGGGGTCGGCGTTCAGCGCCTGGTCGAGATTGAGCTTCAACTCGGTGACCAGCGGTGCGCAGGATGGAATGTAGAGCCGGTCGGAAAATGTCGTCGCGCCGAAGTCTGAGGGAAATTGCAAGTAGTAGATGAGGCCGCCGCCATTATCGTACGCGAACACCTTTATTGGGTATGTCTCGCCCGAGGGGCACAGCAGCGGATTGGCGGCCGGATCCGCGGCGACGATCGCGCTGTCGACGGCGGTCAACACCTCCGAGGGAACCGTCGCGAAGCCAAGTCCGCGGATCACTGCTTCCTCGTCCGCCTGGTCCTTGCAGCGGATGCGGTAGCCGCGCCCGTCGGAGATAAGCAACGGATAATGCAGCCGGTTCGCCTCCAGCGCCGGATCCTCGAACAGCACAACCTTCGGCTCGTCCGCGCGGGCCGGGCCGGCGGCGGCGGCCACGAGCATGACCAGAACAAGGAGCAGCGATTGGCCGATGCGGTTCATCTGGTTTCTCCTTTCGAGGCTCAGGCTGATCGATGCGGCTCAATCAGCCCGAACCAATGGCAGCGCTACATCTCGTCCGCGGTCTTGATGGTCCAAAAGCTCGACGGCTCGCGATCGCAAGTGAACTGAAGGGCCGGGATGTTGTTCAAGTTGCTAACCCCGCCGGCAATGATCAGGCACTTGCCTGTCTGGACGTTTTCCGCCTGAACTCCGTCGCGCGTCTCGACAAGGTTCCAACGACGCGAAGGATCGCTGTCACAGTTGAACTGCAAGGCCGGGATGTTGTCTTCGGTACTGAGTCCGCCGGCAATCGTCAGGCACTTGCTTGTCCGGACGTTGGCCACCTGGAAGCCATCGCCCGTCTCGACCAGCCTCCAGCGCTGCCATTGACTGCCGTCGCAGTCGAATTGCACCGTCGGTGCATTGTTGTCGGTTCGTCCTTCCGCGACCGAAAGGCACCTTTCGGTTTGCCGGTTCACCAGCAACACTTCCGGGTCGGCCGCCCGGATGCTCCAGAACCGCGACGGATCGCGGTCGCAATTGAATTGGAGGGCAGGGACGTTGTCATCGGTGCTCACCCCGCCGGCAATGGTCAGGCATTTGCTCGTCTGCATGTTTTCAGCCTGGAAGCCGTCGCCGGTTGCGGTCAGCTTCCAGCGCCGCGACGGATCTCGGTCGCAGTCGAATTGAAGGGCCGGGATGTTGTTGTCGGTGCTGACACCGCCGGCAATCGTCAGGCATTTTCCGGTCCGCACGTTCTGTAACTGAAAACCGTCGTTCGTCTCGACCAGCTTCCAGCGGCGCCACTGGTCGCCGTCGCAGTTGAACTGTACGGCCGGCGCGTTGTTGTCGAGGCGCCCCTCGGAAACTGCCAGGCATTTGCCGGTCTGCATGTTTGCCAGCACCACGTCTCCCTCCTTGATCGCCGTGATGCAGGCTTCGAAAATTTTCCCGGTGGCCGCGGTCGATTGCTCCGGTCGACTGATGCAGACCGGATTGCCGTCCAGCGAAGGCTTGAATGGCAGGATGGCGCTGACGGACTGCACCGTGGCCAGACGGTTCGCGCGCAGGTTAAGAGAGGTGAGTTCGGTAAGGCCCATCAAGGCGCGCGCATCCGTGACGCGGTTTTTCGACAGGTCGAGCGCCGTGAGCTCTTGCAGAAACCGCAACGGCGACACGTCGTCGATCTTGTTGCTGGCCAGAACCAGTCGCGTCAGCGCCCGCGCCGAGGCGAGCGGCCGCAGGTCGGCGATCTGGTTGGAACTGAGGTCGGCGTCGGCCAAATCCTTCATCACGCCAGTCACGTTGATGTTGCTGATCCTGTTTCGCGACAGATCGAGAAAGGTAAGCTTGGTCAGCTTTTCCAGATCGCGCGTGTCGGCTATTTCATTGCCGGACAAGGTCAGGCGCGTCAGATGGGTAAGTGTCGCCAGCGGCTCGAGATTTGTCAGCCGTCGCCCGGCAAGGTCGAGCGTCGTGCTCGACGCGAGAAAGTCCTGCGCGCTTGCGCACGCCGCCGGATTGCCCAACGCGGAGGCACCGCCGGGTGTCAGCTCGAGCAGCTCCTCGACCGTCGTCTGCTGGGCAGGATCAAGGTCGTTCTTGATGCACCAACTGGCAAAGGTCGTCGGCCGTCCGACAAGCGGCGGGCCCGCCAGGCATGCGATGGTATGGACCTTTCCGGCAAAGAAAGGGGTGGGGTCGGCCTCGATCGCCTGATTGAGGTTGAGCTTTAACCCTTCGACCAACGGCGCGCAGCCGGGAATGTAGAGTTGGTCGGAAAAGGACGTTGACCCGAAATCGGTCGGGAACTGCAGGTAGTAGACGAGCCCGCTGCCGCTATCATGCGCAAAGACCTTGATCGGGTAGTGCTCGTCGGATGGGCACAACAGCGGATTGGCGGCTGGGTCGGCCGCGATGACCGCATTGTCGACGGCGCTCAGCATTTGCGACGGGAAAGTTACTAAGCCCAGTCCGCGGATCACTGCTTCCTCGTCCGCCTGAACACTACAGCGAATGCGGTAGCCGCGTTCTTCGGAGATGAGCAGGGGATAGTGCAAGCGAGTGGCGTTCAGCGTCGGGTCCTCCAACAGAACGAGCTTCGGTTCCTCGGCTCGGGCCCGACCGGCGCCGATCACCGCAAGCAGCGCCAGCAGGAGCAGCGATCGGGCTATGCGGGTCATCTGGTTTCTCCTTTCCGCTCTATTCGACCAGGCTGAAGCGGCCTGGCCCGCAGGCCCGGCTGGTATTGTCGTGTGCAATGTCGTTGCCCGGCAGCAGGAAACTGGCGCTGGAGGCGCTGTCGGCGAAACTGACCGCGCAGCGGAAGCCGGACACCGTCGAGGTGGTGAAATTCGCCGACGAACCGCGCTCGAGCTGGATGGCGGAGCCGACCGTAAGGCCAGCGGCCATGGGCGCGAGCCCGTCCGAGCGACCCGCCACGACCGCGCCGCGCAGAACTAGCGGATTGGCGGCGGCGATGTCCGTGAAGGCCATCCGCATCAGGCTGTCGGAGGTGAGCACCGCGCCGAAGCGTGCGCGCACAATGCTGGAGCGGGCAGGCGCTTGGGCCGAGATCAGCAGCCGTGCCCGAACGCCTTGGATCGCCAGCATGTCTGCTTCGACCCTGAGCCCGCGCGCATAAAGGTCCGCCAGGCACAGCGACGCGCCCCGCGCGATCGGCGACAGTCCGTCCGCCACGGTGCCGATAGTCACATCGTCGAGCGCGACCGCGCCATTCTGCGCGATCACGGCGACGACCTCGTCGGTCGTTTGAGCGGCTGCCCGCGCCAGATCGATCCGCTCGAGTTCGAGCCGCGGCAATCCATCGGCGACGATGATCACGCCTGTGGCTGACAGGATGCATGACGACGTGCCGGCAGGCACTCGGTTGGCGGTGCCGACGAGCCGCGTGCGGGCAACGCCGGGGGCCGGCGCCATGTGCACGGTCTTGAACGGCAATCCCTTCAGGATTAGCGTCTGCGGCATCTGGACCGATGCGGGCAGTTCGAGCCTGAGATTCGCCCGCCCGGCGCAATCGCCCTCGGCAGAGAATTGCGCCAGCGTCAGCGTGCCGCCATCATTGATGCGGCGAAGGCACGTATCGCCGGCCGAACCCCGACAGTCGAACCCGGTACCCGGCGCCGGAGCGGCTGTCAGCGCGCGATCCGTCTCGCCCATCCAGTCGCCAATGCCGGGGGCGGAGAGGCCGAGCGCCAACGTCAGACGCGGGCAACCCGTAAATGACAGGCTTCGCCCCTCCGCGAAGATCCAATCCAGCCGCGCATTGCCGAGGGAGTCAAGCGAGGTGATGGACAGGCCGGCTGACAGCGGCGTCAGGCCGAGGTCGATACCCGGCTGCGCGAAGGTCGAGTGCTCGCGCTGATAGCCATCGCAATTCGACAGACACAGGTCGACGAAGGGCGCCGAACGAAGCGCCGCCACCGCGTCGGCGCCGAGCAGGGTTACGGCCTCGGCCTCAGCGATGCCGAAGAATGATCGCAGCTTCTTCTCCGCCGCTTCCGCTCCGGCTGCATCGGCAATGATGTCGCGCGTCGCCTTGCCGTCAAGGCGCACAATCGGCAGGTAGGAGGGCTGCGCACCTTCGCCCGGCGGCGCGTAGCGCACGACATAGATCGTGTCGCCAATGCTTTCGGCGCTGAGGAAGGTTTCAAACCGGTGCAGACTCCAGCGCGCCGCACTCGCCACCGCTACATTCGATGTGCCGCCAAGATCGGCGCGCCCGCAATCGAACACGAAGGGTGTCCCGACATCGGGCGGCGCGACGAAGCCCTGCAGTACGCCAGGGAGTTGCAACCGCTCGCGGATAGCGAGCGCTGCCTTGATCTCCGCGCAGGCGGCGGGGACGGCGAAATAACCGCTGCCCGAGACGGCGGGGAGATAGTAGTTGCCCGATGCCTCGACATCGGCCCAGATGGCGGTCGTCGCCGGCCAGTCGATATCGAAGGCCGTGCCGGGGCATGGCAAGCGCGGCTGCGCGCCGAAGCCGTTTTCGGTCTGAAGCTTGGCGAACGTTGCCTCCGAGACGATAGCGGTGTCAGGCAGGTGCAGCAGCCGCTTCGCCTGGCCGGCGCTGGCGCAGCCGGCAAGCTCCACCGCCTTGCCGTCGAAAAGCGCGACATAGACGTCCTTGTTCTGATCGGTGACGAAAGCGTCAAGCTGCGGCTCGGCGGGGGCCACCGAAGTGCTGGCGAGAAACAGGGTGAGCAATGCGGCCGCCTGTCTCATCTCAGTTCGCTCAGGCAGCTTGCCGCACGGGTGGGCTCCATATTGACTTCGGTCATCAACGGATCGAGGCCGGCCGACTGGCACAGCTCCTTGACCGAGATCGAGTGCGGCCCCTGGAAATCGACCTTGAGAGTTCCATTGCTCATCTGCCCGTTCTGGCCGATGCACAGCGGATTGTTGGCGAGCGCCGGCCGACGGCAGGTGCGGATGACGTCGGCCATTGCCCGGCGGTTGGTCAGTTCGCAGAAGTAGATGCGGCAAAGCGCGGCGACTGCGGCGCGGTTCTCGGCGTCGGCATTGATGATGCGCTTGATGTCGGTGATCAGGCCGCTCGCCTTGGCTGCGAATGCTAGGCCTTCGACGCGAGTTTTCTCGCCCGCGATCTCGCCCGACCGTTCGGTGATCTTCGGCATCAGGTTGATGTTTTCCGAGGTTATGAACAGGCCGCCTTTCCAGCGGTCGAACTCGTCGAGGATCGAGGTCGCCCTCAGGATCGCTTCGCGGTAGGCGTTGTAGATCGGCCCCATCTTGGTGTCGCGCGCCGCCTCGTAAACCTGGTTTAGCGCAGCGTATTCCTTGTTCACCGCGTCGGCGCCCGCCTTGATACCGTCGATGCCGGCGCGCGAACTCTGCACCAGACCCTCGGCACGCTTCAGCTTGCGGGAAAACATCGCCGTAATCGGGCTCTCGACGCTGGCGAAGTAGTTTTCGATCACCTTGCCGGCCGCTCCGTCGGCGAAGGCATTGATCTCGGTGTCAGACAGATTGGAGATCAGGCCGCACTGGGCGTCGAAATCGGCGCTCAATGGCCCGGCCTGGCAGGCGCTCATCTCCGCCAGTCTCTGATCGAGCGTCCGGTTCGAAGCGAGCCCGTCGGCATACTCGAACAGCGCATGGTTCCATTCGATTGCATTCAAGTCAGCCTGGCTGTGCCGCCGGTCGCGGCAGAACAGCGTCTGCTCCATCCGGCTCTGGTTCCCCGAAGCGCGGTAGGCGTCGAGGTGACGCGTCGCCTCGGCGCAGGTCGCCAGACCTGAAATCAGCCCGGCAAGCTGCTGGTGGACGGGCGGCAGTCCGCGTGTCTGCGCCTCCCGCATTAGATTGGCGGCGCGTTGGCTGTCTTCGGGACTGCGGGCCGGGCGGTGGAAGACGCAGAGGCCTTGCTCGAAGGTTTTCAGCGTGCCGTCCGGAATGGCCGGCCCCTCGCAGTTTGGAGCGTCGAGAACACGCGATTCGATCCTATAGCCGGCAAGATTGTCGACGAAGAGGTCGCGCGCGGCCGCTCCCGTCGCGCCAAGCGCCATGCCGAGCGCCGCTGTGGCGATGATCGCTCTCATGGCGCGCTCGCGAAGATGAAATAGAGGGTGAACACAGCGCCGTCGAAGGGGCAGTCGCTCGGCTGCAGCGACAGCCGGTATGAGCCGATCAGCGGCGCGCCGAGATAGGGCAGGATCAGGCTGGTGTCGTTCGACGGTCCGGGTGCGCGGGGGAACTTGCGCGCCTGGTAGCGATCCTGAACCCAATAGCGGATGATCCGGCTGATCTCGTCGCCGCTGTCGGCTTGGTTGAAAAAGGTCTGCAAGGCGACCCGCTCCGGCCCGACCGAAATGTCGGCGCGGACCTCGTTCGACCCCTTGGTCAGCGGCTTGAACACGAAGCCGCTGCCGCGGTGTTGCAAGGCGAAGCGGTTCCACTGCGCGCCAGTGCACTGGTAGTCGGTGCCGACGAAGACATCGATCAGTGTCAGATTCTTGCGCTCGCGGAATTTGTTGGGCGCCCATAGCGCGAAATAGCCGTTCGCTTTCATCAGCCCGTCGGTCGATGCGAAGGGCGAAACCTCGAACTCGACATTCTCGTCGAGCGCCAGCTTGCGGGCGAAACCGGAATTGGCGGGCACTACGATCTGGGCGACATCGATATTGATCTGCCGCTCGTCGAAAAAGCGCTTGGCGACAATGTCGTCGATCATTGCCTGCAGCTGGGTTGCGTTGCGCACATAGACCTCGGGCACAGTCGCGGCCTCGCCGGTGAAGGCCTGCACCACTTCAAAGCGGCGGCGCATCAGGTGCATCAGCCGGTTGGCGGTCTCAAGCACGCGCCGCTTGGTCACCAGATATTCGGGAATGCCCTTCATCAGGTCGGCTACGGTGTCCTGGGTCGCGATGAACAGATTCTTGCCCGTCGCCGGATCGTCGATTTGGGTAACGAGCTTGGTCATGTCTTCTTGCTGCTTTGTCACCTCCGCCTGAATATTGCCCTGGAACTTCAGGATGCTGTCCTGGAGCGCGCGGCTCTTGAGACCGAGATCCTTGGCCTGGTTCAGGCCCGCGACGAGTTCCTCGGTGTTGCCGCGCGACTGCGTGATGCGCTGCTCGACGAAGGCGAGTTCGGCATCGTTCAGTGCCAGCATCTTGTCCCTCTGCCTGTCGCGTAGTTCGTTGATCAGGTTGGTCGAGGCATTTGATTTCTCGGCGAGGCCGGTAACGGTCGTCTGCGCAGCGCGAACGCGCTCGATGCGGCCGTTGGTTGCCGCGACCAGTTCGGCAACACGTGCATTGTCCTCGTTGAGCTGAGCTTCCGACAAGGACAGCTTGTCGAGTTCGAGATTGAGGATCGCGATCTCATTGGTCAGCCGGTCGATCGTGCGCTGCTGGTCGGTGATCTGGAAACTGAGCATGTCGTTTTCGCGCGCCTGAAGATCGAGTCCGGCAAGTATTCGTTCATGGTCGGACGTGAGCCGCGCCACCTGTTCGTCGATGCCGAGATCCTGGCTCTGGCAGTCGACCGCCGCCATCGAGCCCTGCAGTGTCAGCTCCTTGATCTCTTCGGCCCCTTGCGCCAGCCGGCCGGCGAGTTGGAAATGCGTGTCGATCAGCGCCCGGGCCTTGAGCGCCTTGTCCAGGTCGAGTTCCTCATTCGCTTGGCGCAGCTGCGTGATCCTCTGCTGCAGGCCGTTGATCTGGTTGATGTTCTCCTGCGTCACCCGCCCGGTCGCGATGATCGTCGACAAGATCGACTGTGCCGCTTCGAGCGACGCCTTGACGACCTTGGAGGTGTCGATCTTGGTCGCCGCGCCGCTGGCGAGCCCGCAGGCGCAGACGTTGACCTCGGGTATCGCCGCGGAGATCGCGTAGGCGGCCTGGATGGCGGTGAGCGTGATCTGCGCGGCCTGCGTCGTGCCGTTGAACGCAGCGAACCAGGCGATCACTTCGGTCAACTGGCCGTCGACCTGGTCGCGGGCTTCCTCAAGGTCCGCCTTTTTCTTGGCATAGGCGTCACGCTCGGCTTCATAGAGCTTCTTGGCGAAGTCGGTTTCCGTCTGTGTGAACGAGCCGCAACTGACGTTCGCCAGTTCCTGCGGCAGCGAGACGTTCGACGTGATCATCTGCTGGTCGGACATCAGCGGCTCGACGTCGGCGAAATCGGCGTCACCGATGACGCACTTCATCAGGAAAGCCCTGGCCTGGGTCTGTGTGGCCAAGAGCTGAGCCCTGAGGCCCGACTGTCCATCAGGGCCGCACATCTGGGCGACATACTGGTTGCGCGTGAAGGCCGGCGTCACTGTCTGGCACGGCTGTTCGCCCGCAAGCAGCGGGGTGAATGGATGGGCCGGCGCCTCTCCGATCAGGGCGAGCTGGTTCTCGATGCCGCAAAGCTGTTCGCGGTCGACGGCCCGGCGGCGCTGATAGAGATCGGTCTGGCGCAGTTGCAGTTCGGTGATTGTGTCGTTGGCGCGGGCGATCGCACCCTGGTTGTTGGTGATCTGGGTTTGGAGGATCTGCCGCTGGCGAACCGCCTGTTCGAGCTGGTTGGCGTTGCGCTCGGTCTGGCGGGCATATTCGGTGATCTGGCTCTCGAGCGAGGAAATCTGCAGATCGAGGTTCATCTGAGTCATTTCCCAATTCAGCAGCCAGCGCAGTTCGTTGCGCCGCTCGACTTCGGCCTCCTTGGAGAGGACGATGAGATCGAGTTCCTGCCTGTCATTGATCTGACGGCGCTGGTTCTCGAACTCGGCGATCTTGGTGCCGAGCTCGATCTCCAGCGACCTGATCTGCTGGCGATAGCCGAACGTGTCCTTCTCGGCGTCGACCGCGTTGATCTCTTGCTGGACGGTGGTGGCGAAGGTCTGCGCCTCGTGCTCCAGCTTGCCGATTTTGTGGGCGATCAGGTTGACTTCCTGGCTGCGGATCGTCCGCTCCTCATCGATCGCGCGGGTCGCTTGGCCTTCCTTGTTCGCGTACCACCGCTCAACCAGCGCCTCGACATTGCGCTCGACCTCGGTCAGTCGCTGTTCGCTTTCGGCCAGGGCCTGCTGCAGTTCTTCGAACGGGATCGTGGTGAACTGCATGGGGTCGATGTTGAGGAACAGGAAACCCTTGTGCACGCTGTCCATGCGGGCATCGAGGTCGCTGTGCTGCAGCAGCAGGTCGGCGCGCAAGTCGTCGTAGGTGGACTCGCCCGGAATATCCATCTGCGTCTCGACCAGCACCCACATTGCGGCCTCGTAATTGGTGTAGGCCTTGGAGAGGTTGGGTTGGCTGTCGAGGCCGGCGCCTCCGACAGCGCCCAACGTATCGTAGACCAGGAAGTCGAGCGCCTTGACGCGCGCCTCCGAGAGGGTCTGGTACCAGACGTCGCCGGTGTTCATAAGCAACTGGATCTTCAGCGAGGACAGCGCCGTCAACTGCCGCACGAAGCTGCGGTAACTCGCATCCGCTCCCGCCGCGGCTCCCTGGTCGTTGCCTTGTTGCCGCGCCAGAATGCGAAGACCCCTGTCGACGATCTCGATGCCTTGCCGGCCGAATTCCTGCGCCGCCTGCGGCGAAACCGGCGTATCGTTTCGGCTGACACCGCTCGCCGACGACAGGAAGGGCATGTCGGCCGCGAGGAACAGGCGGTAGCGCCCGAGTTGCAGATGGCAGTCGAAATCGCACACGATCGCCAGCCGTCCGGTCGCCTCGTCGCCGCAGGTCGTCAGGAACTGTTCGAGTTCGGTGGCGACTTCACCCATATATTTTACGTCGGCGCGGAAATTAGCGATCTTCAGCAGGGTCGTCAGCTCGCCGGCATGGCCGGCCGCCGCGTCGACGTCGAGCGCCATGCAGTCCTGCGCGCGCGCCATTCCCGCAGCGCCGAAGACGACGCCGGCAACCAGTCCGCAAAGCAGGAAAAACCGTCTCATGGCTGCCCCGTCGTCAGAAGAACCTCGGAAATCTGGCGCACGTGCCGGGCAAGTTCGGCCATCTGCGCCTTGGAAAGCGAAGGATTCTGGAACCGCCCGACCACCGCCCGGGCATGATTGATGCAGTCTTCGTAGGGCCCATTGATCTTCGCAGTCAGCGCGCCGGTGTCCAGCGTGAGGTCGAGCGTCGAATACGCGCCGGCCAGTCCTGCGCAGGAAGAAAGCTCTGACGTGATCGTCGGATCGTCGACGACATGCGCGAGGCCGGACAGAGCCGTCATCACCCCTTCGATTTGTCCGACGATCTGTAACATCCTTGCCTTACCGTCCTCGAACTCCTTCAGCGAATCCGGCTGGTTGAGGCTGGAGAGATCGACGGCCTGCAGCGTGGCGATCGTCTCGGCTGCTTTCAGCTGGTCCTCCTTGACAAGCACCATGTTGGCCTGAGCGTTGCCGAGTACTCGCTCCAACTCCATCACCTCGGCCGACTTGATCGTCACGTCCATCTCGTTGACCAGCGACTGATATTGGGTCGAAGCGGCGTTCATCAGGTTGAGCGTGTCGTCGACCTTCGTCCTGACCGCCTTGACGATCTGTTCGCGCACCCGCGTCTCGATGAGGCCGGTCGTCTCGGCCCGCCCACGCACTGGCTTGGCCGAACAGACCAGCTTTGCCAGCGCGTCCGAGCCGAGCCGTGCACGCACCGCCCCAACGATCGGGAATAGCGGGCGCCAGGCAGCAGGCAGCGCATCCGCGCTTGCGCCCGACAAAGGTCCAGCATCGATCTCGTTCATACGCGTCAGATGCCGGCATTTCTCCTGCAAGTCGGCTCCGGAAAAGTAAAGCCGCCCGGTGATCAGGTAAGCCTCGATCGCGGCTGCGTATTGTCGCCCGAGGAGGGCGGCGAGTTCTTCAGCGTTATCGGTCGAGACCGGGGCGAAGAAGCGGTAGCGGCTGAGATAGATCTCCGCCCAGGCGAGCCGGCGCATCAGCACCGAGGCGTCGTCAGCCGAAAGCGGGATGACCGGAAAGCCGACGCTGCGGCTGCCGCCCGAGGGGGCAGATGCCTCGCCGATCACCTCGCCGGCGAAGGGCAGGCCGAAATCGGGCTGCGTCGCCTCGTGACTCGGTTCGACGGCAACGGGGCCGGGGGCGAGCAAGCTGAACCGGGTCGTTTCGGGCGTCGCGTTCGAGAGCGTGGCGTTCCAGAAGCCGTCAAGTTTTTCCGATGTGTAAGCGCGCTCCAGAATCGATGCGCCGCCGGCTTCGCTGGCCAACACGCAACTGACGATGACGAATAACGCGATGTCTCGGAAGCTTGTCATCGGCAGTACCACACCCTGTCGGCTGCGCCTGCCTGGGCGCAGATGCCGGTCGCAGCGCCGTGCGCCTTCCAGTCCGCCTTAATCTTGGTGAGATCATTGAATGCGCCCTGTGCCGCGTTGTCGGCATGAACCTCGGCATCCAGTCGCCAGAAGGGCTTTGCCGGATCGGTCGGGAGCAGCACCCCGATCATATTGATGTGGAAGGCGGAGACTTTGAGAAAGTCCTCAGCGCTAGCGACGGTCTTGCGATTAAGATTGGCGTATTGCTCAGGCGTTACGTTGCCGAGCGCCCGCTTGAACTCTTCCTCCGAAACTTCGACGGAGCGCAGCATCTGCGTCGTCTTCGCTGCCAACCCGTCGAGGATTGAGGTGTTGGCGACCAGCGTCGCGCCCGCACCGCTCACCGGTCCGAAGATCTCCGCGAAAATGGCGCGGATCGCCTTCAAGTGCGTGTCGGCCGACTTAATCTCGACGCGGCGCAGCGCGATGCCCGTTTCGAGGTCTGACGCCCGACTGACGAAGCCACTCAGCGCGCCTTGCAGCGTTTCGAACGAGGAACGGGCTTCCGGCGGCGGCTGCAGGAACACCGAGCGCGCATAGCGTACGGCCTCACTGCGGGCGATGTCCTCGACGGCGGCGCGTGTGAGTGCCGATTCCGGGCAACCGGTTACGCTGCCGAGGTCGGTCAGCATCTGCGCGGCATGATAGATTTGATCCATCTGTCGCACCGTGCCGAAGGAGCCGCTGGTGGTGAACTCGGTCTCGACGCCGGACAGATAGTCGGTCAGGTATTCGCGCGCGAACTTCACCATCTCGCACTGCACGCCGGCGGCACGTTCGCGAATGTGGCGGCCGTAGAATGAGGCGCCGACGAAGTATTTCTGGTCGGGCGTCGGTTCGAACCGCTCGACGAAGAGCGACTGGACAACGGTATCGTATTCACCGCACGCATAGGTGCGTTCAAGGCATGCGGGGTCGGTCTGCAGGTCGCACTGCGATAGCGCGGGGCCGCAGATTTGCTGGGCTGCAGCGGGGTCAATTCCTTCGCCGTGCACAAGAAACGCCGCGACGATGATCGCTCGATTGAAGATGTACCTCTTCAACATAACGACCAAAGGAAAATGCACAAAAGCCTCCCCCACCGTCGAAACGGCGGCCTCATTGCTCTTTACTGGCAATATGCTAGCAGGCTACTTTTGGTATTTGTTCGCTACAGCGGAAATTGGCCGCCGAAGGCGTGGCCAATTCAAATTCAGCTTCGCTTTAAAATGCACTGCTAAAGTAAGATAGAACGGTTTGTCTGTCGATACACGTGGCTTTTTGCATTCCGTTACGGAAATGCGTGCCTAAGTGTTGATGCAGTTAACGCATCGTAAAGAGTTGTCTTTTCCGCTCTCTTGGCCCCGTCCAAGCATCGTTCGGCGCCCACGGTTCGAATGCGGGAGGTCACGATCTGGCCTTGGGCCCTAACCTCAACCAATCTGCGCGGGCTGCCAGGCAGCTAGTCCAAGCCTGTGGCGGGCGCCCCAAAAACGCACCATACGCCTGCCTTCTTGGACGCTTCAAGCGGACGCACCAGAGTGGTGGGGGCACTGAAGGCAACGACCGCAAAGGACCCTGCCAGGCCCGGCCATTCAGTGCGGGTCCAGTATTCGGTTTCGCTACGTGCGAGCGGCGGCAGCTTGTATTGCGCGAACGCCTCGCGCTGACTTGGCCAGTCTGCCGAATCGAGGCTCGTCAGTTCCGCCATCGTCGGAAGCTCCCAGCCCATGTCGCCGTGCGGCCCGCCTTGCCCGAGCGTGGCGCAGTACCCCATCGCATCGCTCAGCGTTGCGGGTTGATCAAGCCTGTCTAGCCGGGCAACAAGGCAAGTGCGTTGGTCGACGAAAGCTTTGCCGTCATGTTCAGCGAGCAACCAGAAATTTTGATCACTCAGCGGCTGGCGGGCTTGCTTGTGCACGATACCGCAAGGTGCAGCTTGGGATTGTGACGCTGATATGGTTGCAAAAAAGGCAAGCCCTATGCTGAAAGTCGCAAGAGTGGCGATCCGATGCATGCCTTCCTCCTCCTTGGCCGCGCGTTCGACATGGCAATCGGAAGCGTACTTGAACCGGCGAATAATTGAAAGTTCCTGCACTTGCCGGGTTGCCTTGTAAATGATCGAAGCATTGGTCCACCAAGCGAATGCGTGCAGTAATCCTCGAGCCGAACACCGATCGCTTTAACCTTTCATCGAGCAACCGGGAGTATTGGCTTGTGCTCATATGCGCCGAACGATCAATTCTGGTCTGGAAGTAATCCTCGGTCGTTTCTGCGCCGTCGAGCCAGAGAACAAGCTCAACCGCACGCGTCCGTATCTTCGGACCGAGGACCGAGCTTTCGATGTCGGTCTTCACAAGGTCACATCCGCGCAACATGCTAACGATGGCGAGATTCAACAAAGCTCGATGACGCGAGCGACCATACCGATCGAGGAAGCGCGGCATGAGGGGTGAGATCAAGCAGGGCCAGTCAGCGATGCGGTAGAGGGAAATGGCCTTCCAACGCAGAGGGCGCGTGTCTCAAGTCCACAGGGGTAGGGTTGGCATAGTTGAACGACAATGGTGGCCACGCCCCAACCGATCACAGACCAGGTGCTTTTACCAAGGCGTCGACCGAGGCCGGCGAGACGATTTGCGCCGTCCGCGACCTGATTTGTGCCGGCGCCGGTCCGTTCTCCTTCGACGTGCGCAAGGGTGAGCTGCTCGGCCTGGTCGGGCTGCGCGGCGCCGGGCAGGAACTGGTCGGCCGGGCACTGTTCGGTTGTCAGCCATTTCGGGCTCCGTGACGATAAGCGGCGTTCACCCCGACCTGTCGAGCCCGATCGCGGCGACGGCCTCCGGCGTCGGCCTGATAGCACGTGACAGGACCGAAGAATCGATCGCGGCCTCCTTGTCGATCCGGGAAAACAGCTTCCTCAACCCGGGCGCTGGCAAGCGCGGCCTTTTCTCCTTTCTGGCGCCGCACAAGGAGGCTGCCCTCGCACAAGCGATCGGCGGTTCAGTCGGGCTGCGCCCCAACGATCCGAGCCTGCCAATCGAGGCATTGTCCGGGGGCAACCAGCAGAAAGTGGTCGTCGGCAGGTGGCTGCACACCGGCCGCACTTTGCTGATCGCCGAGGATCCTACAGCCGGCGTCGACGTCGGCGCCAAGGCCGAAATCTACCGGCTGATCGGACGCGCGCTCGAAGCCGGCCTGGCCGTGGTCGTGGTCTCGACCGATTTCGAGGAGATCGCCCACATCTGCCACCGCGCTTTGGTGTTTCGAGGACAGATCGTTCGCGAACTTACCAGCAAAGACCTGACCACTTCCGCCGTGATCACTGCGGCATCGGCTTCCGAAGCCGCCTGACCCTCCGGAGCAAAGCCATGCAATCTATCGAATCCAGCGCACTCGAGCCGACCCGTGGCGAAATGGCGGGATTGCCGTTGACGCAGAAGGTCATCCGGCTGCTGCCGGTCTACGGGCTGGTTATCCTGACCCTGTTGTTGATCCTGCTGTTTTCGATCCTGCTGCCGAACACTTTTCCAACGCTGCTCAATGTGCGCTCGATCATCTCCGATAAGGCGATCATCGCGTTGTTGTCGCTGGCGGCGATGATCCCGATGGCGTCCGGGCGCATCGACTTGACGGTCGGCTATGGGATCGTGCTGTGGCACATTCTTGCCATCAGCCTGCAGACCATGTTCGGCCTGCCATGGCCCTAGCGGTGATGATCGTGCTGCTTCTTGGGGCGGCAACCGGCTTTCTCAACGGCCTGCTGGTCGAGGTAGCCCGCATCGACTCTTTCATCGCCACGTTGGGCACCGGCACCGTGCTCTATGCGCTGGCCCTATGGCACACTGGCGGCAGGCAAGTGGTTGGTGTGTTGCCCAACGGGTTTTATGCGCTCAACGGCACGATGGTTTTCGGGCTGCCGATCACTGGCCTCTATGTGCTGGGCATCGCCGTCGCGCTCTGGATCGTCCTCGAATATCTGCCAATTGGCCGCTACATCTATGCCATCGGCGCCAATCCGAAAGCGGCCGCCCTCAACGGCATTCCGGTGCGCCGCTTCGTCATTGGAGCCTTGATCTCATCGGGCTTCCTGACGGCGCTGACGGGCGTGTTGCTCGCCTCGAAACTGCGCATCGGCCAAGCCAGCGTCGGGCTGGAGTATCTTTTGCCGGCACTCGTGGGCGCGTTTCTTGGCTCGACAACGATCAAGCCTGGACGAGTCAACGTCTGGGGCACGATGACGGGCGTCATCATCCTGGCGGTCGGCATTTCAGGCATCCAGCAGTTCGGCGGCTCGTTCTTCGTCGAGCCCCTGTTCAACGGCGTCACACTGCTCGTTGCGATCGGCATCGCCGGCTACGCGCAACGAAAGCGCGGCGTGGCGCACACAGCAAGGATCAAGAATGTCACGCAATCTGCGAAGTGACCGGCACGGAACCAGTTCAGGGACAATGACGATGGATTGCCGGTTGCAGCAAACAATGCTTGGCGACTACGAGATTTTGGACGACCGATTCCGGAAGCTGACGATTTCGCATGCCAAGCTGGAGCAGCTTTGGTCCGGCAGCCGCTGGGCCGAAGGTCCGGTCTATGTTCCGGCCGCCAAGCACCTGCTGTGGTCTGACATTCCCAACGATCGGGTACTGCGATACGACGAGACCGACGGCTCCGTCAGCGTCTTCGACACGCGCTGCAACAACCAGAACGGCCATACCCTCGACCGCGAAGGGCGCATCGTCGCCTGCGAGCATCGCGGCCGGCGCATCTCTAGGCTCGAGCATGACGGAGGATGGAAGACCCTTGTCGAAATCGTCGACGGCAAACGGCTCAATTCACCGAACGATGTTGTTGTCAAATCCGACGGGACGATCTGGTTCACCGATCCGGTCTACGGCATTGAGGGCCATTATGAAGGCACCATTGCCAAGGCGGAGATCGGCGGATCTCATGTTTACCGGTTCGACGAGACCTCCGGCGACGTGAGTGCCGTCATCACCGACCTGGTCCAGCCTAACGGTCTCGCTTTCTCCCCGGACGAAAAGACCCTCTACGTCTCGGAGACCGGCGCAAGCCATGTGCCCGGCCTGCCGCGGGCCATCAAGGCCTATGATATTGCGCAAGACGGTCTCTCCGCTCGGGCGCGCGGTGCTTTCGCCGAATGCGACGCGGGTGTCTTCGACGGTTTCCGTGTCGATTGCGGCGGCAATATCTGGGCCTCGAGCGCGGACTCGGTCCGCGTCTATTCGCCGGACGGGAGCTTGACAGGCCGAATCCTGGTTCCGGAACTTGTCTCCAACGTCTGTTTCGGCGGTCCGAACCGGAACCGGCTCTACATCACCGCTCAAACATCTCTCTACGCTGTCTACGTGAACACCCAGCCTGCTGGCTCAGGTCCGGCAGCGGGAAATCGCTGCCTGAAACCGCGCCGCGCCGACCGCTCAGGCCTTCTCGGGAAGGCCGGACATTTTCAAACCCCAAGGGAGGTACCGAACATGCAACGCAGAACATTCCTAAGAGCATCCATCGCCTTGATTATGATCGCGACCGCTGCTCCGTCTCTGTTCTCAAACCAAGCGCGCGCGGACGAGATGGCCGACGCCATGGCGGTCGTTCAAAAGTATGCCCAGAAGGTCACCGCTTGGGACGGCCCCACCACTGGTCCGAAGGCCCAGCAAGGCAAGACTATCGTCGTGCTCGCCGGGGACCTCAAGAATGGCGGCATTCTCGGCGTCGCCAATGGCGTCGAGGAAGCAGCCAATGCGATCGGCTGGGAGGTCAAGGTAATCGACGGCGCCGGATCGATTGGCGGGCGCACCGCCGCTTTCGGCCAGGCGATAGCGCTGAAGCCAAATGGCATCGTCATCGATGGGTTCGATGCCATCGAGCAGGCGCCGGCATTGGAGCAGGCGAAGTCCGCGGGTATCCCGCTGGTTTCATGGCATGCGGGACCGGTTATCGGGCCTGACGAAAAGAGCGGCGTCTTCGCCAATGTCTCGACCGATGCGATGCAAGTCTCTACCGCTGCGGCCGACTGGGCCTATGCCGACGCCAAAGGCAAGCCGGGCGTTATCGTCTTCACTGACTCAACCTACGCCATCGCCATTGCCAAGGCCGACAAGATGAAGGCGGAGATCGAGCGGCTCGGTGGAAAGGTGCTCGAATACGTCGACACGCCGATCGCCGAGACCTCGCAGCGCATGCCGCAGCTCACAACTTCGCTGCTGCAGAAATACGGCGATGCGTGGACGCACTCCCTGGCGATCAATGACCTTTATTTCGACTTCATGGGACCGTCGCTTGCCGCGGCCGGCAAGGCTGGCACCGACGCGCCGATCAATGTCGCTGCCGGCGATGGCTCCGAATCCGCCTATCAGCGCATCCGTGCCGGCCAGTTCCAGAAGGTAACGGTCGCCGAACCGCTCAACCTGCAGGGCTGGCAACTGGTCGACGAACTCAACCGCGCCATTGCCGGTGAAAAGTGGTCGGGCTACCTGTCGCCGCTGCACGTCGTGACGGCGGACAATGTCGAGTTCGACGGCGGCCCCAACAATGCATTTGACCCCGGCAACGGTTACCGGGACGAGTACAAGAAGATCTGGGGCAAATAGGAATTCGGCAAGGCGGGCGCCTCACGCGATGCGCCCGCAAAGCCAGACTCACGTCGTGATCGCAACTTCAGAAAATTGCTTGACCCGCCAACTGCCGCCATCGGGCGGCAGGTGATCCCAGGTAGAAAGTTAGGAAACCCTCGTCATGATCATTCGTTACGCCCTCTTCGAGGGTGAAATCCAAGCCGGACGCGAGAGCGAGTTTCGGCGGTTCGTCAAGGAGAAGCTGGTGCCGCTGTGGACGCAGTTTCCCGGAGCCGAGGAAGTGCGAGTCTTGGACGGTGCGGTGCGGGACGAGGGCGCCCCGATCTACGCCATGGCGCTCGCCATCCGGTATTCGGCCATGGACAGCTGCAACCGGGCACTTCAGTCCGACGTCCGGTCTCAGAGCCGGGACGTTACCGGCGAGCTGCTCAAGATGTTCACGGGACGTGTTCATCATCATGTCTTCGAGGCCAATGAATACGCACCTGGCCAAATCTCAAAACAGCAGCAAACGGCGCACTAGCCGCAAGCCCGGCGCACCGCTTCTGAGTGAAATGTCACTGTCAATCGGCAAGACCTTGGCGATGCCAACCATGTCGTTGTCCATCATCATTGCCGGGATCGGTTGCTCCGGGCCGCAAGACCACCAAAAAATTGCGATGGTCAGGTTTGCAGTCGAGCCGACACCACGACGATGACATAGGGCAGCGCAAGGGCGACGTGGCCGAGCAGCATGGCGGACAGGCCCCGCCCAATGCCGATGCGAAGAAGAAGATCAACATCGCCGTGCCGGTGATCAGCCACGGAATGGCGATGATGCGCACCAGCCCGATCGACCAGAACGGCAGGATGCTCGTGTCCGTTATCACACTCGCGCCTATCTGGACCACGCTCAGAGAGAAGGCGTATCGCGCGCTCCGAGAAAGCCAGCGGCAGTCAATGCGGGCAAACCTGGAGCTCGAGCGCCTCACACGGATCGATGCCATACGGGTCTCGGAAACCGGCGCTACTCGATGAGCATCTCGCGGCGGAATGGAAGCGCGCGATCCGCACGCAGAGTCAGTTGTCGCTTTTGATGATCGATGCAGATGACTTCAGGCGCTATAATGACACGATGGCTACATGGCGGGGGATGAGGTGCTGAAGCAGGTCGCCCATGTGATCCAGAGCAGTTGCAATCGCTCCACGGATCTTGCTGCGCGATATGGAGGCGAGGAGTTCGTTGTTGTGATGGTCGATGCCTCGTTGGTCCTAACGGGCACCGTCGCGGAACGGCTCGTCCAGAGCGTGCGAGAGTTAAGCATTCCGCACGGGTCTGAGCGGGTGACCATAAGCGTTGGTGTGGCAACCACGGTACCCAATGAGAGCCATACGCCCCATGATCTCATCAACGCAGCCGACCTGGCGCTGTTCCGGGCCAAGTCGGAAGGACGAGACCGCGTCGTGTATCAAGAATAACTTAGAGCGTCCTGACAGGGGCGCATATGGATGGCGCTGACGAGCAGCTTATGGAGGTGGCCGCCTCTCCTCGCGACCTTTTCTGATGTCTGACCGGTTGAGCCACCTCATATGTCTCACAGGCAACCCGAATGAGAATGGCCAAGGTCTTTTTGCATCGTGCTGCGGGAGTGATTGGACAGAACGCTTTCCTGCCGCGTGCGCTCGGTAAACGAAGAGTGAAACGAAGGGACCGCAAAGGCTCGTCTTCCGTGATCACGGAATTACCTGAATCTCCAGGCCCACTATTATTCCCGGTGGCGGACCCCAACCCGCTGGGCCGGCGTCTACTTGGCATCTACCCCAACTGCCCCCAATGACGCCGGCCACTTGCCGTGGTCGCAGTGACGCCGGCGCTCCGCCATGATCCTGAGGGTAGCCTCGACGCCGTCCATTTCAGGCATCACCAAATCCATGAGAACGAAATCCGGGAGGTCTCGTTGACAGGCCACTACGGCCTCGCGCCCTTTTACCGCGATCCAGGCGACCTGATGCCCTGGGGTTGATGTAACCAGTAGCCGCAGAAGCTCGACCGCAAGGGGCATATCGTTGACGATAGCGATCCTCATTGATGGGTCCCCAAGCTGCGCCTCATTCTGCCGCTTGGCCTGCTAGGTCGACGACCGCGTGGAGCAGTGTTTCGTCGTAGTAGTCCGCCCCGGCGTCAAGACCGCGCCTGCGATCGCGCCTTCGGCCTTCTTGCGAGCGCCGGGTTTTGTGTAGAAGTGCATGCCAGCAATTTCGGCCCATGGCCATCAAAGTCCGGTCTCATGCTACGCCCTTCAGGAGGCGACAACATTCCGCAAGCACAGCACATCACCGGCCTAGCGGCTCGCTCCGTCCCGTGCGCGGCCATTCAATCCAGCCCAACGCCCGGCATATGTCACGCTCTGACGGCCATATCTGATGCAGAATCTCCGGCCACACTTCGTCGAGCCCATCCTGTGCCGGCTCCACCATAGATTCAGACGTCACCTCGTCGCCTGGCACGCCATGCCTCTCGGCGTCGTCGGGATTGGCGTCTCGCGGGTTAAGATAACCCTGCGCGCCTTCTGTACGCGTTTGGCCGGTGGTGTCGCGGGATCTCTTGCAGCACGGCAAGCGCTGCGGCTGGATCTTCTTTGGCCGGCCAGTGCACCGCACGCATGCCGCCGCGGAAACGAGTGTTGTCATTGTCGGCACGCAGGGCGCCGGTTTCGGTATTCATGTTGAGAATTCCCCAGGTTTGAATTCCGGCTGCCAGGCCGGGTAGTCCCATGATGCGATGCGCGGCGCGGGTAAAGAATAAATCCGAAGCAGGCGGGCGACCACCCCAATGCCACCTTTCTTTCTCGCCATCTCGCTCGTTATTAATCTTACCCTTTCGTGGGAGGGCTGTGTGGTGGTGGAACAGGTGAGCAGGAATATTATCGGCAGCTTGGCGGCATGAAGAAATCTTAAAAAAATGCACTCCGAGATAGGTTTCTGGATGTGAAGCTAACGACATCTTCAATTTGATTCGTATAGAATCGCGTGTTGTGAACGGGTAGTTGAGGAGCCACCGAAATGAACGCAAAGCTCAAAAGCGAGTCCGTCGCAAGGTAATTCTTAGGATACCTTAATAACGAACCGTTGAATGATATTGCGACCAAGATCGGATGCTCACTGGCGAGTTTAAGGGTCAGCGCCAGTAAACTCGGTTGCACATGGACCCCGACGGAGGCGGCGGAATTTCGGCGTGACTTTCATGTGCCGGAACACAAACGGGAAGATTACAACCAGTTGATGATCTATGGCCGATTTGCCTGCAGATCCTTGGGTACTAACAGTGTAATCATCGGATTTAGAGTAATATTATTTCGGAGTGATACTGTCACTTGAAGATTTTCTGTGGACCACGAATAACTTTATTGTGGCTGGTGAAACTTTGGGTAGGGGTAGAAAATGACTCTGATGGATAGACACGGTGATGCTGTTTCGGGTAGGCGATACATTGCGACAACGACAAAGTATAACCATGAGGCGCATACGACGCGGCCCTCTTATGTTTTTCCTCCAGATCGTGCATCGGGCGCAGGGGTCGGGGAGCCAAGAGCACGCAGCCTGGAATCTATAACCGGCATGCTTGATCGCATCGGCTGCGGCTATCTCGTGCTGAACCGCGAGAGGAAAGTGGTCGAATGGAACGCAGCCGCTCAAACCACGCTGGAGCGCCAGGGAGAAGTGGCCGATACGGCCAGCGGTCTTTCGGTGGCCTTGAGGCGGCTGATCGCGAATGTTCCGGCCCATTTCCTGCCGGGCTCACTATCGTGGGTGGTAATCCGCAGCAACGGCGATAGGCCGGTGATATTGAACGAGAACGGGTTTATCGCTCCTGACGGAACGAGCATTGTGGCGTTACTGGACCGCGAGAACAGGTCGGGGCCAAATCCTCAGACACTGCAAAAGATGTTTGGCTTGACGAGCGCGGAAACGCACTTGGCGTTGCGCTTGGCTCAAGGCGATGCGCCGCTGGAGATCGCCCGCAGTTGGCGCCTCAGCCGCACCACGATCCGCTCCCAGCTTGCCTCGCTGTTCGCCAAGACCGAAACGAAACGTCAGGCGGAACTGGTGGCTCTTCTTGGGCGCATTTCAGTTTTGCCATAAGGGCCGTCGTTTGGATCCATCTCAGCAGACAGCCAATCCCGAAACGCTTTGATCTTCCGCTGGGCGATGGCGCGGGGCGGGCAGAGGAGTATCAATCTCGAAAAAGAGATTCACTCGCAGGCACCAAAGCCGCAATGCGTCTACGGACAAGCACACAGGCACGTGGTTGATAGCTACTGCTGTGCTTAGGGTCGCCTACTTCGTAGCCCATTCATATTCCCCTGATTTGATGCGCCTCATCGGCATCGCGTTTGTAATTTGCGCCTTCTACCGCACGCACAATCCTTAGATGTCACCGGCCTCGTGGTTGCCGTATTATGCCCCGGCCGCTTGTTCTTGACGTAGTCCAAAGCCTCGACCTGCGTCCCGTCGACATCTGTGACGAGCACAAGTTTCGGCGAGAATGCGCTGGTGCCGTCGGTGCCGACGACCTTGACTATCCGTCCGCTTTCGGGTGGATGGCATGGAATTGGGTGGAAAGGGCGATATGTCGTTTTCTATTTTCTCTCTCCTCAGATTGAACCGCCGGTTGTCATGGTGTGATTATGCTTTTGCCTGCCTGTCTGTGCCCCTCATAATGGCCAAAGAACCGGATTCAGAAGCATGCTCACAACGTAACAACGAGAGAAAATTATCTTCCACGTGCTCATCAGCTCTTCTGGAAACGGCTTCATGAGAATGTTCCGGGTCAGGGTCGTCAGCCAGGTCATGTAGTCTTCGGGCGCCAGAATCACTGGCATACGGTTGTGGATCGTCGCCATGAGCGGATTCGGCTCACAGGTCAGCAGCTTGAAGGTGCGGATGTTGTCGCCGGTAGCGGGGGCGCGCCAATCCTCCCAGAGCGCCGCCAAGGCGAACGGCTCGCCCGACTTCATCGCGATGGCACAGGGCTGTTTGTTCTTGCCCGCGCCGAAGATGTCCTTCGATTGAAAGAAGCCGTTGATCGGCATCAGCGCGCGGCGTGACTGATAGGCGGCTTTGAACATGCCGTCGGTCTTTACGGTCTCGGTCTTGGCGTTGATCGAAGGTGCTGCGCTTCGAGCTGATGATAAAAACGTGGTCTGCATGGGCAGCCACAAGCATCAGAAGGGAGAAGCGCAGCATGAATCATTATGCGGGATTGGATGTGTCAGTGACCGCCATTTGCATTATCGAGGAAACAGGCCAGATTTGCCGCGAGATAAAGGTGGCGAGCCATCCGGAGGATCTGGCACGGGTGCTCAAGGAGCCCAGCTGGTGGGTTGAGCCGGTTGGGCTTGAAGCCGGGCCCTTGTCGCAGTGGTTGTTCGAAGGCCGGCCAGGGCCGGCCTGCCGGTGATCTGCATGGAGACCCGCCACACCAAGGCATTCCTTAAGGCGCAGGTGAACAACCGACCGCAATGATGCCCGCGGCATTCGCAGATGCGCAGATGATGCGGGTCAACCTGTTTCCCCCGGTGCATGTGAAGACCCTCACGAGCCAGAAGCGCCGGGCGCTGCTGACCGCCCGCAAGCTCTTGCAGGAAAAGGTCATTGCCGTTGAGAACGATCCCCGCGGCTTGCTACCGAACTTCGGAGCGGCTGCATCTCGCGTTCGAAGCCGCGCGGCTTGCATTCGGCGTACGGGACACGCACATCGCGGATTCCAGCCTACATGCGTGAGCCGGTCGCGGGGCTGCTCGACAAGGGCTGCGAGGAAGCTCGCGAAGTTGCTTGATCCCGGCAAGCGCGTGCCACTGCCGAAGTCGCCGGCGCCGTCGAGCGACACGATCTATCTCATGGTAGTGGACCGCGACTCCACGACGCCACACTTCTGACTGCGCAGCGACGGCTGATCGGCACAGGCGGCCCGACATCCCCCCAACCCGGACGCCTGCCGCCTGTGCCAGCCCCCGCCAAGCCATTGCGAGCATCTGCGCAAGTGCCCAAATTGTCGTTAGCTTCGCATCCGAATACTTATCCGGGCGTACATATCTCGCTCTTGCACGCCGTCCTTTGGCTAATTCGGACGACCTTCGTCAGTCCATCAAAAGCACCACAGCGGGATGCAGCTTCTTCAGATTCGGCAATGATTTCGATTGCCAGGGTATGTCTGGCGTTCCACGCACGACCAGTCGAACATCGGGATGCTTGCGCACCTCGATGGTAAATTTCGCGAGCAGGTTGATGCCGGAAGAGTTTAGAAAGTGAAGATCCTTAAGATTGAGCGTAATGGAAGCGGGATTACAGGCAAGAACACTGGTCGCCAACGCCGAGATAGGCGCACCGGCCTCGGAACTGGCAAGCCGCATTGCACCGTCGAAGAAAATTTCGCTTCCTTCAGTCCACACACGGTAGTCGTCTGTCTTGATTTCCATAGCCGGGGCTTCGTTTCTTCTAGTTGTGAATTTGCGAGATCGGAATAGAGGCATATGTCTCCACGCAAAGCCGATCGCTTTCGTCGGCGGCGCTGAATATCCAAGCCAGGCGTGCGCCGTAGTCGCTCATCAATGTCAGCAATCCAAGTCCGGAGCCTGCCACGTCGGGATTGGCGGCATTCTTTTCAATTCGCTGTATCAGCAGGTCCATGGGATCGCCGACCGTGAGATCCGCCAGGAGACTTTGGAATTTAGAGGCACCTTCACCATCCACGTCATTCGACACTTTGAGCTTGAAGCACGCCGAATCCATCGACGCCTCGATCAAGATCTCACCTGGTGCGCGAAACTTGACCGCATTTTCGATGAGTTCGTTGACCAGATATCCGATACTGTGCCGCACTTCTATGTAGTCATTGCGGGACGACCGGAAGCGCAACGCGAAAAGATCGGCGATGAAGTCCGCGGTCGTGGCACAATGACGCCAACTCAAGTCGAGAGGTCCGTCGAACAGCCGCACGCGACTGGCGCTCTCCTTCATCCCGGTTGCAATGTCAGGGGTACCGAACAGCGTTGTCATGGCTATTTGTGCCTTATGATCACGAGGGTGATGTCGTCGTGGATCTTCTGGATCCCGATATGGGCCATCAGATCGTCGATGATCCCGGTTTTGATATCCTCGGCGCTGCTGCCGTGACGTTTTTGTGCGCTCTGGCAGAGGCGCTCGAACCCGAACAATTCTCTGTCTTGGTCTTCGGCCTCGGTCACCCCGTCTGTGTGCAGCACGATCACGTCGCCGCTCCCGAACAGGATGTCACGCGTGGCAATGAACTTCGATATGTCATTCTCCAAGCCAACCGGCAGACCCAGATCAATTGTATCGATACGTTCAACTTCCCCATCCGCACGCACGACGAGAACGTCCTCATGCTGGCCGGATAGCGTTACCCGCTCATCCTCGAAGTCAAGAAAGGCCAACGAGAGATGCTTGCCGGTGTTCGTCCGCTCGATGTTCTTGTAGATTGCCCTGTTCAATCGATCCAGAAACTGGTGCGGGTCCCCATCGTTGGTCTCCTGCAGCGCACGTGCAACAGATTGGACCATCAGCATCAGCACGCCGCTCTCGAGACCATGACCGGTGACGTCGCCGATGCCGATCTTGACCCGTGGCCCGTTCTGCAGGACGTCGTAATAGTCGCCGCCGACCTCGTCGGCCGGCCGCATGTAGGCTGCGATCTCCAGCCCCGGAATCGCTTCGAGTTCGAACTGTTTCGGCAGGACCATCATCTGGATCTGTCTGGCGACCGCGAGTTCAGCACCAAGACGAACGTTCTCGTCCTGCAGCTTTTCGTTGAGTGCGGAAATCTCCTGATTTGCGTCCCCAAGTTCCCTGGTTCGTTCGTCGACGAGTTGCTCGAGGTTTTCGGTGTGAAAGCTGATCTGCTCAGCCATGCGGTTGAAAGCGACCCCTGCCGCTCCAACTTCGTCGCGCGTTGGGATGCTCACTCGGACTGAATAGTCTTTGGACTGGAGCCGCTGGGCGGCGCTGGCAAGCGCCCTCAGGCCCGCGGTGATCCGCTTCGAAATTCCGAGCACGGCGGCAAAAACAATCAGAAGCGAAACGACGATCGCCGCGATCTGAAAGAGCAGGATACGGTCGGTTGCACGGGAAATACTCTTCTGCGCGGCGAATAGGGATGCATAGATCTCTCGTTCGGGAACGACGATCCCGACCGACATTATTTCGGACTTGATCGGTCCCGAACTCCACAGATTGGTCGGCTTTAATCTTTTGAGGACAACAATGTAGGGTACGCGTTCGCCCTTGTCGGCGAGCATGACATGCTGAATTACACCGTCATTGTTCCGGTCGAGAGGCAGCGACGCGATAGCCGGCTGCGTGCTTCCCCGCAGGGACCTCTCCAGGCCGGTGACGCCCTGGGTGCCCGCATCGCTCGATGAAGTCAGGCCGATGATTGCCTGGCCTGACGGATTGATCGCCACGACGTTGCCAGTCGACATTGTGAGAAAGCCGAACCCGGTCTCAGCGATCTTCACACGTTCGACGACTTCCGCGAGTTGATCGAGAGTGATGTCTGCTCCCGCCGTACCAGCGACACCGGTGCGATCGCGCGTCCACAGCGGGTGGAAAAAGCTGACGATTAGCTTTCCCGTGATCGCATCGGTGTAAGGCGCTGTCTGGGTGATATCGTCAGAGACCGGATGTGAGGCTGGATCCCTGGCCCATTGCTGCCATGACCCATAGATTCCCGGAAAGAAAAACTCCCAGAACTCTGCCTTGTTGTGGCCTGGGTAGAGCCGGTCGAAGGTCTGTGCCTGGTCCGTATACGGTACCGTCCTGAAAATCGGCCGTTCCTTTGGACCAATATAATACATTTGCAGCTTGGACGACCCGCTGGCCATGAGCGTCGGCGCAACGAGGTCCAGCACGGTGCTGTCTTCTATTTCCTGCTGAACGCTTGGCAGCGGACTGTGGTCGGCGCCCAGCAGGTAGCCCCAGACGCTGACCACGGAAGGCGCTCCCGGCAGGTTCTGCGCCCAATCGCCCCGCGAGTCGTAGACGACCTTCACGGAGCCCGGCGCCTCCTGTGAAAGCGTGGCTCCGAGCTGTTGTTGCCTGCTTGGATCGTCGATCTGGGCCTGCAGCACGCCGGCCAACGCCTTGACGTCCCCATGGACTCGATCGAGCAGCAGGTCGACGCTTAACGCTGTCGATTCGGCATAGGAACGAATGTATTCCTGGTTTGCGATCGTCAGGCCCTCACCGACTTCGGATGTGGCGTCGCGCGACAGCTTTTGAACATTCCAAAGCGCCAGGCCACCGCTCAAAAGGAGGTCGAACAATACTGCGCCGCCAACGACCAATACGAATTTCGCTCGAAAGGAGCGCAGGCCGAATCGCGGTGTAGGCTCATGGTCGGCTTTCATTGCGGCCGTCGCCCCGATGCGACCCAGATCGGCCACCCCGCATAACCCTTGGGGTGGAGCGCAGCGAAAATATGATCCTCGAAGCCCTGCCGGAAGCGCGCGACGAACTCCGGTCCATCGCCGCGTCTGGTCGCCATCTCGCCCGCATAGACGTCCGCCCAGGCCGCAATGACATCGGCGAAGTCCTGCGGATCCCCGTCCAGGTTAGTGACCATGAAGGTCTCCACACGGATGTCTTCGAATCCGGCTTCGATCAGGTATCGCCGGCTCTTGGGCCCAAGCTCGACATCCATCTCGAAATGCCCGAACAGCTTCGCCACCTCGTTGTAGGTCCAACGAATGCTTTCGGCGCGCGGCTCGCCGAGGCAATGCGAATTCTTCTCGTTGGTGATATAGACCCGCCCGCCTGGCTTGCAGATGCGGTAGAGCTCCTTGAGGATGAGTTCAGGTCGATTGAAGATTTGAAGGGAATGTCGGCAGGTGACCAAGTCGAACTGCGCTTGGTCGAGCAGCATCTCCGACGCATCGCCATAAGTATATTCGATGCCCCGAATGTCGAATTCCCGCATCACTTGTCGAGCATAGTTCAGGCTGGATATGGAGTGGTCGAGGGCGACGATCCGCGATGGCTGGAACTCCTTCTGGGCGAGCACGGCGAAATCACCGATGCCGCAACAGACATCGGCCATGACGATTCCGGGCCTCATGCCGTGTCGCGGCAAGATTGTGCGCTCGTGGCGCCAAGTCATCTTTGTCTGAGTGCGCAGGATGGGTACGAACCCGCCTTCCTCAAGAAAACCCTGCCCCGGATAGAATTCAGTGTCATACTCTTCAACCGTGATGTTCGGTTCGATTCCGCTCAGGCGACCGAATTTTCGCGAGGTCCATCCGACGACACTTGAGGTGATGACCACGAATTTGAGATCGGGTCGAGCGCGACAAGCGTCGATGATGATCCTCGAAAAGCTGTGAAACGCAGCGTTGTTCATCTGCGTCAGGCGCCTGACATTGAGGTAGAGAACGCCGCGCACATGGCCGATCGCCTCGCGGAGCAATGCTATGCTCGGCCCAAGCTCATCCATCGCCTGAGGGCGGACCACTCCCGAAATGGAGAACTCCTGGTTGTTGGCGTCGTATTGCGCCTTGAAGCGCGGGAGAAGGTCGTAAGGGCTCAATGTTGCAAGCCCTCAAGCGGAAGGTCCACGACAAGCTTGATTGCATCGCCGTCGGCGTCCTCGATCCAGAGTGTCGCGTTGTAGTCAACAGCCAATTCCAGGAGTACGACCTCGCGGCTGGGCGCGAGATCCCCAGACACCGAATTGAGATACCGCTCTCTGGCCTCCGTTCCTACGAACTGCGACACGGCTTCTTCGTAGAATTGGCGCTCCTCTGGCACGCAAGGAAATATTAACTCGATCCTATCCGTCGCGCCATGGCGAGACACCCTGCATGCCAGTTCGCCGTCGGCATGGCGAGTACGAAAGGCGACTTCCAGCAATTCGTTGAAGGCAGAGGAAAAAAGATTTGAATGGTGGACCGAGTCTGACCTGTTTTGACTGATCATCCGGGCCACGTATGTCGAGACATAATCGCAATGCTTCCAAGCGGAGATAAAAGCTTTGATTTCCATGTCGATCTGGATCATCGGCTCAAAAGTCGGCTCGCCAGCCAGGTCATGATGAACAGGTCCCATCGGCATCCTCACTTGTTCCATCAGTATTGAGCTCTCGCGGGGTGATGGCCTGCGAGATGAAAATTTCTCCGCGCCCGTAATGAGTCTGTCTCGCATCCACTCGAAGAATTGCGCGGTATCTGCGTCGATCGTTCTAGAAATCTCCGCCTCACCATTAACGAAGGCCGCAAGGCGCTAGAGCGCTTGTTTTGATTCCTCCATCGCGCGTACCACCCTCAGCGAGGACCGCCTGATGAAACCGCTGATCGCCTCGGCTCCAAGCGGCTTTCCCAGGAAGTTGCCTTGCAGGCAATCGCAATTCTCCTTGATCAGCCACCGTGCCTGTGCCGCGGTCTCGACCCCCTCGGCAGTGACATTTATCCCGAGGCCGTGCGCCAGATTCATGATCGATCGCACGATCGTTTGGCTTTTGAGATCGGTCTCCAAGTCCGCAATAAAGTACTGATCTATCTTCAACGTATCGAAGGGAAAATTTTTAAGGTAGCTCAACGATGAATAGTATGTTCCAAAATCGTCCAGCGATATTCGTATTCCCAGGACATTCAGCGTATTCAATGTGTCTATATTGTCGATCGTCTTCTCAAGTAGAACCCTCTCGGTTATCTCAAGTTCAAGTCTGTCGGCATCAAGCCCAACTGCGTCAACAATCTGAGCGACGGTGTCCGTCAGTAAACCGCTAAGGAACTGAGCCGGCGACAAGTTCACTGCGACCGTCAGCGGGGAAGGCCACGTCAACGCCTGGCGACAAGCTTCCTCGAGCACCCATCGTCCAATCTCGTCCATCAGACCGTCGGCTTCGGCGATCGGTATGAACACGTTGGGTGGAATGATTCCGACCTCGGGGTGCCGCCACCGCAGCAGCGCTTCGAAACCGGTCACTGACGAGGGAGGCTGAATGAGCGGCTGATACTCCAGATAAAGCTCGCCGTGCTCCAGCGCGGTTCGAAGGCTGCGCCTCAGATTCTCGCGTTGCTCGAGCAAGAGCAGCATCGAACGGTTGAATGTTCGAGCGCAGCCGCGTCCATCTGTCTTGGCCGCGTAAAGAGCAATGTCAGCGGCTTTCATCAACTGTTCGCCGTCGGTCCCGTGCTCCGGCCCGAAAGCAATTCCGATACTCGAGCCGACGAACACGGGAATGCCGTTGATGACGAACGGGTCCTTGAACGCGTCGACTAGAGATCCGGCGAGGCGCTCAGCCTCTGCTGGCTGCTCCTTTCCCAATTGGATGACAGCGAACTCATCGCCGGCATACCGGTATGCGGATTCGCCGTCCTGCAGCGCGTCGCGGATACGACCCGCCGCGAGTTGAAGAAGAGTGTCGCCTGCTCCATGGCCGAGCGTGTCATTGACCGCCTTGAAATCGTCAAGGTCGATTTGCAGAAGGGCGGCTTTCGGCTTTGATCCGCCGAGGGCCGCCATTGCCTGCTGGAGCCGCTCGCCGAATCGCCGCCGATTCTGCAGTCCAGTCAGCACGTCGTGCGTCGCCTGATGAAGCAGAACTATATGCTCTTGTTCCTCCGCTGCGCTCCGCCCGCCGTCCTCCCTTAGTTCGATGATTCCCGCACCATTTGCCGTGGTGAACACAAAAACGGACCGGTGCGCTCCGCCCGATGTTCGCGGCAAGTCGATGCTGGCCGGAGAGCCGCCCTGGAACACACGAAGAAATTCATCGCGATGGCTCGTATCGAGAAAGCTCGGGTAGATCTCCCAGACGGCGGCGCCCGGCGCTACCGCGCCTCCGTACAAGCCTTTGAGCCTGGCCGCGTAGTGCGTCAGGCGAAAGTCACGGTCATAGAACGACAAAAGTTCGGTCGTGTTCGCCAAAAGGTCTGCGAAAACCCCATCGCCGACACGTGCAGCGTCGCTCGATGAAGGCCCCTCACTCTCCGTGCCGACGCCTGAAGCCTCTGAGGGCAAGGACCACCTCCATAGGCGGTGCAGACTCGCGCCCCCCAATCTAAAAATAGCATAACTGTCAAGCTTGGCAAACTTTCAAATCGCGCTCTTAATAAGACCCCCCACAGCCTAGTTCCATGTATGCTGCGCCGTGATTGGCGGCAAATTATCGATAACGATGAACCGTCACAGTTCGTTAACAAACCGTGAATTGGCGAGAATCAGCTGTGTGACTGATGCGCAGTTGGCGCGACACGAAGATATTGTGGTCCATGAGGCGGCGTGACCTTCGCCGCCCCGGGCCACCCCTCTTCTAAGTCCGCCCAATCAGCTTCGCGATCCTGTAATCAGTTTCCGAGCGCCTTGAGCCAACCTTCAAAGGAAGAGGCCTCCTGGCCTCCGGCATGCGAAACAGAGTGGGCGGGGCGCGGCAATACCACAGTACTGCGGCCTTCGCGGGGGCTGTAACCGAATTCCTTGCTGAATGCTCGGCTGAAATTAGCCGCTGAACTAAACGCAAAGGCCTCAGCAATTTCAACAATGCGCCGGCTGTCCGCAGGATCGCTAAGCGCAACATGGGCTGCCATAAGGCGGCGATTTTGTATGTAATGGAGAACGCCACCGCTCGGTTCGAACACCTGATAGAGACGAGAGCGCGATACGCCGAGCGCCCGGCACATTGATTCCGGTGTGAGACGAGCTGCATCCAAATTGTTTTGGACGTATCGACGCGCTCGCTCCATTAGAGCGACGCTCCTCAATTGTTCGGCGGCCGCAGCCTGTTCGGCCGGAGGCCCGACGCAGGCAATGATCATGCTGCGTGTTACGTGCACGATGCGGGAGAGATCTTCAGCGGTGAGACTGCGCAGCCTTGCTTCGATGCTGTTGAGGTAGTCGACCAAGAGGTTGGCAAAGTTACCGGACAGAATTGAATTGTTCTTTGCATCAAGGGTTGACGCCGCATCAGAGAACAAATCACGCGGCAGATAGAGAAAGAGACTTTCCGAGTCCGTTACCCTCCCGCGAAACGGATAGCCAAGTGATCTGATCTCCAATTTGCCCGGTCGGTTTTCCGCAACGCGGCGATCGATCTCCGTCCACGACCGGCCGGTGCGAGGCAGGACGATATACCAGTGATCGATCGAACTGGAGCGGAGCTTCGCGGCGGAACGCATGAAGCTATGTGCCGGCGCGCGCTGTTGAATCATCAGCATGCCACCGAGATTCCAAGCCGTGTGGTCGGCGGGAAAGCCATCGTTCAACGATTTGTCATCCGGCAACCTTACCTCGACAAGCGGCGCCATATGCGCTTGCCAAGCGGCGAACTGATCCTCCGGCGCCAGTTCCAGCGTTGAAAAGCGCAGAGGTTCGAACGCCGGCGCGGGCGAGGGAGCGTCCTCATTGTGGGATTGACCTTCGCGTGGCCAACGACGCCGATCACGGTCCCGCGGCTGCCCCGCACGGACCTCGTCTTGCCTCTTAGTGTCCATCGCGTGGTGCCATATCCGAATCGGGTATGCCCATGCCCCTCTCAATCATGTGGTGTACTTCGGGCATCTGGCAAGACTGGTGAACTCGAATCGACTGAAACGGCGATCATGCTGGATTACGGCAAGAAATGCATTCCAAGATAAGTTTCTGGATGTGCCGCCAACGACACTCTTCAGCCTGGTGCCTATAGAATCGGGCATCGTGGAATATTAGTTGAGGAGACCACCAAAATGGCCACTAGGCTCAACAGCGAAGCTCGTCGGAGGATAATTCTGGATGGATACGGTAACAACGAGCCGTTGAGAAATATTGCGGCAAAGGTCGGATGCTCACTGGCGAGTTTGAAAGTCACCGCCAGCAAACTCGGTTGCACTCGAACTCCGAAAGAGGCAGCCGAATTTCGGCGCGGATTTCACGTCCCGGAAAACAAGCGGCAGGATTACTATAGACTTATGATTACCGGACAATATAAGGCCCGTGAGTGTGCGCTTATGCTAGGATTAATAAAGGAGCAATCAGGAACCAAGTAAGTCATTCCTGGTCACTGCAGATGACAATGTCATTTTGACAGCCACCGCTTCAGCGGTTCATCAGCAAAAAGCCCGCCGCAAGCACGGTAGCGGGCCCTGAAAGGTTCGCACAGATGCTGCCTCGGCATTTCAATCGCACCTGCCTCAGCCCTCATGATCTGGCTATTTGCGAACGCGTGTTCGATCAGGTCTGCGCGGATGAGCATCTCGACCCTTTGGACCCGGCGGCCGAAATCTTGACAGTAATGGTCGTAGCCATTTTTCGAAATGCTCACACCACCGAGCGCGAACTACTTGCGGCTGTCAAGTCTCATTGGGAAAAGGCTGCGGGAAGGCGCGTCGCATGAATTCGTTCAATCGCGACGCGCTGTTGCCAAGACACCGGACTTGAAAACCTCGGCGGACACGGGTTCACAGTTCAATACTATTCCCTCCAGCGGTTGATATTTGCTTCGGGAGATCGTTTTTGGTGCAAGCGGACCTGCTGTCGCGGAAGTCTCGATTGCTGCCATCTTGGCGCAAGCGAGTGCGCCGATGGTTTCGCGGCTATCACCTAAGTCGCTATTCGGTCGCGTCCGTCTCGCTTTCGTCATCGATCGAGCACCGGCAAATATGAGCTCGTTTCCAGACATTCTCCCAGACCAGACATGCTCCCAGAATGGTCTCACGACTCTACGAGCCGGACTCGAAACTCGGTTACGCACGACGCGGAGCTGCCATGCGGCGAAGCATGAGGCCGATCGAGGCGATGAAGATCCACGCCTCGGCGCTGGCGATGGTCGCCTCGAAGTCTTTGGCGATGACAACGTCCCAGCCAGGCGAAAGTTCGCTCGAGGACCCATCGTCGTGGCAGCACCTCAAAGCCGTTGGCCGCGTCGGAGCGCTTGATGATTTCGATGGTCCATGTACCGAGATTGGCCAGAGCCTGCGACAGTTTTTCTCCGGCATAGCCGCCGTCGGCGAATAGATGGCGCAACCAGGGATAAGGCCGTCGAATGGAGGCGATGACGCCGACTGCCCCATCCCTGTCCTGGATGTCGGCCCGACCAAGTGTCCCCTGATGCCCCTTCCGGTCTTTGACCTTCTTGCCGGCGTCGTTACCGCGCAAACCGGCAACGTCCGTGGTCTTTGCCGATTGGCTGTCGATGACACCGGCGCTCGGGCTCGCCTCGCGACCAACTGCAGGCGTGCCGCAGCCACCAAGTGCAAGTTGATGGTCTTCCACAGCGCGTTGTCCCGCCAGGCATAGAACTAGCGTTGAACCGTCGAAACCGGCGGGAACCGGTCCGGCAATGCCCGCCATTGGCAGCCGGTCCAGGCGATGTAGAGAAGCGCGTCCACGACCGCCCGAAGTTCTGTCGTCCGCGGTCGTCCCGTTGTCTTCGTTCCCGGCAGGAACGGCTAGATCAACGCCCATTCCCTGTCCGTCAACGCGTTTGCATCTCGCTGCCCGGCGCGGCAATATCGCCGGCGGGCGGTCTCCGTCCAACCCATGTCGTGATCCCGTTCAAGTCTAGACAACTCAAACGAATCACAACGGACGGGGCCACTCAACCGCTTCCACCCCCCTCGGCATTCGTCTCCACAGTCGATCTCGGCCAGCAGTGTGCGTTGCCGAATTGGAGTTCTTTCGACCGCGCATGCTCGGTTGAATTCGAGCCTTGCCGCCGGAGGAACAGGTTCTTGCCCGTGCCGTAACCAAAGGTCGCAAATGATTATCACTTTGAACAGCCCGGTGGGACGGCATCGCTGTCAGAACCGGACATCGGACCCTTTCCTTAGGCGCAATAACTTTGAAACAAATCCTGCCGGCAAGCGTTCCAGCATAGCGGGCGGGTTGCCGGAGGACACAATGCCCGACCATGACATCGTCATTCCCCAAGACCACGACGCTTCGCCACTTCGGGAGGAGGAGTATTATGTCGTCTGCCCGGCGTGCGGCCAGGCGTTCGATATCAGGTGTATGGCAGAAGCGCTTCATCACAACGAGCTGGGCCACGAGCCCTACGACCTCGACTCGTAGTCTCGGCAATTAACGACGAACGTCGACCTGATCGAGACCAACACCGAGTTCTCGCTCATCTGGCCGGCGTTGCCGTCCGGTCGGCCTACAACGAATCCCCGTCGCCAGGGCGGAGCTTCGCCGGCACGCTATGTCGTGACAGACACCTTGCGGGCTTTCAGCGACAACTTGATTGCCGTTGCGGGCGCTGCCGATGCGGTCGTTGCCATCACCGACCGGCATGGCCGTCAGTGACCGGGTTGTTAACCCAGGGGGGCGCTTACTCCACCGCAATATGTCGCGCAGTTCCCTCGTGACGCTCCGAAGCAGACCTTTGCCGGCATCGCGGGCCGGGACGAACATGTGATCTCAAAATGCGTACGAACCGGAGCCTATCGCTATTGAAATTGCTGATCGGCGAACAGGCGCTCGTTGCAGAGAAAGGTTACGATCGATCGCGATGCCCGCGTGCCTTCACGCGAATGCACATGCTACGCGTCTTGGAACGGGCGGGCCGGCTGTTGCCGAGAGCGGACGCAGGTGAAGCGCGCTTGCGATCGCCCGAATCTGACTTGCTTCACCAGCAACCCGGAAGACGCCAGGGACACGCTGCGCTGGACGCGTGCCCTAGCCGTCGAGCTCCCATCTATCGGACGGCGCCGCACCCTTGGGCTGTTCAAAGGCGCTTGCATCTTCCCTGCGCCGACGCTGGCAGTGTATCCGGAGCGTCAACCCGCCGAAGTCCGGTTGCGCTTTCTCAGCCGAGTAATCGCCGACTTGTCGACAGTGATCACCCCGCCGCAGTCAATCCGCACAGTGAGTTTGTTCGCCCCGCGATCGACGCGCGTGACGTCCCCAACAAGAACCACTCTGTCACCGGCCCGGACTTTCGGTGGCGGATCAATCGTATAAGGATGGTCATAGGAAGGAATGCTCACCCTGGCGCGCCCACTGGGGAGAATCGCGATGACGATACCTGCCAGCGCCACCTCATCGCCGACCTCAAATTCGCGAGGCATGTTAACGTGCAGCATGGTCTTCCTCCCGATGCCTTCCTAATTCACGCTTTGCTAAATTAATGCCCGGCCAACCAGGTTGGTTGCTTGCAATCGACTTCGTACGGTTCCGCACAATCCCAAGCTGGTATGCACTCCCCAGTTGGCCTCGGATCGGCCTTGTGCGTCAAAATTCTGCAGAAACGGTTTGACGTTCACGATGACCTTGGCGCGCCCGCCACACGGTAGCGGAGCGGCGGACTTCATCGCAGTCCGGCGATGGCCATAAACGCTGAGCGTGAAGCGGAAATGAATCTTTCGCGTTCAGGTACATCGTTCTGGCCAATTCGAGGAACGCCACGCCGGAAGCAGGAATCGTGTGCTGTTCCCAAGCTCCCTCGGAAGGGAAGTTGACTACCCGCCCACCGTTAGTCTAGGTCCAGCCGGTGCGTTCCAAACGTCATAGAAGCCGGTCGATGGCTTTACTGCCACGCGGGTTATTGGAGCCGGATCATCGATGCTGGTGTCGTGCGCCTACGCGCACGTCGAGTTCGGTTTCATGCATGGGAACTTCAAGGCCAGCGACGTCATCATCGAGCAATGTTCAGCCAAGCCACATGTTGTTCGCAATCAGTTGCACATGGAAGGCTCCGATCGAGGTGACATCTCAACACTGGGGCAACCGGACAGACGCTGGAAAACGGCCCCAGCTTCAAGGCTAGAACAATGCCATTAGCCTTGTGCCCTTCTTCGCGCCACGCGTCGAGCCATTTGGCGAGCTATCCTGAGTTCGGGCAGCGTTGGTTGCCACCAGCCTCGCTGCCGTTCCGGTAATCCGGCAGCACGCCGAGCGGGCCATGTTCTAATCAATTCAGCCAACGTCGCCGGACGCCATCGGCCCCCAGACGTGGTCGACGTTCGCCTCGATCAAATGCGGATAGAACACTGCTATCTGCGAGGCGTCGACGACTTCACCCGAAATCTCGGTGAAGACCACGATACCGTATTGCTCCGTTGCCACGGCACGGCCAAGCCTGGGTAAATCGTCTGGGGGCAGTGGATAGCGACGTCGCCTGCGTTCGGCATACCGCAATCTGGCGGCTTTATATTCCTCGGAGTCTTTGGACGCTTCTCGTCGCCGTTTCCTCTCCTCCGGTTCTGCGCGGCCTGCGGCCCTTTCGATGCTTGGCCAATGGCGCTTCAACTCCTCGTACGAGCGGAAAGGCACCCTCCAGGCCCGCAGTTCGTCGTCCCAGCTCGCCCATGGAACGGCTAGCAGTTCCTCAAGAACCGTCCGTGAATAGGGCGTGCGAATGCGCAGGTCGTCCGCGATTTCCAGATACCGGCTCGACAGGGGATCGAAGGCGAAGGCATCCCGTCCCTTGCTGTCATCATGTGCTGCTCGTAAATCGGCCTCTTGCGCAAGCCAGCGCTGGATGCGCCGCGCTGCAGTCTTTCCTGGCACGAACCAGGTTCTCCGCTCGTCACTCCACCTGGCGCGCGGGAATGTCTGTCGAAACCGCTCAACCGCCGCACGATCGTACGGAAAGCGCGCTTCGGCACCAGGAGCTGTCTGCGGTGCAGCAGGGGCGTCGGATTTTTCCATCAGATTGCCAAGCACAGCATGCGCGCAAACAACGCGGTGCAGCTCATTTGGGTCCAAGAACATCAGAACGTATAGTCAGACCTGCAAGAGGAAGCCGATGAGGCGATCAGTGAAACTGCTCAACACGCTAATGTGGCGAAACCTTCGCCGCGCTGGACCGTTTATTTTGCTCCAGGAGAGGTCCATCCATGCCCAGAAGAGATGCAAAAAACCCAACGGCCAGACGGCCAACGAGCCCTCGTTCGCGTCCCCTGAAAGGCGAGGAGACGGAAGTGAACCACATCGTCGAAACGCAAAGTATATCGCCTGCCCAGGCGCGAGAGCTTGTGCGGCGCCACGGAAACGATTGGCGTAAGATCGATGAAGCCGCCAAGTCTTACAAGGACGACAGCTAAGCACTTCCGAGGCGGGGCTTGAGGTGACGAATGACCACCGTCGCAATCTTGACGTAAACGCTGTCGTCAACTGCCCAATGACTGCATACGAATTACTGCTCCAGGAATTTAAGACGCCGAACGAGAAGTCCCTATGATGCCCGCAACGATGCTGGTTACGGCGCCTCACGGGCAAGAACGCATCCGCTCCCGCCGAGGCGACAGCGAGCGAACCCGCCGGGGCTCACCTCATACGCAGGCCGAGCGCAAGTTCGCCCCGATGGCACAACTTCGCGCTTCCACCAGTGAAGGATCGCCGCCGCGTTTCCAACGGGTCTCGGCGCCGACGCGCCAGAAATGGAGTTCGAGGCGATTTTTGCCCTGGCGCATGTCGTTCAAGGTGAGTTCCTCGATCCGGTCGGGCAGCCCGGGATCGATGTACAGCTTGCCATTTGGAGCATCGGGCTGGAAGCCGATGCTCGCCTGCAGAAGCGAAAAGCAGGATCCGGCCGCCCATGCCTGCGGAACGTTCGCTCCCTAATACTGCACCGGGAAAGTCGTGGGCGTTCGCGACAATCCGGCGAACTGCTCTGGCATTCGGTGTTGCATAAAGTAGATTGCGGCGCTGCTCACGTCGCGAGAGAGGCAACAGGTTTCCGCGAAAAAGCCATAGCGCCGCAAGCCGAGCGTGATCAGCCCGTTGTCATACGGCCATACGACCGATAGCAGGACGGCGAGCCCGCGTCGCCGGAGGATAAGAACGACGCGGGCCGATCGGAGATATCCGATCTGGCAGCAAAAATATGAGGGAAAGAGTTTGCTGCGTGGGCAGAACTTTTCCTGCGCGCCGGTGTTCCATCGCGTAAGGAAAAAAGCCCGCCGCACAGTTTGATGCGGCGGGTCGATCAAACGCTGTTGCACCGAGCGGGGGGCTCGGGGTCGGGCATGCCCGGTGTGCGCGGACCACGCGAACTTTAGATGCACCAGCTGCGATGCGTCCACCAACCGACGGTTGGAGTTTCATTCCGAGAGCTGTCTCACAGTGCGAAGCGGGCAAGTAGTTTATCGGGAACCCAGCCTTGGCACAGCACGTTGCTCAGTTGCTGACCTTCGCAAAGGATGCATGCAATGGCGAAAGACATATCTCGCGAGGAAGAGCAACGCGGCACCGAAAAAGTTTTCTTCTGGGGCGCCGCAATCGCCCTTGTCCTTTTTGTGTCTTTGGTGACCATGGCCCTCATCGGAAGGGCCTGATCTGTTTCGACAGTAGAATTGGACCGGCGGGCGCGCGAGGTCTCGGTGGGCTTAGGGCGAAGCCGGCCGCTCCCATCCGCCGTTTGTCGTCTCGATCGCCAGTCGAGCCACAATGCACTGAATTCACAAAATTCATTGCGCGGGTCACAACCTGCAGCAAAACTGTCCCAATCCAACCCGATCGGCTGTCCTTCGCTGGAGGAAGAGCTACAGGCCTAACTTTTCCCGGAGTGCACCAATGCGTTTAGAAGCTTCCGCCTTGCTAAGGCCGTCGGCATAGGCGTCAGGGTCGTCGGCCTGTTCGGCCAGAGTTTTCAAATATGAGGCTTGTGCGGGAGTCATTGGGTCATCTCCGCTGACCCAATCTTCCGGGTCTTTTCCGACATTTGCCGATGCCTCGATTTTTGGGTTATGCCGGTCGCCCATGGTCAATCTCCCTTGATTGATCAGCACAATAAGAAACGATCATGATTTGTTCCGCCACATTTGGTAGGCTTTCTCAGACCGTTTGCAGGGCTGCTCGTCAGCGACCTGGTCAGTGTGTGGGATCGGTCGGAGTAACGTCGACGCTGGCCGGGACCCGGACAACACGTCGACTGCGGCTGGATGGTGGTTCCCGCGCCGGACTGGCAGCCATATCCTGCTCTGGTCGCCAACGGCGCTGACACAGCCTCCGGTCTCAACAATCAATTCTTTGCGGGAAGGGAGAGACTCGGCGTGCCTCACTCAAACTGTCGCAACCAGCAGGGGTTGCCCTCGCGGATCGAGACCCCCCGCCCAGCACTAGCGATGGCCTGCCGCTTTAGGTAGTTTGTCTCATCCCATCGGCGGACTTCGATATTGGCGCGGATCATGAAGATGCCTGCTCGCCGATCAGGCGGGCATATTCCGCCTCCGGCTGGCCATATGAGCTGTTTGCCAAGGTGATGAGACCAGTTCGATCACGGACGATGACCTCGCCACGATTTGACCTGATCAGACCGCGGCCTTCCAGCATTTGAAGTGCCAGGGTGACGCCCGGCCGTCGTACACCCAACATGACCGACAGGAATTCATGGGTAATCGGCAGCCGGTCGCCTTCTATGCGGTCGTTGCACATGACCAGCCATCTTGCCAGCCGTTCTTCCAGTTTCAAACGCGCATTGGCGAGGGCGGTATAGCTTGCCTGGATCCACGCGTAGTGCACGTACCGCAGCAGAAAAAGCCGCAGCGTCGGGCTGTCGGAAAGCGCCTTTGTGAATGGCTCGGCGTCCATGCTGGCAACCTCGGCATCCGCTTGAATGTAGCAGTCGTGCGGCGATCGATCGCCGCCCATGATCAGCGCCGAGCCGGTCATGCCCTCGAAACCAATGACTATAACTTCGGCGTCGACCTCCGGCCGGAGTTTCGCCACCATCGAGCCGATCCCGGTCTCAAAGAAGTAGACGGCCTCGATAGCGGCGTTTGCGGTTTCGAGCTGCGTCCTCAATGGCAGAAAGCTGCTGTGAAGGTGAGGGCTGAGCAATTGAAGATCGGCCGGAGACATGCGCCGCAGCAGTTCGTTTCTGTATACAGGCTCTGGGCTAGGAATTGGCTGTGGCGCCCGATCGCGGTCTTCTGAGTATGCGAGGCCAATTTTGGAGGTGTTGGGGCTGCTCATGGCTCCCTCCCGAATTGGGGCGGAAGCACGATGCTCGCTCACAGCCGGCGATGCCCTTAATGTTTATCACCGATCAAAGCAGAGTACGCCTTTCAAACCGGCGAGTCCCGACAATTATCCGTCGGTCGATGCGGCATGTCCACCTCTCCGGGCCTCCGCGCCCCTGTCTCATAGCAGAGGAACAACCGCACTCGCATCCGTTCGGCACCGCCAGAACCGTCGGGCTGAATGTCTCTTCGGTGCCGCAAATGGAGATGTTGCATGGCTCGATCCGTAGAGCACGTTTTCAAAGACCATCTGAGGCTGCGTGCCGCCGGCGATCTCGAGCAGAATCTCAGGCGCAATTATGCCGACGTCGTTCTCTTGGCCGCGAATCCGAATCTGGTGGGCCGTGATGCCGCGCGCGTGTCGTCCAAATACCTGCGCGGCCAATTGCCCGAACGGGAGTTCAAGTACCTCTCAAAACAGGTTCGCGGTCCCACACACTGCTGATCTGGTCTGGCATGGTTGGAAAACGCCCCTGCTTTCGAAGCAATCGCCATCGATGAAAAAGGCGGACCGTTGCGGCTCGTGGTTCCCGATCCGCGTATTTTTGCTGCTCACAATTCTGGGTCTCAAAACGAGCTGATCGCGAGCCAGTCAAGCGCGGTCGTGACTTGGCCCAAGCGCAAGTGATTGTCCCGCTGTCGACGCAGTATCTCGAGCATCTCACCCACCAAGCAAGCGAGCTTCGGGCCCTCCCAAGGGCTGTTTTCGACGAGGCCCATCATCTATTCGTGCAGCCAGCGTCGCGGCCGTGAATGTCTGAGTTACAAGTTGGCCGGCTGGATTGGCCCTCAACTTCCAACCCATCCAAGACGCGGCCCAGCAGCGCCAGATCGGAAGGACGAAAGACGCCAGCTTGCTCTGCTTTTGGACCAAGTTGGCATGAGGCTCCTTGATGCAGGCCCAGCCGACAGGCCGAAACTAATTGGGCGCTATTACAGGTTCAAGCTGGAGACAGCCGATCATCTTACAATCTCGTGCTCATGCCGGTTCGATATCCGTTTGGCCGAAGTCTTTGCCGATGAAAAGCAGCGGTTCGTCTGCACGCTTTGCCAAAGCATAGGAGAGGCAATCGGCAAAATTCAGCGCCGCCGGGTGGTGGCCCTTGCCGTAGGTCAGCCAACCCTGGGTCGCAAGATCAACCAATTCGGAGTCGACAGGAATGATGTCGGCCTCGATTTTGCGCAGCCAAAGATCGATCTCAGCCAACGCGTGTTCGCCGCGCCTGCTGACCATCACCATGCGTGCCTCGAGCACGCAGGTTGCCGGGATCAGACGGATTGGGTCGGAGACCAGCGCTCGTTCCAGCCTTGCTGCCTCAGGCTCGCTCCGAAGGATCGCTACAACAGCTGAGGTATCGATCACCATCAGTTAGGGATTCCATGCTCGTCATACCCGATGATCTCCTCGTCGCTGCGACTATCCAGTTCAGGCAATCGTGCCACTCTTTCTCGGATGGCGTGCAATTCTGCCAGCAAACGCTCCTGAGCGGTCTCTCCAAAGCCCAAGCGGTGCAAGCGCTCGCTAAGGGCCTGATGAATGGCTGCTGTCTTACTGATACCCTGGCGGCGTGCGAGTTCATCGGCGAGAGCAACGGTGGCTGGATTTTTGATGTTCAGGGACACGAGAAGCTCCAAAAATCTACCTTTCTGGCAATTTCTACCACAGTTCTCTAGGCTCTTCAACATACCTGCTAGCCTCGCCTACCCGCGCCGGATTGACCACGACAATCGCCAGGCCGACGTCTGCCAAGCGGCGACCGCAGTCTCCCGAAGCTGCCTGTCGACTCCAATCCGACGACGGCCGGCGAGGAACTCTACCGGGGCCGCGGTAAAGAGCGCTCCGGCAGCGGTCCATAGAGGGTGAAAGCAGTCCCTTCATCCTGTCAGACGCACCTAACGAGCCGCTGATCCTCCGTCGCGATGCCACCTCTCGAATATAGCCGCCTGTTCTGCTGGAGCGGCGATGGCCAGTCGGGCACCGGGTTGCTGAGCTGTCGCGGTCGCGGCACCGCATTTCGCAAGTCTCTGCACGTCATGCCACGATCGCCGGTTTTGCTTGTTGCAAGGCCGGCGCTCCTGCCTTTTCTAATGATCCCCGACCGCGGCAAGAACCAGTTCGTGGCGAGAAACGGGGACCCGCATGGCGACCAACTATCATGCCAGTAAGGGAGCGGTATCGCGCGGCGCGCGCATGCTGCGCACCGCCCTCGGCCCGGCGGTCGCAGGCTTTCTTGACGATCCAGCCATTGTCGAGGTGATGCTCAATCCCGACGGTCGCCTGTGGGTTGACCGTCTCAGCGAAGGACTCGCTGCAAGCAATGAAACACTGATCGCGGCAGACGGCGAACGGATCGTCAGGCTGGTCGCGCACCATGTCGGTGCGGAGGTGCATTCGGGCTCGCCGCGCGTTTCGGCTGAACTGCCCGGGACCGGTGAACGGTTCGAGGGCCTTTTGCCGCCTGTCGTCACGGCACCAACATTCGCCATCCGCAAGCCGGCAGTCGCGGTGTTTACGCTTCAAGACTATGTCGCTGCCGGCATCATGACCGAAGGCCAGGCTGACGTCCTGCAGCTTGCCGTGGAGACACGCAAGAACGTGCTGGTGGCCGGCGGTACATCGACGGGCAAGACCACGCTCGTCAACGCGCTTTTGGCGGAGGTGGCTAAAACCGCCGAGCGCGTCGTGCTGATCGAGGACACACGCGAGTTGCAGTGTGCTGCGCCCAATCTTGTAGCGCTGCGCACAAAGGATGGTGTCGCCTCGCTGTCCGATCTGGTGAAGTCATCATTGCGGCTTCGGCCCGACCGCATCCCGATAGGCGAGGTACGGGGCGCCGAAGCGCTCGATCTGCTGAAGGCCTGGGGCACCGGCCATCCCGGCGGCATCGGCACCATTCACGCCAATTCTGCCATTGGCGCACTGCAGCGACTGGAACAGCTCGTACAGGAGGCCGTCGTCACGGTCCCGCGCGCGCTGATAGCCGAAACCATAGACCTCGTCGCCGTCCTCGCCGGCCGCGGCTCCGCGCGCCGGCTCGTCGAAATCGCCTTCGTCGACGGGCTCGATGCGCCCACCGGTGACTACCGCACCCTGGAAGCAAATCTCGAGACCACAATGACCGTGAATCACCACTCGCCCTTTGGAGCTTCAGAATGACCCCGATCCGCTTCAATTCATCGGCTATCCGCAAACTTGCCGTGGAGCTGTCGTATGCGACGACCGCCGCGATCATGACGATTGCGCCCGCCCATGCTGCCGGTTCCTCCATGCCCTGGGAGGAGCCGCTTCAGCAAATTCTCGAATCGATCGAGGGGCCAGTCGCCAAGATCGTGGCGGTGATCATCATCATCGTCACTGGCTTGTCGCTCGCTTTCGGCGACACATCGGGCGGATTTCGCCGGCTGATCCAGTTCGTCTTCGGGCTGTCGATCGCTTTCGCGGCAAGTTCGTTTTTCCTGTCATTTTTCTCCTTCGGCGGCGGGGCGCTGATCTGATGGAGGAGGAAGTCCTTGGCTTTTTCGCGCCGGTGCATCGCGCGCTTACTGAACCTATCCTACTCGGCGGCGTGCCGCGCGCGGTCGCCATCGCCAACGGCACCCTGGCAGGCGCGGTCGGATTGGGGCTTCGTCTGTGGGTCGCGGGGCTCGTCATCTGGGCGGTCGGGCATCTCGCCGCCGTCTGGGCGGCAAAGCGCGATGCGCAGTTCATCGACGTGGTTCGCCGGCACCTGCGCTATCCCGCGCATTTCGGCTGTTGAGGTTTTTCGCCATGATGAACCTCGCGGAATATCGAAACAACAGCGCCAGCCTCGTCGACTATCTGCCTTGGGCCGCCCTGGTGGCGCCGGGCGTGGTGCTCAACAAGGACGGCAGTTTTCAAAGAACGGCGCGTTTTCGCGGGCCGGACCTGGACTCCGCCACGCCGGCGGAGCTGGTCGGCACGACCGCACGGCTCAACGGCGCGCTGCGCCGGCTCGGCTCCGGCTGGGCGATCTTTGTCGAAGCGCAGCGCAATTCCGCCAGCGGCTATCCCGACAGCCGCTTCCCGGATTGCGCATCCGCGCTTCTCGACGTCGAGCGGCGCGAACAGTTCGAAGGGTCCGGCGTGCTGTTTGAAAGCAGCTACTTTCTCACCTTCGTGTGGCTGCCTCCGGCCGAGGAAGCGTCGCGAATGGAGAGCTTGCTCTACGAAGGCCGGCAAAAGACCGGCGTCGATCCTTGGGAGCTCCTGAAGAGTTATGTCGATCGCACGGACCGCGTGCTCAACCTCATCGAAGGCTTCGTTCCCGAAGCTGACTGGCTCGATGATGGCGAGACGCTGAGTTACCTGCACTCAACAATTTCGACCAAGCGGCATCGCGTTCGCGTACCTGAAACGCCGATGCATCTCGATGGCTTGCTTGTCGATCAGCCGTTAGCCGGCGGGTTAGAGCCGAGGCTTGGCGATGCGCATCTGCGCACACTCACCATCACCGGGTTTCCGACCATGACCTTCCCGGGGATTCTCGACGACCTAAATCGGCTTGCCTTCCCCTACCGCTGGTCCACGCGGGCGATCATGCTCGACAAGACCGACGCGACGAAGCTGGTGACGAAGATCCGTCGCCAGTGGTTCGCCAAACGCAAATCGATCGCCGCAATTTTGAAGGAGGTGATGACCAACGAGGCGTCAGTCCTCGTTGATACGGACGCCGCCAACAAGGCGGCCGATGCGGACGCGGCCCTGCAGGATCTCGGTTCAGATCAGATCGGCGAAGCCTATGTCACCGCCTCCGTGACGGTCTGGGATGTTGATCCGTCAATTGCCGACGAAAAGCTGCGCCTGGTCGAAAAGGTCATTCAGGGCAGGGACTTCACCTGCATCGCCGAGGGCGTCAACGCCGTCGAGGCTTGGCTCGGCAGCATCCCTGGCCACGTCTACGCCAATGTCCGCCAGCCGCCGATCTCGACTCTGAACGTCGCCCACATGATTCCACTTTCGGCGGTCTGGGCTGGACCGATTGAGGACGAGCATTTTGGCGCCCCGCCGCTGTTCTTCGCCAGAACGGAAGGCGCCACACCGTTCCGGTTCAGCCTTCACGTCGGCGATGTCGGCCACACCCTCGTCATCGGCCCGACCGGTGCCGGCAAGTCGGTCCTGTTGGCGATGATCGCGCTGCAGTTCCGACGTTACGAGCACAGCCAGGTTTTTGCCTTCGACTTCGGCGGCTCAATCCGCGCGGCCATGCTCGCCATGCATGGCGATTGGCATGATCTCGGAAGAAATGCCGGAACTGGGCAGGGGGCTGACGATCCGTTGCCCTTGCTCACTTTGGCCGATCTGTCGGACGACGTTCATACCGTTTCGCTACAGCCGCTCGCCCATATTCATCATACGCCAGAGCGAGCCTGGGCGGCCGACTGGATTGTCGACATCCTTCTGCGCGAAGGCGTGTCCATCACGCCGCAGGTAAAGGAACATCTGTGGTCGGCGTTGACGTCGCTGGCCTCTGCGCCCGTCCACGAACGGACGCTGACTGGCCTGTCCGTATTGCTGCAATCTTCGCCGCTGAAGCAGGCGCTCCTTCCCTATTGCATCGGTGGCCCTTATGGCGGCCTGCTCGATGCCGAGCACGAGCGGCTGGGCGAGGCTTCGGTCCAGGCGTTCGAAACCGAAGGCCTGATCGGCACAGGTGCAGCGCCCGCCGTGCTCGCCTATCTGTTTCACCGCATCGAGCAGAGGATGGACGGCCGGCCGACACTGCTGCTCATCGACGAGGGCTGGCTCGCGCTCGACGACGGCGGTTTCGCTGACCAGTTGCGCGAATGGCTGAAGACGCTGAGGAAGAAGAACGCCAGCGTGGTCTTCGCCACCCAGTCGCTTTCGGACATCGACGGATCGCCAATCGCACCGGCAATCGTCGAAAGCTGCCCGACGCGGCTGTTCTTGCCGAACGAGCGCGCCGTCGAGCCACAGATCACAGAGATCTACCGACGCTTTGGTCTCAACGATCGCCAGATCGAGATCGTCGCCCGAGCGACACCGAAGCGCGACTATTACTCTCAAAGCCGCCGCGGCAACCGCCTGTTCGAGCTGGGGCTTGGTCCGATCGCGCTGGCGCTCTGCGCCGCATCGTCCAAATCGGACCAGGCCGCGATCGACCGGATAATCGCCGAGGCGGGGCGAGACCATTTCGTCGAGGCCTGGCTTACGAACCGTGGTCTCTCCTGGGCGGCAGACCTCATTCCCAATCTCACTGGCGTGATCGACCGATCCACAAAGGAGCTTCCCTCATGAATTCCGTTCTTGCAGGTCGCCGTATCCGTCGCATGGCGGCAGCCGGCGCAATGGTCGTCGCGACGGCGCTGTCATCGGCACCGGCATCGGCACTGATCGTGTTCGACCCAAAGAACTACGCCGAGAACCTGCTTTCGGCATCGCGTGCGCTGGAGCAGATCCACAACCAGATCAGCTCGCTTCAGAACGAAGCGCAGATGCTGATCAACCAGGCGAAGAATCTCACCTCCCTGCCAACCTCGCTGCTTGGACAGATCGAGGCCAATTTTTCCGAGATGAAGAGCCTGCTCGGGGAGGCCGACAAGCTGGCCTATAGCGTCCAGGAGATCGAGAGCCAGTTTACCTCCGCTTACGAGAATTTCGGTTCGGAACTCTCCAGCCAGCAGCTTGTCGACGGCGCGCGTCAGCGCTGGCAGACCTCGGTGTCTGCCTTCGAGCATTCGCTGAAGGCGGGCGCCGTCGCGGTCGACAACATCGCAGAGACACAGGAGCAGACGAGTGCGCTGGTCAGCGCCAGCCAGTCGGCTGTCGGCGTGCTGCAGGCGACGCAAGCCGGCAACCAGCTTCTTGCCGTGCAGGCCAAGCAAGTTGCCGACCTCACCGCGATGCTGGCGGCACAAGGACGTGCCGAGGCTCTTGAGCAAGCGAGAAGGGCGGCCGCACAGGAGCAGGCGCGGGAACAGTTCAGCCGTTTCATGACGGGCAGCAGCTACAGCGCGTCATCCGTAAAAATGTTCCACGACTGAGGCGAAGACCGCATGGATCTCAAGATCGCCGCCCGGATAACAGCCGTTCTTGCCCTTGGCGCCGCCATGACCGCCGCCTCCATGGCGCTGCGCGGCGGCGGCTCGCAGGACGCGTCCTCCCCGCGCTCCGCATATCCGGGCGGCGAGCCGGCAAGTGTCGAGCTTGCCCGATGCCGGGACATCGGCATGGCGGCGATCGATGACGACGCCTGCAGGAAAGCCTGGGCGGAAGGCCGCCGACGCTTCCTGCGGCCATCCCGCCCGATCATGCCAAACGTGGCTCCGTCGATCGAAAAGGACCCGACCCGGCTGCCGCCGCTCCAACCGCCAACGCCGCCTTTCGCGGAAGACCGGCCCTATCCCGAAACGGTGGCGCCATGAACGACACCGGCGTCATCGACCGCTTCCTCGAGACTTTCACTCGCTACATCGATTCCGGCTTTGGTCTGCTCGGTGGGGAAGTTGCGTTTCTCACTTCGACCCTGATTGTGATCGACATCACACTGGCCGGCCTGTTCTGGGCATGGGGTGCTGATGAAGACGTGCTGCACCGACTGGTGAAGAAGACGCTCTATATCGGCTTCTTTGCCTTCATCATCGGCAACTTCAACCGTCTTGCCGGGATCGTCTTCGAGAGCTTTTCCGGGCTCGGCCTGAAGGCTGGAGGCTCGGCACTTTCAGGCTCGGCATTGCTGCAGCCGGGCCGCGTGGCGCAAGTCGGCATCGATGCCGGCAATCCGATCCTCGAGGCCGCCAGCCAGCTGATGGGCTACGTCTCGTTCTTCGAGAATTTCGTCCAGATCGTAGTGCTGATGATCGCCTGGGCGATCGTACTGATTGCGTTCTTTCTTCTGGCCGTTCAGATCTTCGTCACGCTGGTCGAATTCAAGCTGACGACGCTTGCCGGGTTTGTGCTGATACCCTTTGCGCTGTTCAACCGGACCGCCTTCCTTGCCGAAAAAGTGCTCGGCAACATCGTTGCCTCCGGCGTGAAGATAATGGTCCTTGCCGTCATCGTCGGCATCGGCTCGGGCCTGTTCGGCGAGTTCACCCAAGGCTTCGGCGCCGAACAGCCCACAATCACGGATGCGCTGTCGCTTGTCCTGGGCGCTCTGTCGCTGATGGGACTGTCGATCTTCGGTCCCGGCATTGCGACGGGGCTGGTCTCCGGTGCCCCGCAACTGGGCGCAGGTGCCGCTGTTGGCACGAGCCTCGTCGCTGGCGGCCTTGGCGTGGCTGGCGCTATGGGTGCTCGCGCCGGATTGAGCGGCGCGGCAGGCGCACTCAATGGCAGTGCGCGTATGTCGGCAGCAGCCGCACGCCGCGGCGCGCATCTGGCCGGCAGCACTTCGGCCGCCTGGGAACTTGGCGCAGCGACATCTGGAAGAGGTGGTGCAGGCTCGGTCGCCGCCGGCGTGGCGGGTGTCGCCAGGGCCGGTGCCAGCGCTGCCGTTCGACGGTGAAGCAGGCCATGTCGCGCGCCGCCTCGGCGCTGTCCGACAGCTATGAGGCCGGCCGCTTTGCGGCTTGGAGTGCGACGAGTGGAGAGCGATCGTCGGGAACGGCTTCCTCGGGTGACTGGTCGACCTCCGACACCAGTTCCGACGCCCCGCCCGCATGGGCAAAACGCATGAAGCGCAACCAGGCCATGGGCCACGGCGCCAGTATCGCCGCCCATTCGGTCCACTCAAGTGATGATGGGGGCGGCTCGATGAATGTTTCCCTCGATCAGGACGACCGCCGATGACCCCCTTAAGACGCCCTTTTGTTCGTTACGCAAAAACGCCTCACCCCGAGACGCCATATCAGCGTGCAGCCCAGATTTGGGACGAGCGCATCGGCTCGGCTCGCGTCCAGGCGAGAAACTGGCGGCTGATGGCCTTCGGCTCTCTCGTCCTGGCCGGCGGTTTTGCACTCGCATTGGTCTGGCAGTCAACGCGCGGCTCAGTGGTTCCCTGGGTGGTGGAGGTCGACAAGTTCGGTGAAGCGCAGGTTGTCGCTCCGGCCGTTGCCGACTATCGGCCGACCGATCCGCAGGTCGCCTGGCATCTGGCCCGCTTCATCGAACAGGTCAGAAGCATTCCGGCCGACCCGGTCATCGTCCGCCAAAACTGGCTGCGCGCCTACGACTACACCACAGACCGCGGCGCCATTTCCCTCAATGATTACGCCCGGTTGAACGACCCTTTTGCCAAATTGGGCAAACTCCAGATCGCCATCGAGGTTTCCAGCGTCATCCGTGCTACCCCCGATTCGTTTCGCGTCGCCTGGGTCGAGCGCCGTTACGAGAATGGCAACCTGGCCGGCACCGAGCGCTGGACCGCAATCCTCACAATCGTGATTCAGCAACCCCGCGACGCTGACCGGCTCAAAGCCAATCCGCTTGGCGTCTATGTCAACGCCATCAGCTGGTCGAAGGAGTTTTCATGATGCGTGCAGCACCAACAAGAACATCGGCGAGACCGGCCACGCGCAATGCGCCCAAGGCACGTAGGCTTGCCCTGACACTGCTGTCGGCAGCGGCGCTCGCCGGCTGTGCATCGAAGAAATACATTCCGCCGGAAATCGCCTACGACGATGCGGTGCCTGCGGTGCGCAGGCTCGACCCGCCTGGTCCGGTCAAAGTGGTGGAAGTGCCGAAACCGCTTCCGCTGCCTGGTCAGTTGAAACCAGTCGACGCTACGAAGGTGGAGCCGGAGCCGACCGATCCGAAGCAGCGTATCAGCCAGGCGAACGAGGCAGCGAGGATGCAGCCGGTTCGCGACGGGTTCGTCAATGCCATCCAGCTCTATCCGTGGAGTGAGGGCGCGCTCTACCAGATCTATGCCGCGCCCGGCCAGGTCACCGACATCGCCTTGCAGCCGGGCGAGCAGCTTGTCGGCTCCGGGCCTGTGGCCGCCGGCGACACGGTGCGCTGGATCATCGGCGATACGCAAAGTGGGGCAGGGGAGCGCCAGCAGGTCCATATTCTTGTGAAGCCGACACGGCCGGATCTGCAGACCAATCTCGTCATCAACAGCGACCGCCGCACCTATCATCTCGAGCTGCGCTCGACCGAAAAGACCTACATGGCTTCGGTCTCCTGGCAGTACCCGCAGGACCAGCTGATTGCGCTGCGGCGCCAGAATGCGCAGGCTTCCGCGGCACAGCCGGTCGCGTCCGGCGTCGACATCCAGAAACTGAATTTTCGCTATCGCATCGAAGGCGACATGGCGCCCTGGCGGCCGCTTCGCGCCTTCGATGACGGTGCAAAAGTCTATATCGAGTTCCCGTCGGGCATAGGGCAAGGTGAAATGCCGCCGCTCTTTGTCATCGGCCCATTGGGCGGCTCGGAGCTGGTCAACTACCGTGCTCGCCAGAACTACTATGTCGTTGATCGGCTGTTTGCCGCCGCTGAATTGAGGCTCGGCGACAAAACAAGCGAAAAGCGCGTCCGCATCGTGCGCACGGACGGCAAACGAACCTCGCCCAGCACGAGGCTGTTCCGATGAGCGACCCTGCAAATGCACCCAACCAGGACATTCGAGCGGAACTGCGCCTTCGGCCCGAACCGGCCAGGGTCACGCGACTGTCGCGCAAGGTGCTGATAGGCGTCGGTGGAGTTGCCAGCGCTGCGATCCTCGGCACGTTGATTTGGGCGCTCGACACCAGACAGCGCGGAACCGAACAGCCGCCCGAGCTCTTCACCACCGAAAACCGCTCAACGGCCGACGGGCTACAGAAGCTGCCGAAGGACTATGCAGGTGTTCCGCAACTCGGCCCCGCGCTGCCTGGCGATTTGGGCCGGCCGATCTTGCGCGCGCAGGAGCGCGGCCAGCCGATTGGGGCGTCCAACGTCAGTGGACCGCGCGCCGATCCGGAGGAGCAGCGCCGACTGGCCGAGATCGAGGCCGCACGCGTGGCGAAGCTCTTCACCGATACGAACACGAGACCTGGTCCCACACGACAGGATCCTGGCGGCAGAGTCATAGAACCGGACACCCAATCTGGTCTGATTCCGCCGCTGGGGCCGCCACCGATCGATCCTGGCGCCGCGCAAAACGGGCAGGATCGCAAGCTGGCCTTCGTCAATGCCGAGCCAGACCGTCGCACAGTCAGCCCCGATCGGCTCGCCAAGAAGGCCTCGCCCTATGTGGTGCAAGCCGGCAGCGTCATTCCAGCTGCCCTTATCACCGGCATCCGCTCCGACCTGCCCGGCGAGATCACCGCTCAGGTCACGGAAAATGTCTATGACAGCCCGACAGGATCCCATCTCCTGATCCCGCAGGGTGCGAGGCTGATCGGCCAGTACGACAGCCACGTCGCCTTCGGCCAGTCGCGCGTGCTGCTGGTCTGGAACCGGCTGATCATGCCTGACGGCACCTCGATCGTCCTGGAGCGCCAGCAGGGCGCAGACGCTGAAGGATTTTCCGGGCTGGAGGACGAGGTCGACCGTCATTGGGGCCAGATGTTCCGGGCCGCAGCACTCTCGACATTACTGGGCATTGGGACATCGCTTGGGTCCAGCGACGACGAAAGCGAAATCGCCAAGGCCATCCGCGAAAGCGCGCAGGATTCGGCCTCCGATATTGGCCAGCAGCTCGTGCGCAATCAGCTCTATGTCCAGCCTACGCTCACCGTGCGGCCCGGTTTCCCGGTTCGCGTGATTGTCAATCGCGACCTTCTTCTTGTGCCTTACGGCGCGTCAAAAGATCCATCATGACCAAGCTGAAACTTTCCGCCATTCCCGATGACCGTCCGGTCAAGATCACCGTCGAACTGCCTGCCGCCGTTCATCGCGACCTCGTTGCCTATGTCGATTATCTGAACAGTCAACATGTCTTTGTCTCACAAGCAGGAGGTGAACAATGCCTGATCTGAGGCTCGGTCGGCTGCCGAAGGTTGGTGTCGTCCGCATGACGATCATCCTGCCGGAGCCCCTCAAGGAGGAACTCGATCAGTATGCGGCCGAGCACAGCCGGCTCTATGAACCCGTGGACACCGCTGCCCTGATTCCGCACATGCTGGAAGCCTTCGTCGGTTCCGATCGCGGCTGGCGGAGCCGTAAGGCAAAGACCGGCCGTGCCCGTCAACGAGCGGCGTCTCCAGCCAGCACTATGGCGCGAAGCGGTGCTGAAGGCGATGGCCCCGCCTGAAGCTGTCCTGGTGGCTTTACCCTAAGCGGAATATCGGTTCCCACCCTAAGCGGAAGCTCGCTTGCTCCGGGCCAATTCACGGCCGTCACCCGAAGCCGTCATCCAGTTGGTCGAGGCTTTGGGTTGGGAATGGGGTGGCAATTGGGTGGTAAGGGCCGTTCGGCGGAGATGGGTGACACACGCCAGGGACGCTTCGGAACAGATGGCGAATGTTTCGTTCCCTCCTTCCCTGAGCTTCGAAGTTTGTCGCTGTCTCCCCGGCTGGCAACGAAGCTCGGGTGCGTGTGACTGCGCCTGAGCAACTCGTGCGCAACCGCAAATCGCTTCCGGACGCCTGGGAAGCACAGATCATCGAAAGCGTCTTGCTGGATCCGCAGAGAGCGAAGGGGGCCTACACGGACGTCACAGAGGCGGATGGACGCCGGTCATTTCGAATTCTGCTGCCCGAATACTATACCGGCTCGTGTCTTTTCAGTCACGGCGAGCCGAAGGGCGAGATCGACGTGACAGGCCATGCCGACAGGATCGTGGCACTGGGGAAATCCATGCTGGACGCGTTGAAGCCCTTAGCTTGGGGCAACGATAGTTTTCGGATCCGCATTGGCGTGCACACGGGACCGGTGATCGCGGGCCTGATCGGCCGTTATCGGTTCGTCTACGACCTCTGGGGCGAGACCGTGAATATTGCAAGCCGGCTCGAGTCCCAGGGCGTGGCCGACCGCATGCAGATCTCGGAGGCAACCAAGCAGGCCCTGCGCACCGCCTGGGAGCTCGAACCGCGCTGTAATGTAGAACTGGCAGGTGTCGGCGGGATTGAAACCTATCTCGTTCAACACTGATCGGAACAATCTCTGGCTGCCCTTAGGGAATTTCGCGAAGCGATGCTCTGCTGCTGACGCGATGAATGCCACGGCTATCGTATCATGCTTGACCAAGCAGCGCCCGGCCTAAGTCCTGTAGGGGCATCGCTTCGACGCCATGCTGGAGTGGAAAGTGCTCCGAGCCCGGGAAAACCACGATGCGCCGCACCGGAGCAAGATCCTCGCAGGCCTGATGAAAACCCTTTTCCACCTTCGGCGCCAGGCTACGCTTCACTTCGATGGCCCAGAGGCGTTGGCCCGGCAACGTGAGCAGCAGGTCGATCTCCGCGCCCGCGGCTGTTCGGTAGAAATTGCTGAGCGTGCCGGCGGGGGCGGCGGCGGTGAGGGTTTCGATCACAAACCCTTCCCAAGAGGCGCCGGCCACTGGGTGCCCAAGCACGTCCTCGTGCGTGGCGAGACCAAGCAGCGCATGGGTGATGCCGCTGTCGCGGACATAGACGCGTGGGGATTTAACCAAGCGCTTGCCGACGTTGGCATGCCAGGGTTCCAGCCGGCGAACCAGCAGGAGATCGACGAGTAGGTCAAGATACGACGCGACTGTCTTGCCGTCGACGCCGAGCGCGCGGGCGAACTCGGCGGCGTTGAGCAGGCCAGCTTGGTGGTGCGCCAGCATGGTCCAGAAGCGGCGCAGCGTCTCGGCTGGGACGCGCGGACCGAGGAGAGGGATGTCGCGTTCCAAATAGGTGCGGATGAAATCCAGCCGCCACCGCAGGCTGGCGCGGTCACTGGCGGCCAGAAAGCTGTCGGGGAAGCCGCCGCGTACCCATAGCGGCCCAAGGTCGGCGGCGCCGACCTCGAGACCGTCGATGGGATGCATTTCGAGATAGGCAATGCGGCCTGCAAGGGTCTCGCCTGACTGCCTCAGGAGATCGATCGACGCCGAACCTAAGAGCAGGAAGCGGCCGGCTTTGCGACCGCTACGTCGACCGCGGTCGATCAGCCCGCGCAGGTTCTGGAACAGGTTCGGTAGCCGGTGGACCTCGTCGAGGATAACCAGCTTGTCCTGATGTTCGGCCAAATAAAGCTCCGGCTCGGCAAGCCGTGCGCGGTCGGCGTCCGACTCGAGGTCGAGGTAGATCGAAGGACGCCGTTCGGCTAGTTCCAGCGCTAGGGTTGTCTTGCCAACCTGACGCGGCCCGAGCAGCGCCACAGCGGGCATGCTGTCCAGCATCTCGGTGAGTTCAGTGCTGATGCGACGTTCAATCATCCTTGCAATTATGGAGTGTAGTTCCAGTTTTGCAAGGACAACCGGGCGGAGCCGGGCAAGACGCGCAGAGGCAAAGGGCATTAAAAGCGGCGACGCCTGAGTGAGATTGGCCCGGAACAGATTCCGCCGATGCTGACTCGGTTCGCCACAACAAACAGAACATTCGCCGACGCGCGACGGACTCTGAAACCGGGTTGATTGTCCGACCATGACGGTCGGATACCTGTCAGGACGAATACCGATCCAGCAGGAACGCGACCAAGATGGGGAAGGTGAGGTTGGCGTTGTCGGAGCGCCAACGGGCTATAGGAGGCCCGAATTAGTGGGGCAATGTTGTCTGGCACTACTAAGATTTGGCGAGTGACAGCACGGGTCAGTCGCACGCATCATCGTCCAATGCCATGGTGAGGAGATGATGCGGTGACACCAAAGGGTACGCTCAGGTCCGGCCACCGGACAAACCCGAGCAACGTCAACAACGAGAATATCGTGCTGCCTCTGGCGGTAGGAGTCGGACGGGCGCACGCCCATCACGGGGAATTCCTCCAAGGCGTGTTTGAAGGGGAAAACGGAAGGCTTTGTCGCGGACTCGTAACCCTGCCGCTCACGTCGCAAGAGTCGCTAGCGACTTTCTGGCCGCATGAGCAAAATGGGATTCGACCACGGCCTGCAAACCGGACCAAGGCGGCGCGCGCGGCAGCCCTCACGCTCGAGCATATCGGAATGGCTGAAGGAGGTGGAGAACTTACGATCGAAAGCCCTATCATGATAGGGCATGGCTATGGTTCCTCGACCGCAGACGTCATTGCTGCGATTCGTGCGGTGGCAGCCGCAGCGGGCCTCACGCTGCGCCACTCAACGATTGCGCGACTGGCGGTGGCCGCGGAAGGCGCAAGCGACGCCATTGCCTATGGCGACCAACCTATCCTCTTCGCCCACCGGGAAGGCCGTACGATCGAGCACTTCGGTGGCGAGTTCCCGCCCCTTCTCTTGGTGGGTTTCAGGGACGGCAGTGCCCGGCCGATCGATACGCTGAGCATGCCACGGGCACGCTACAATGGTGAGGAAATCGGGCTGTTCCGTGTTCTGCGGGGACTGGCGAACCGCTCCATCCGGCAACAAGATCCCCGCCTGCTTGGACGTGTCGCAACCATCAGCGCCAGTATCAGTCAAAAGCACCTGCCGAAGGCATCCTTCAAGACCGTTTTGGATATAGCGCGGGCGCATGACGCGTGCGGTGTGCAGGTGGCCCACAGCGGAACATTGATCGGCATCCTTCTGGATGCGACTGCGCCCAGAGCGGCCATGCGCGCTGCTGAGCTCGCAAGGCAGGTGAGCGGCACAGGTCTCCAAGGCGTCCATACGTTTGCCCTTAATGCCGAAACGAGGCTGATCCAGTGACCGCGGCGCAAGACTATTTACGCGCCTACGAGACGCCGCGTTTTGCCCAACTCGCACCTAACCTCAACGCCGCCTGCTTTTCCCTCATGAAGCTGATCCCCGCCCGGTTCATGGTCGATCAGGCGGAAGCGTCAGGACGCCTCAAGCAGGAAGGTCACATCATCGAAACGACGTCGGGCACATTCGGCCTCGCCATCGCCATGCTGGCTGCGGCTCGTGGCTATGCGCTTACACTTGTCACGGCCTCCAGCCTCATCGACCTGAAACTCAGGCGGCGACTGGAACAACTTGGTGCCAAAGTCATGGCCATCGACGATCCTCAAGGAGACGGCAATCAGCGCGGTCGGCTCCAGTATCTTCAGCAGACCCTGCAAGATAGCCCGGGCACGTATTGGCCTCGGCAATACGACAGTCCGGAAAACCGCCTGGCCTACGCGCGCCTGGCCGACCTCGTTGTTCGATCATTCGGCCGTATCGATTGCCTCGTCGGCTGCGTGGGCACTGGGGGATCGCTTTGTGGGACCGGAGGCTTCCTTCGTGAGCTCTTTCCTGATCTCAGGATGATTGCAGTCGATACCCACAGAAGCATGCTCTTTGGCCAGCCTGTCGGACGTCGCATGTTGCGCGGGCTGGGCAACAGTGTTCTGCCGGAAAATGTTCGTCATGAGATGATCGACGATATTCATTGGGTGGGGGCATTGCCGGCCTACGCAATGGCGCATGGGCTGTTTCGCGATCACGGGCTCTTCATGGGGCCGACCAGCGGCGCCGCAGCCTTGGTCGGCGCCTGGTTCGCCAGGCAAAATCCGGAAGCCTCCACCGTCGTGATAATGCCAGATGAAGGGCATCGTCATTCCGATACAGTCTACAACCCCGACTGGCTCGCCGGTTTGAAGGATTGGCCAATCTCCATTCCTCTTGAACCAACTGTTCTCACGCAAATTCGTCCGGCCGAAGAGACGGCATGGACGAGATTCCCTTGGAACCGCAGAGCTTTAAACGCCGTCCTAGCGGGGCCGGGCGGCCTGTCCCCTACGCAGTGACAGCTCCGAACTCAGGCTAGGCGAAACCACCATCGGCCAGCAGTCACACAGGGCGCATGACCCGGTGAAGAAAATCCCTAGTGCGTTCGTGTTTCGGATGTCGAAGCAACTCCTTGGCCGGGCCTTGCTCAACAATCCGGCCGCCGTCAAGAAAGAGGACGCTATCGGAAACCTCGCGGGCGAACTGAATTTCGTGCGTAACCACGAGCATGGTCATGTTCTCGTATGCGAGCGCGCGCATGACCTGCAGGACCTCGCCGACCGTTTCCGGGTCAAGTGCGGAGGTGGGCTCGTCGAAAAGAATGGCCTGTGGGCGCATCGCCAGAGCACGGGCGATGGCCACGCGCTGCTGTTGACCCCCCGACAATGACGCGGGATAGGCATTCGTCTTGTCGGCCAACCCGACGCGATTGAGCAATGCCGTGGCCCGCTCCCGGACCTGGTTCCTATTTTCCTTCAGCACGTAGAGCGGCCCTTCCATGACATTTTCCAGGGCTGTGCGGTGCGGAAACAGGTTGAAACGTTGGAAAACCATGGAAACGCGGGTGCAGATGGCGTGAACCTGGGGCGAGGCGGCATCGACCACGGTGCCGTCGATGCTGATGCGACCGCGCTGATAGGTCTCAAGCCCGTTCACACAGCGCAGAAGCGTCGATTTGCCGGAACCCGAGGGCCCAATCAGACATACGACCTGTCCTTTAGCGATCTCGGCGTTGATCCCCTTGAGGACTTCGTGGGAGCCGAAGGACTTGTGCACGTTTTCAAAGGTGATCATCCCGCCGCCCCAAGATAGCTTTCGATTCTACGCATAAACAGGTTCAGCGGAACCGTCAGGCACAGGTAAAGCAGTGCCACCAGGGTAAAAACTGTCATGTTGTCGAATGTGGACGACGCAAGCATCTTGCCCTGCATGGTCAACTCCTGAACCGAAATCACCGAGACAAGCGAGGAGTCCTTCAGCAGCATGACCATATTGTTGGCGTAAGGCGGCAGGATGATCTTGAATGCCTGCGGCAGCACGACGCGGCGCATCATCAACGGACGCTTCATTCCGATCGATTTTGCCGCTTCGACCTGACCCTTATCGACCGCCTCGATGCCAGCCCGGAAGGTTTCCCCGAGATAGCAGGAGTGAGCCAGCCCCAGCCCGATCGTGCCAGCCTGGAGCGCAGTCAGGTTGATGCCGATCTCGGGCGCGACAAAGTAGATATAAAAGAGAACCACCAACAATGGTATGCCGCGCACGAAGTCGACAAGGAGCCGCGTCGGCACGGCGAGACAGCGCATCCCCGATGTCCTGAACAGCGCCCAGACAAGGCCGAGCGCCGTCGCAAGACACAGCGCAAGAAGGGTTATCATGACGGTCAGCCAAACGCCGTTAAGAAGAAGCGGCAGATATTCCGTTGCATGCGCGATGAATTTGGTCATGGCCGGCTTCCTCTTGGCACGTACCCCGGCCGTCAAAGCCGGTCATTCCGATGCGGTCCTTTGGTCCTGCCAGCCGGCGCTTCTGTCGAGGTCAGTGCGGGTTGGCCTCAAAGGCCATATTTGGCAAATATTCGGCTTAATTCGCCGCTTTCCTTCAGCTTGGCGATGGAGGCATTCACCTTTTCGAGAAGCAGTGGATTTTCCTTGGCAACCGCCAACGCGACCTCGCCTTTTTTCATCGGCTGATAGCCGTCGACGAGGCGAACACCCAGCTCGGGATTCTTTGAAAGCTGATATGCGACGATCGGGGCGTCACCGAAACCGGCCTTGATGCGGCCCAGAACCACATCGCGCATCATGTCAGCGATTGAGTCGTAGAGCTTGACTTGACCGAAGACGCCAAGCGCTTCCAGAGCGTCAGCGTAGGTCGAGCCGATCTGCGCCCCGACGGTCGCACCTCTGAGCTCCTCGATCGTGTAGTCTTTGCTATCGCCGGCAGCAACAAACATCGCCTCGCCATAGGCGTAAACCGGCGTGCTGAAATCGATTACCTGCTTTCGTTTGTCCGTTATGAACATGCTGGCGGAAATCAGATTGATTTTGTCGGTCGTCAATGCCGGGATCAGGGCTGGAAAAGCGTTTATTTGAAAATCGGCGGTCGTGCCAAGGCTCGCGGCAATCGCACTAGCCAGATCGACCATCGCGCCTGTCGGCTTTTGGGTTGCGGTGTCGACAAACGTGAACGGCACTCCGGTTGGCGTGACGCCGACTCTGAGCGTTTCCTCAGCCATCGTCTGAGTTGCCATTGCGACACTGAGGGCTGCGAGCCAGCCGATGAGCGTTTTCCGAAGCATGAACATTCCCCTTACATCATGTTTGAATCGAGATTCCGCTCGCTAAGCGAGTTGAATTTGCCTCTCCTGGATAGCTTTTAGGAAGTCGCAATACCGTCCAATGGTGGACGAGATCATCAATCGATCAGAAAAAATCGCATCCGTTCATGATCGCCTCTATCTTCTCTTCAGGACATCTTGGTCGCGCGCCGTTCAAGTGAGGGCGTGAAATAGTCACGACCCTCGGCAACGTATTCCCACGCTTCGGCAACTGACTGAAACGATGGTTGTGCTTTGTTCGGACCGGTCGAACGATCCAAATCCTTGAGGCCGCTCGCTGTCACGATGGCAACGACGCTGTCCGACCGCGCGATGGTGCCTTCTCGCCTCAGGGATTCGATAGCTGCAAATGGCGTCACCGAGGCAAGCTCGGCAAAAACACCCTCGGTGGCCGCAAGCTGCTGCTGCATCGCTATCAAGCCGATATTGCCGACCGGCATTGCCGTGCCGCCAGATTCACGCAGGGCGTTGAGCGCCTGAAACGTGCTTCGTGTGGTGCCGATCGAGATGGCAAGCGTGTCGAAGCTTGCGGGGACTTCGGCAACCAGATCTCCCTTGCCGGCAAGGGCTCTGGCCAAAGATCCATGCACTTCCGCCGCCACGAGTCTCGGCAACCGCTCGATCTTGCCTTGGCTGAGAAGATCCTTGAATCCGGCCCACAGGCCGGCAAGCGCGTCCCCGTAGCAAACAGGCAAGGCGCACCAGTCCGGCACTGCACCGTGCATTTGTTCGACGATTTCGTAAGCCAGGGTCTTGTAGCCCTCGATCCCGACAGGATGACTGCCCACCACGGGGCTGTGAAACGGTGACGTTGCAAACCATCCGAGGCGCTCGGTACCAGCGGCAAGCAGTGGCCAGCGATGGGACTTGTCGGCCAGGGATACGACGCTTGCGCCGTATTTGCGGATCTGCGCCAACATTGCGCCGGCGGTGCCTGAGAATGTGACAACGACGCATTTCAGGCCCGCCCGTGCAGCATAGGCGGCAAGTGAGGCCCCGGCGTTCCCCGACGAAGCAGTCGCCACCACGCGTGCGCCACTCAAACGTGCCATCGACACCGCCACCGTCGAGAAGCGGTCCTTGTGGGACCAGGTAGGGTTTGCGCCCTCGTCCTTGATAAGCAGCTTGGGGACGCCGAGCTGCTTTCCCAGCTTCTCGGCGCTCAGCAACGGCGTCAGGCCCTCGCCCAAGGAGATTGCATCGCTGAGTCCACAAGGAAGCATGTCGGCATAGCGCCAGAGCGAGGGCAGGGCGGCACCCGCTGCGGAAGCGGCCGATGTAGCTCCGGATGGATCGTAGACGACCTTAAGATTGGCCGGTGCTTCGGCACAGCATTTCGGGCAGCCGCGCGAGTCGATTTTGGTGTCGATCCGGAACGAGGCGCCGCATCGAATACAGGAAAACCCTGCCGCGCGGCTCATAACGGCACCCGGGTGATTGCATCGTGCGTCTGCGTCAGCCGCTCCACTCCGCGCTGGCGAACAACCACCATGTCCTCCACCTGGAGTCCCCAGCGGCCGATTTCGTAGTAGGGGGTCTCCACGCACAGCACCATTCCTTCTTCAAGGATGTCTTTACTGCGCGCCGAGAGCGTCGGCGCATCATAACCATCAAGGCCGATGCCATGTCCGACGTGATCGCGCTCGTAGTGGGCAATTCCTTGGCGCCTCACCACACGCACGACCGTCTCGAAGAGCTGTGCTGCTGCCATGCCCGGACGGATAATGTCGCAGGCATGCTGAACGCCGCGCAGCAGCGCCTGCTGAAGTCGATGCGCCTGCGGCGGCGGCTCGCCCAGCGTGGCGATGCGGGCAATGTCGGCGCGGTAGTGCCGAAACCGGCCACCGACGTCGAAGCGGATGATTTCTCCAGCGCGCAACCTGCGGTCAGACGGCTGGACGTTCATGAGCGCGCTGCGCTCGCCAAAGCCGATGCATCCCAGTACGGGCAGGGCGCCTTCCTCGACCGTCCTGACATGAAAAGCGCGCGCCAGATCTGCTTCGGTGGCGCCTTCCTGAGCAACGCCGAGTGCTGCTTGAATGGAGCGTTCGGCAATCTTGGCAACTTGGCCGAGCCGTTCGATTTCATCTGCCGTTTTTACGGCACGAACCTCGCGAAGCAACGCGGTGGCTGGTAGGAACGATGCATTGGGAAAATGGGCTCTAAGGGTTTCCTGGTATCCTGGCGCGAGCCCCGCCTCGTCTATGCCGATCCGCCCACGGCCGAGCTGGGCCTCTTCCAATGAGGCGACCAAAGCCGCGATGGCATCGCCATGCCTCGGCAGGTCACGAAGCTGGAGGTGCCGTTCATTGGCGAGGTCCACGGCGGTCGAGGAACCGACATCGGCATAAAAATCGCCATAGCGCCGAACCTTCCTTACCCACAGTTCCTGATCGGCAACGAGGTCGAGGGTGCTGGAGCTGGCGATGATTTCAGGCGTGCCCTTGTCAGGAGCCGGCCACACCACATAAGCCTGCGGGCCGCGACGGATCCATTGCGGCAGAGCCCAGAAGCCGCTCATATAGGTCACGTTTTCCGGGGCAGTCGCTATAATTGCGTCAAGCCCGGCTGCCGTCATGCATTGTTTGAGGCGCGCTTCGTTAAGCAGCATGATGGGAATCCCGAGACTGTTTTGCTTCCAGAAAGCCGAGGCCGTTGGAAATGCGCGCCGCAGCCGCGATTACTGCCTCTCCAATCTCAGCGATCTCCACATGCGGTCCCACTGACCGGGGGTAGGCCGCACTTATAGCCGCGATGATTGTGCCTGATGCATCGCGAAGCGGTGCGCCGACCGCAATCAGCCCGGTAAAGTTCTCGTCCAGGGATGTTGTGTAACCAATGGGCTCGGACGCTCTGATTTGAGCAACGAGCTTGTGCGGATCGGTGACTGTGCGTACGGCAACCTGCTCCAGTGGACCTCGTCCAAGAATCGCAATGACCGCCTCGCCGCTCAGCTCCATCAGGAGCGCCTTGCCCAACGCGGTGGAATGCAAGGGGAAGGTCTCGCCAGGTGAAGAACGAATGACGACCGGACTCTTGCTTTGCACGGTCAGGAGATAAATTCCGCAGCTGCCCCGCCTGATACCGAGGAATGCGTTGAAGCACCCTTCGGCGGCCAGCGCCTGCAGTTCGATTTCAGCCAAACCAACCAGGCGATCTCTGCCCAGGACCTTCCGCGCCAGCGCCAGCACGGAGTGACCCAGCCGGTAGCGCCGCGAGTCTGGCGACTGCTCGACATAGCCCTGCTCTGCCAGGGTATTCAGAATTCGCTGCACGGCGGGAGCACTCTGCTCAAGCCGGCGGGCGAGTTCGCGCACCCCGACTGCTTCGTCCGCTTCCTTGAGGACATTGAGAACCGCAAGCCCACGTTCCAACGAAAGATTTCCTGTCACTGGCGTTCCTTATTTCGGAATGGCGTTCCTTAATATGATGAGAAAAGCAGCAATGGCCGCGCCTGTCAATGACGAATGTTCATTATAGTGTGTCGTCCTAAAGTGTGCCCAGCGACGACCATGCCGTCATGGACCTACGGTTGGTTGTCGGCCTCAACGTACAGAGGATTCGGCGCGCACAGGCCCTCTCTCAAGAGGAACTGTCGTTCCGTTCAGGATTCACGCGCGCCTATCTGAGTGGTCTCGAGGCCGGCCGTCGCAATCCCACACTCCTGTCGCTCGCAAAGCTTGCCACCGCATTGAGCGTCGACATCGAGGAGCTGACGAAACGGCCCGGCAAAAACGCCCGAGCCCCAGCTGGTGATTGTGCTGTGGCGCCGCGTGAGCGGCGCAAGGGAAAATCCTGATGCTCTCGGCGGCCTGCTGACCAGTGCATCACGGCGAGTTTCGACGGATGAGCTGCTCCACGTCAACTTGCAATGCCAACGCCAATACCTCCAGCGTGTCGACGGTCGGTGAGTTTTCCTCCCGCTCGAGCTTGCCGACATAGTTGCGGTCGAGGCCGGCAAGGTCCGCGAGCTGCTCCTGCGACAGGCCGGTGCCCTGGCGAAGCAACCTCAGATTGCGAGCAAAAACAGACCTCAGCCTCATGCGGCGAGGCAGTCAGAACGCGCCCTTTAGTGCCACCTACTATAGTAGTCAAAAGTCATGACGGACGTTGCGGTCGGACCTAAGTTATTTATTTTGTTTTCTTTGTCTCAGTACATTGAAGGGGCCTACAATGGCGGCGGTTCACGGGGGCGTCTTACAGGACCAGCTAATACAAATCTTTGAAGCAACCGCGCAGATTGACCGTGCAACCAGCGCCCCCGAGATCATTCGGCAACTGCGCAAGAGCATCGAATGTCACGGCTACGCAGCCTGTCTCGTCACCGAATTGCCACGCCAGGACACCGGATCACTGGATGGACACATCCTTGTCAACGGTTGGCCGCAGGAATGGTACGACCGCTATATGGCTGCCGGACACTATCGCCATGACCCTTGTGTTGCTGTGTGCCGTGGTGCGATCGGGCCCTTCCTCTGGCGGGACGTCCATCATGGCTTGACGGACCGAAATGCCAGGAGGGTGATGGATGAAGCGAAAGAGTTTGGGCTTTGCGACGGGATCTGTATCCCGATCCAGCCCGCGTTTGGCGATCCGGCCTGTGTAACGGTTGCCGGAAATGAAATTGATTTGGCGCCGACGGTGCGCTGCACCATTCATGCCCTTGCGCGCCATGCCTATTCGGCTGCCGAACGCCTCGTTGATAACTCGCGCAGGCGGCCGAGACAAAAGCTTTCCCAACGAGAGCGTGAAATCCTGCAGTGGGTCGCGGGAGGAAAGACCGCGTGGGAGGTTTCCCGAATAATTGGCATCTCGGAAAACACTGTGACGACCCACCTGCGCAACATCAAGCAGAAGCTCTGCACCGCCAACGTTGTGCACGCGATCGTCGAGGCTTTTCGCAGGCACGAAATCGAACTTTGATCCATCCCCAGATCTGGGTATTTCCCGGGCAAACGTCGCGTGGTCGGATGGGGTTCCATCTCGAGGAACCGCAATGATTCAGGTCCATGTCGTCGACGCGTCAAACAGCTTTGCCTATCGAGGGGATCTCGACAGCTACTTCCGCCTGCGGCATGAAATCTATGTCGATGAACGTGGATGGCAGGACCTGAGACGCCCCGACGGTCGCGAGATCGACGCGTTTGATACTCCAGAAGCGATTCATCTGCTCGGCATCCAGCCAGGAAGAGGCGTCGTTGCCGGATCCCGTTTCGTGCCGAGCCTTCGGCCCCATCTGATGAGCGAAACCTTTCCGCAACTCGCCGAGGGCGGCGTTCCGCGCCGACCCAATATCTTTGAATGGACAAGATTCTTCGTGGCGCGGGATCTTCGTGAGCCCGGCCGACCTTGCCAAGCAGCCGGCGTGATCTACTGCGGAATTTTGGAATTCTGTATCCAGCGACATATCAGCAATCTGACAATCGTGTGCGAGGAGTACTGGTTCGACCGCCTCGCATCGATTGGCTGGAATCCGAAGCAGCTTGGGCCTGCGCTCGCACATGGTGATATGACGATCATCGGTCTGATGGTTGATGTCAGCCCGTCAGCCTTGATCGCGACGCGACAATTCTACCGCATAACCGAGCCTGTGCTTTGGGCCGAAACGCCATTCAAGCGGCTGGCCTGACCGCGGGCCGTCCGCTTTTGGGCGTCACGCCTCGAACGAACATGCTGCCTGGCACTCGCAGAGGGCGGCGATGTACTATCGCGTGCAAATCGGCTGTCTGCCTCGCGCCATAACAGCCATTCAAAGGCGGAGGTGTCCAAGACGGGCGCGCGCTGAGGCGGGGCAAGCGGTACCAGCCTTGGCATCGAAATCGAAGAAGAAGGTCGGGGAAAAGGACACACCGGATCTTGGAGAGTACGACTTCTCCTTCGATCCAATTCCTTTTTTTGGGCAGTTCACGCCCGAGAGCCTGGTGAAGGCGACGGACACAATTCTTGAGGGCCTGGCCAAATTTCCCGATACGTCGCTGTTATCGTGCGGACTGGCTTGGGACCCACTGGCCGCATCCTCGCAGGCCTCCACGTGACCGCCAAGGGTCGCGGTGCGGCAGTGCTCGATCGCCATGATGGACAACACAGACAGCAAGGCAGGTGAAGCCAAGATCGGCGAGCTGAAGGGCAACATGGACGCGATCAACGCAGCCCGACGAAAGGGCGGCTGTGTTGCCGGCACTCTGTAAGCCGCTCCAACGTTAAAATTGTCGGCTTGCTTCCCGCCCTCGCGACTGCGGAGTGATCGTTCCATCGATTGACTCGCATAGTGCACAGGCAGTTAATCTCCCCGCAAGGGCAAAAGAGGGGCTATGAAACTGGGAGAAAACGATGACTGTCCAAAAAGAAGACTATCGAACCAACAGAGCCGACTTCGCCATAGCTGCCATGCATAGCCGAGCGACCCCTGAGGGCGATCGTGACGATTTGGTGGCGAGGAAAAAGGCCCTGTGGGTAACAGATCGGCGATCTGCAAAATTGGCTGCAAACCCGTCCGAAAGCTCGCCAGAACCCAAGGCAAAAGCGCGCGGTAAGTGAATCGTGCCAGTCAATTTCTCACCGCCGAGTACTTCGTTCACATTGTTCGATTACATTATATTTGTCTAATGTACTAACCAGCCAGTCGGGCATTCCCGAAGGCTCGCTGGTCAGGCTCAGCGGCCCCCTAACCCAAGCTGCTGGGCCGCCTGCTAAGGAAGTGCGTGTATCGCTGATACGGTCGTCGGTGACCCCCCTCCGTACCGCGGCCGGGATCGCAACCACGTCACCGACCGGACTGGGCGCTCAGCCGCGACGGTTTTTTGGCGCTGGCCGGCCCAGGGGTGGCGCCCTGCCGGCGGCGGAACAAAAAAAAGCCGGGAAGGCGGGGGGCTGGAAACAGCGTAGTTGAAGCCGATGTTCGGGACGATATTGAGGACGAGCTTCTGGCTGAGAGACCGTTTGGAAATTCTACTCTGACGGCCATCTGATGGGGTTTTCTGCGCTTCCGGTGCTCACGGACCCAAATGTCCGCTGCGTCCGGTTCTCGAAACCACCACCATATGACTCGCCGGAGCGAATTTCGAAACAGCCTCTGAGGAGTTTGCCGAGATCGATGCTGTCTTGGCACGCTCATCAAAGGTCCTCAGCGGCGCAGACGTGCCTGGTCGACGTGACCGGCCGGAGCCGCAAAACGGCCTGATCTACGATCTCGACTGGAATAAAGAAGAACGGCTGGCCGAATGGCAGGCCGTGATTGCCGGGGCGAGCGATCAGCCCATCGTTCTGCGCGGTGCAATCCTGCTTAAGGCCTGGTCCGACAACATCGAGGTGCTGCAGCATGCCGCATGGCTTGGGCCACTGCTGATTGCCGCGCTGCTGTGGCAGGAAGGTCTTGCCGCCAACCATCTCGCCTGCCGGCACCTCGGTGCCAAAACATTCCGCGCGAGAGTCGGCGAGCACACAACGCAGTGACCGGTTGCTGGCCTCCCTCGATGCGATCCATGACGCCGCACTCGTGGGGCTGAAGGAGCACGACCGGCTGGTGATGGCGAAAAGCCAGATGGAGCGAAACTCCGCGACCGCCGCGCCAGCTCCAAACTGTCCGACGTGGTCGAACTCGTGCTGTCGCGGCCACTTGTCTCGGGAGGCATGATCCAGGAGCGGCTAAAGGTGACAAAAACAGGGGGCGCTCAATCTGGTCGGCGAGCTTGGGCAGCGCGAGATCATAGGGAGGGGGAAGGTTTCGCGCCTGGGGGATTGTTTAGTCCGCTTCCATGATTTTACGAAATTATCGACGAACCTGCGCTCTGTAACCATATTGGTGACAGCAGGAGGTTCTCATCATGGCCGCTCCAAAACGCATCAATCATAGCGGGACCGCATCGCATGCGGGAGTCGCCGCCCTGAGCTTCACCACAAAGCTGCCGGCACAGGCAGACTTCAAGAAGGTATTGCTCGAACGCTATCAGGAAGCGATCGCACGCAGCCGCAAGATCGGCCACCGCGTATCGTTCCGGGTAGAGGTCGATCCGGCGGCTGATGCGCAGACGATCACGCCGGTCGAAGAGCAACCGATCGCTTCGGATGTGTTTCCCCTCGAGGATACAGGCAAGCCCGATGCCGAACTCGAGGCGGCTCTTGCCGGAGCGCGCGCGCGTGGCCACAAGCGTGTCGCCGAAATTGTCGCCGGCGAGGAGATGCTGAGCGCTGAAGCCTTCGCCAAGTTGCTTGGCACCTCGCGCGTGACAGTCAACGCCAGGCGGCAGAGTGGGCAGGTGCTCGGCATCGATGGCGCCAAACGCGGCTTCCGCTTTCCTGTCTGGCAACTCGACAAGGACGGTCGTCCGTTCGGGGCATTGCAGGCGCTGCATGCCATGTTGGGCAACAGTGCCTGGGCCGTCTACCGGTTTCTGGTGTCGCGCCATGGCGCCCTCGATGGCCGGACCGGCCTTCGAGCCCTTCAGCAAGGCGATGACGCCTCGGTTTTGGCCGCGGCGGAAGGCATGGCCAGGGGCGATTTCGACTGAATGCCCGGCGTTCCACCTCCAGCCGATTTCGGGCGCGCAAAGCTCGAAATCGAGACCATACCGCGCGGTCGGACGTTCGGTCGGATCTACTGGAGCACCTATCCTGATCCATTGGGGTACGGGAAGTCGCCGAGCCGCTTCAGCGATCCTCGACGCCGTCTTGACGCCAACCGGTTTGGCGCTCTTTACCTCGGTGACTTCCTGAAGGTGTGCTTCCTCGAGACCGTGCTCCGCGACCGCCGCGAAGCAATCCTTGACGATCTTCCAATAGAGGAGGTGGAACTGACCCGACGGCGCTATGCGCAGATCACGACCAACGCGGACCTGCGCCTGGTCGATCTCAGAGGCGACAATGCCCATTCGAATGGGCGTGCCGACCGATGTCGTTCGCGCACAGCGCCAGAACCTGGCACGCCGGTGGTCACTGGCGTTTCACGAGCACCCATCTCAGCCCGACGGGATCATTTATCCCTCGCGCCTCAACGAGGCGACCAGCCTTGTCATTTACGATCGCGCGGTACCGAAGCTTCAGGCGAAGCATGTTGTGACACTTCTCGGCGCGCGAGGGCTGGCTCAGGTTCTGGAGGATTTCAGGGTGGGGTTGGTGTGAAGATGCAGCTCGTATCCGTATCGCTTGGCGAAGATGGCTGTAGCGCCAGAAGCGTCCACTAAGCCGGAGCAACGGAACGACCGGCCGGGAGCCGTCGGTCTGCTTCGGATCAGCGGCTGGCCAAAGCCGACGTAGCTTGTCGGAAGCTCCCGAGCAAATGCCGGCTTCCTGATTTCCACGCCCGGAAGCGAACCGTCACACAAATCCGCATCTCTGGCATCACCTTGCAGACGGCCGGTTCGCCATTTCGACGGCATAGGGTGCATGGAGCACCCGACGCCCCACCCCTACCTCTGAAAATGCCCCAACCCGTTCTCATTGAGATAGTCCACCGTCATCACCCGCGCGCGAATGCCGCCGGGGGAACCAACGAACTTCACCGATGACAGCGAGCCGGTCGGCGCGTTTTCTCCGCGGGGCGTGAGGGCGTAGGTGTCGCCGTCCCAGTGCTCGAGCGTGAACTGCATGGGCTTGGGGCCGAGTTCGAGCATCAGCTTGTCGCCATCGGCCCGCACGGTGGCGGTGTCGAAATAGTTGCTCGTATATTGGCCCTCGTAGAAGGATGGACTGCGCGCCTTGGCGGGGTTCGTCGGCCTGTCCTTGCCGGCGAGGTCGCCCACCGGCTTGTAGTAGCCCAGGAACCGCGGCTTGATGTAGGGATACCAGTCGCGGGTGACCTGGCCATATTGCACGATGTCCATGAAGCTGGCGGCGACCGCCTCGGCGGCGCCGACGGGGGAGCCGTTGGTGAGCACGACGATGCCGACATCGGCCGAGGGCAAGATCTGGAAGGTGGTGCCGGCGCCGAGCAGGAAGGCGCCGGAATGGCCCATGGTGGTGCGCCCATTGGCGTTCACCCCCACATTGAAGCCATAGCCATAGGAGCTGGCCCGCGTATCGGGCGTCTCGCCGCGGTAGGTCACGCTCTGCGGTGTGATGGCGGGCTGCAGGATCTTGGGGTCGATCATGGGCTGGCCGCTATAGGTGCCGTCGCCAAGCAGCAGGATCATCCACTTGGCAAGATCCTGGGCGCTGGAGGAGACGCCGCCCGCCGGCGCCTGCTGGTCGGGGTCGCGATCATAGAGCGGCTCGAACACATTCTCCGCCACGCGCGCATGCAGCAGGGCGCGGTTCTTGCCGGCGGCAATGAAGTCCTCGTGCCGATAGCTGCTCGAGCGCATGCCGAGCGGATCGAACAACAGGCTCTTGGCCAGCGGCTCCCAAGGCTGTTTCTCGGCGTGGGCCACTGCCTCGGCGCCGATCGTCGTGCCGAAATTGGCGTAGTGATAGGAGATGCGGAAGGGATCGAGCGGCACCATCCACAGGCTCCCGACGATCTGCTTGCGCTGGAAGCCGAGATCCTCGAGTTCGTCGCCCGCCGCCATCGGCAGCCCCGAGCGATGAGCGAAGAAATCGCCGATGGTGGCGTTGCCCGAGACATAGTCGAGATTGAGGCGAAAGCCGTCCCAGACCTTGCCGACCGGGGTATCCCAGTCGAAGCTGTGGTCCTCCGTCATGGCGATCGCGGCCACCGTGGCCGAGATCGACTTCGACACCGAGGCGACCTGGAAAATGGTGGTGCTGCTGACCTTAGAAGTGTCGTCCCGGTTGTCGCGAAGGCCATACCCCTCGTCAAAGATCATTTTGCCGCCATGCACCACCGCCACGGCGAAGCCGGGAACGTCGGATGCTTCCTTGACTTTCTTGACGATGTCCGGCAGCGCGGCCAGCGCCTTCTCGACACCGCCGGGATACAGCTGCATAGCATCCTGCGGCGGCGATGGCCCAAGCTCCGGCACGTAGGACTGCGCGGCTGCCATGGCGGGCAGCATGGCTACGAGGGAAAATACCAGGAGAGCAGCGACCTTCTTCATTGCATGTCCTCAAACTTGCACCGGCAGATGATCGGACCATACGCGGCAAGATGAAAGATGGTTGCGGTATTTTCCAATGATATGTTTATCCTCCGTGCTGGGCGGCTTCAGGGCGACATGCGAAAGCACCTGTGGGATCACTGTCAGGGTCGATGGAATATATCCTCATTACCTTGTTATGGACCGGCCCCACCAGGAACTCTTTGGATATGTGGCCGTTTCCTCGACATACGGAAAAGCCTATCGGAGGTTCACATGTTTATACGAATAGTAAGCGCGTCGGCGCTCGTCCTTGCTTTCGCGTCGCCAGGCTTTGCCGACTGCGGCCAAGAGTTGAAAGTGCTTGAGCCGAACGTCATCACCGCCGAAACGGGCGCGAGCCCAAATAAATCAGGCATCCCGGCGACGAAGCACCAAGAGGAGGTCATGGCCGGCAAGCAGCAGGGGGGTAATCCTGAAATCACCGGATCAACGGCGGGAAATGTGAAGCCAACCACACCTCATCAGGAGCAAGTGACTGGCAACCGTAGCGCCCAGAATGCCGAACATCCTAGCCAGCTAATGGCGGAAGCTCACAAGATGTCCCAAGCTGGCGACGAGCAAGGCTGCATGAAAAAATTGGCAGAACTCAAGGACGCCCTTGGCGTCAAGTGAACGCCAGATTGCCGGATGTTTCGAAGGCAGACTCCGCCAGGATCGCTAGCTTGAAAGCCTGATGGAGTCGACACCGCGGAGCAAGCGCCATCGGCCACCCTTCGATTTGAAACTGCTCGCATTTCTACGGCGGCAGCTGCCGTCGTCTAGTCGCTGCATCGACCAGTTCGCGAGCGCGATTTAGACGATTTTGCGAGTATCAACTTCGCGACGCCTTTCGCCAAAAGACGCCGCGCGGTGACCGCCTCGTGAAAGGCAAGGTCAGGTCGGCATAATGGACTTCCACGGTTCCGGCCCGAACGGGCACGGCTGGGCGAGACATTTGAGTTTGGGGTGCACGGACGGGTGTTCGAGGTGCGGGTGGATGGCGAAACCTGCGCAACAAGCGAGGCCAGCGCCAACGCCCCGGCTGCGGTGTTCACGATGACTGCGGAAGGCGTTGTGTTGGGCCAGCGCTACCTGACGGCCTCGCAATCCCTCGACCAGATCGACCTGCGGAGGCAGGCTTTTTGCCGGATCCTTGAACCATTTCTGAAGCCGCGCGAGTGCTTGTGCGAGGGTGCCGTGAATAAGGGGCCGACGCTCGGTGTCGTAGCTGTCAGGCAGGGCAGAGCCCGCTTCTCGACGCATGACCATGGCAAGCTTCCACGCGAGATTTGAGCATCATGAATGCATGAATTGCCGCCGAACGCCCCGTCGGAGGCATCAGATACGCCGCGTCGCGCCATGTAAGTTCCCTCGTTGGGCTGGGCTGACTGGAACGCTGACAGAAACCTCTCCCCGTCGCTGGTGCGCCCTGCCGCTGTCGGGACGAACTTTCTTCCATCCGGCTTGGCGCTGCCGGTGCCTGCGCACGCACTGCTCAGTGATCAGGGAGGAGTGTTCTCGGGCATTCCACTATCGCGACCTCGTTTCGAACGTTTTAACACGCCCCCTCAAGCTTGATCTCGCCGAGCGCTGCACTAGCCCTTCCGATCTTGGCTATTGCCAATGCGTATTCGACCAGGCTTGCGCAGACGAACGCTTCAACTCAAAAGTCACGACGCCGCAATGTTAGCATCACTCGTCGTAGCAATTTCTGGAAATGCGCAACTCGACAACCGCCTGCCAGCCAGGCGTGTTCGTCGTCCAGCCTTCACGAAGGGGACGCGCTGGCGGACGAATCCCCCATCACCCAGTTCACGATGACTGCGTCCCACCCGCTCACCGCTTGGCGCTGTCACTGTCGGCTTCGGCCCGCACAAGGAACTGCTCGGTCGTGGAGGGAAGACGGGATTTCAGCCAATCCGCCATCGCGACTTCCTCTTGCAGGTTCTCTTCGCAAGCCCGAAGAACCTCGGTTTCGCCGAGCGATCGAGCGGCGGCAATCAGGATCGTGTAGGAGGCGATTTCCATGTGCTCGAACGTGTAGCTCGCGAGCGATCCTTTCATCACCTCGTCTCCAGCGAAGACGCCGCTCAGCGATTGCGCCATCGCCGTCAGCTTACCGCCAGCATCCTTCATCATGGATGAACCCTCGTCCATCTGATCTAGACAAGTCTTCAGCCGGGCAGCCTGCTGCTTGGTCTCGTCGAGGTGCTGTCGGATCCGGTCGCTCAGTTCGGGATAATTCTCGATACGGCTCAACTGCCCGTTCAACATCGTTTCTGCCTGCTCTTCCATGGCATGAGCGTCTCTAAGCCATTGGACAAACCATTCCCGGCTTTCTGACATTTCGAATCTCCTTTGCTATTTAAGGAAAAACTTTCAGAAGAAGACATTGTTCCGGAGCAAAGCCGCGGAACAGGCTTGATCCTTCCAGAGGATCGGCGCCGTCGGCGGATCTCAATTCACCTCACGAAATCCCCAGCAATGCGGGTGAGGGCCAAGATCGCGGAAGATCGGCGCCAGGAAAACGGGCCATGGACGCGAGACGCGCCGATCAACCACACGTGCTCGCTGCTGCGCGTTCCATTACAAAGTCCAACTGGCACTGGGAGGGCGAAGGATCTAGCCTGTCAGTTTAGTGAAGTCGTGGCGCCGCGCGCGAACATGTGCCAGCAAATTCGTTTCGTTTACGACCCCTGATTGAAAGAGATTCAGCGTGGTCGAGGCCAGAATCTGACCGTCCATCGGGGTGCTGTACCATTTGGCATCGGCGGTTACCTGGTCGACCACCCGCTGGCAGATCGCCCGATCTTTTGGTCTAAGGAACTGACTTTTCGGTGCTCGTATCATCTCGAAGCCTTGAAACGGGGAGTCACCTGTCTCCCGCGCGATAGCCATGCGTGGTCTCCGAGCATGGACCCTAAACGCATTCAGACAGAAAATTGCCATTCGTTTGAGTGGTACCGATGTCGCGTGGATAAGCGGCGGTCCGCGAGCTAATCCACCATGTCGCGCAGCGGCTTCTTGCGCTTTGGCGTCCTGTACTTCTCGACCAGCCTGACCTTGTCGATGTCGATCGTCACCAGCGGTCCCAGATCGATAGTCACCCTGCCGCCTTCCTCGTCTACGCGCGTGATCTCTCCGGTAAGCTCGATCTGCTGCCCCTTCTTCACCTTGGTATGATCGATGATCGAATGCGGAAAGCTATAGCTCGGAATCGAGACGTTTACGCAGTGCTGGGTGACCCGTTTGCGAACGCGGCCGGGATCGCCACCTCGTCACGAATGGAAATTCCGCGCGCCGTCCATGAGTCTGGTGCGCTCGGCGCCTTACTCAAGATATTGCTAATTATGGATGAGCCCGCTTCCTCCAATCGATGGATGAAGCCGATCGTGGGCCGGTGCTACTTTGATGCATCGCGCGCCTTACCCGACAAGAGCTGGCTCCAGGGGCAAAATATGAGCAAGACGACTCTCATTGCTATCGCAATCCTCTCGATCAGTGTCGGCTGTGCCGAAGCCAAGGACCGTAAGGTCGAAACGGCGACCCACCGTAAGGTCGAAACCGCGACCCTCGGCACGTATGCCAATTCGAAGAACTTGCCGGTTTGTACAGCGGCAAGCTCACTCTTCGAAGTCCTCGGTGATAAATGTTTTCTCGTCACAGGTTCGATGATCTATGGCGACATCGCCGAACTCTCCCAGACAATCACTTTGAGTTGGTAGCCGAAGCAACAACCTCCCAGCGCGGCCTCCATTCTCCGGTATGAAGCTGCGTCGCAGGGGCTGCCTTCGCCCAGATATCGACCCAGTCTTCGCGCGTCGTCAATACCGGCGCAATCCCCAGTCACCACGGGCCTCTCCAAAATTCTTATGCCGTCCGCACCTGCGGTCGAGCGTGTCGCGCCAACACAGCAGCGCCTCTGCATCGTTTGGGCAACCCAACGCATAGCTTCCGGTCCGGAAACTCGCTTATGCGTCTCATCCTCCATTCGGCAGTGGAACCGATTTGGCAGTGCTCAGAATCGCGGAGCTGTCCTGCGATCCGCTCGGAGAGGATGGCAAGTGGTTGCGGCAACTGCGCCTCAAACTGGCTGGCAACCGCCGTCTGCAGCCCGCTGCTGCGGAGCAGCGTTGACGCTGCGTTCGTCCGGACCGTCGCAAGACCGCTTGATTGTATCCGGCCTGGAGACAGACAAACGCCGGCGCAACCTCACCCTGAAACCAAAAGATAATATCGATGACCTTCAACAGCTATGCTCCCAAGGGTTCAAGCGCCTGCAAACATTCACCATGCCAATTTCGCCATCGCCGCTTCGATAATGACGGCGCCATCAATTTCATGGAGCAAGCTTTGCCGCGAAGGGGTTCTGCCCGATGGCGGCGATCAGGCTCGTGCATACCTCGATCACCATCACCAAGACCCTGCGAGACGCAGAAGAGGCGAGCCGCATGAAGCGGCTAGAAGACCCCAAACCCAAAAGCCGCTGATCGATTTGAGCCGCAGTAACGAAGTGTAACCGGGTTCCCACTACAAGAAGCTCAAACCGCGCAAGACCGCTGATCGATACGGCCACGATGTTCAACGGTCTTGCCCAATGGAAGCCGCCCCAATGGAAATCGCCACGAACGGCCATACGACTAGCCATCTGATGAGGTCACGGCGCTTTGCGCCTCTCTTCTGGACGCAGTTCCTTTCCGCCTTCAACGACAATTTCCTCAAGAACACGCTGGTGTTCCTTATTCTGTTCACCCTGGCGGCGGACAAGGCTGCATCACTGGTTACGCTGGCGGGTGCCGTCTTCATGGCTCCTTTCCTGCTCCTGTCCGCCGTTGGTGGCGAGATCGCCGACCGGTTCGACAAGGCGCTCATCGCCCGTCGGCTGAAATTCACCGAGATCGCCGCTGCGGCTGTCGCTGTCGTTGGAATCACCCTGTCGTCGATCCCGGTGCTGATGATCGCGTTGCTCATGTTCGGCATCATCTCGGCACTGTTCGGACCGATCAAGTACGGCATCCTGCCGGATCATCTCGAGCGCAAGGAATTGCCCCGCGCCAATGCCTGGATCGAATCGGCAACCTTCGCCGCCATCCTCGGCGGCACTATCGCCGGAGGCGTCGTCTCGGCCGATGGCATTGGGGTCTCGGTATTCGGGCCGATCATGATGGTCCTTGCCGTGGCCTGTTGGTTTGTCAGCCGCTACATCCCGTCCACCGGTTCTGCGGCTCCCGACCTAGTCATCGACAAAAACATCTTTCGCTCGACCTGGCGACAGGTGAACGGTTTGCGTGCCGACAAGCGGATCTGGCGCGCCGGACTGATGACGTCGTGGTTCTGGCTGATCGGGGCCATTGTCCTTTCGATCCTGCCTACACTGGTCAAGGATTCGCTCGGTGGCGGAGAAATCGCTGTCACCGCCTATCTCGCGGTGTTCGCCGTGTCGATCGCCATTGGCTCTGCCATAGCCGCATGGATGTCGCAGGGCCGCATCGTGCTCTTGCCAGCCCCGGTTGGCACTGCGTTGATGGCACTGTTCGGCTTGGACCTGGCCTGGATCATCTGGAGCATGCAGCCTTCGATCGGGGCCGAAACGCTCGCAATATTCTTCGCCGGGCCAAACACGGTCCATGTTGCGATCGACCTTGCCGGCATGGCTATTGCCAGCGCCTTTCTTGTCGTACCAACCTTCGCCGCCGTACAAGCCTGGGCGCCCGAAGCCAGCCGCGCTCGCGTCGTCGCCGCGGTGAGCATCGTCAATGCAGGCTTCATGACGGTGGGCGGCATACTTGTCGCCGCGATTCAAGCAGTGGGCGTCTCCACTGGAGGTATCCTGTTCGGCCTCGCCGCACTCAACGTGGTCGCCGCCTGGCTGATGCTGAGATATCTGCCAACCAACGCCTTCCGCGACTTCGTTTCCATTCTGTTCCGAGCCTTCCATCGTCTGGAGGTGGAGGGGCTGGAAAACCTTAAGGCGGCCGGCCCGGCACCCATCCTGGCGCTCAACCATGTCAGTTTCCTCGACGGCCCATTGGCTTTGACGCTGACGGATGAGGAGCCGGTGTTTGCCATCGACTACACCATCGCCCAAGCCTGGTGGATGAAGCCGTTCATGAAACTTGCGCGCGCCCTGCCGCTCAATCCGGCCAAGCCGATGTCGACCCGCACGCTTATCAAGGCCGTGCAAGGCGGCGATCCGCTTGTCATCTTCCCCGAAGGCCGGATCACCGTGACCGGCGGCCTAATGAAGGTCTATGACGGTGGCGCCATGGTGGCCGACAAGACCGGCTCGATGATCGTGCCAGTGCGCATCGACGGCCTGGAGAAGAGCTATTTTTCGCGGCTGAGTTCGCTGCATGTGCGCCGCCAGCTGTTCCCAAAGGTCAGGGTGACGATACTAGAACCGGCCAAACTTGAAGTACCGCCGGACCTCAAGGGCCGGAAGCGCCGCGCAGCGGCGGGTGCTGCCCTCTACCAGGTCATGTCGGATCTCGTCTTCCGCACCCAGGACATCGACAAGACTGTGCTGGAGAAGATCATCCAGACGGCGAGCGAACGCGGCATGAAGCAACTGGCCGTGCAGGACCCCGTCACCGGTTCGCTGAGCTACGGCAAGCTGCTGGCAGCCGCCGCCGTGCTTGGCGAGAAATTCAAGAACCTCTATGCCGGCCAGCAGACGCTCGGCATCATGCTGCCCAATGCCAACGGCGCCTGTGCGACGCTGCTCGGCGTCATGTCCGCCGGCAAGGTTCCGGCGATGATGAACTTCACTGCCGGTGCGGCCAACATCCTCTCCGCTTGCAAGGCCGCCGAGGTGCGCACCGTGCTGACTTCACGCGCCTTTGTCGAACAAGCGAAACTTGGCGCCGTGGTCGAGGAACTCGGCCGCTCGGTAGATATTGTGTGGCTTGATGATCTGAGGGCCACCATTGGCCTCAAGGACAAGCTGCTCGGCCTTTTGCGCAAAAATACACCCCGGGTCGCCCGCAAGCCCGGCCAACCGGCGGTGATCCTGTTCACCTCAGGTTCTGAAGGCACGCCTAAGGGCGTGGTGCTCACCCATCGCAACATCCTGGCTAATGCCGCCCAGGCCGCCTCGCGTATCGACTTCCATTCGGGCGACAAGGTCTTCAACGTGCTGCCGATCTTCCACTCGTTCGGCATGACAGCAGGTACGGTGCTGCCGCTGATCTCGGGCGTGCCGGTCTATTTCTATCCCTCCCCGCTGCACTATCGCATGGTGCCGGAGTTGGTCTACGCATCGAACGCGACGATCATCTTCGGGACCGATACGTTCCTCAGCGGCTATGCGCGTACGGCACACCCTTACGACTTCCGCTCAGTGCGCTATTGCTTTGCCGGCGCGGAACCGGTCAAGGCTTCTACGCGCGCGACCTATATGGAAAAGTTCGGCCTGCGCATCCTCGAAGGCTATGGCGTGACCGAAACCGCGCCCGTGATCTCCATCAACACGCCGATGTACAACCGCTCCGGCAGTGTCGGCAAAATCATGCCGGGTATGGAGTACCGCCTGGACCCGGTGCCTGGCGTCGAGGATGGCGGACGGCTTTTCGTGCGCGGGCCCAATGTCATGGCGGGCTATCTGCGCACCGAGAAGCCGGGCGTGCTCGAGCCGCTCGAAGACGGCTGGCATGACACCGGTGACGTGGTCGCCGTCGACGACGTCGGCTTCATCACCATTCGAGGCCGCGCGAAGCGCTTTGCCAAGATCGGTGGCGAGATGGTTTCGCTGGCCGCCGTCGAGGCGCTGGCGGGCGAATTGTGGAAAGGCTCGCTCTCGGCAGTCGCCGCCGTGCCAGATGCGCGCAAGGGCGAAAAGCTGGTCCTCATTACCGAGGCTGTCAACGCCACGCGTGCCGAATTCCTGGCCTTCGCCAGGGCCAACGGCGCCATGGACCTGATGGTGCCGGCCGAAGTGCGCGTCGTTGCGAAAGTGCCTGTCCTCGGCTCAGGCAAGCTCGATTTCTCCGCTGTGATCAAAATGGTGAGCGGCGAAGACATGAAAACCCAAGCGGCTTGAACGACTCGCTTTTACGGGTAACTTTTGTGTATCTCGGTTGAGAACACGGGACCACCGCGAAAGTTCGGTGCACGCAGCGCCACGCGAACGAGCTGCAGCTGGCGAAAACGATGGTGCAGGGTCGATGCGCTCATTTGCACATGTGCCGCGAGCTCGTCGATGTTGAACTGTCGAGGCGGCGGTCATAGAACTGGCAAGCGAGGACCATTGGCTTGTCCGACTATCGTTGCGCCTTCAGCAGACGCTCTAGCGTTGAAAAGTCACTCATGTCGCGGTAGGGCGTCAGGTCAAGATCCTTGGGGATCTTCTTGAGCTTCTCTTCGGAGATCGGTTTTTCGTTCTTTTTGTTGAAGGCCTGGTAAGCGGACCAGCCAACACCCGCCGCCTTCACTGCATCGCGTTCGGCTCGAAGAGCGATTTGATGCGCGTGCAGATAATGAAGCCCGAGTTCGTCTAGGAGCGCCTTTTCAACGATTTCGTGCGTTAGCAGAAATGGGGCAAGCCGGACCTTGGCCGATTTCCAATCCATAGTGCGAGGCATATGGCGATCGATATAAATCGTCCTGCCATCTTTGCTGTAGCCAGCAATGTAGGGGATATCGAAATCATGAACGATCTTCACCCGACGATGCAGCGCCCGCACAGCGTCACTCAGTACATCATCGTCCAAGTCTTCGGAAACGTGGCGGACTTCATCTTCAAGCTTCATTTTTTCCACACTGACACCAGCGGCATTTTGCTCCCATAGACCGGATCCTTGCGTTGACGGCCAACTTGGGAATCGTTCGTAATGCCCGCTCATGTTCCTGGGCTGTCGTGCATTCGTCATAAGCCTCGGATGCGGGATAAGCGCCGACCACCAGGAAACCAGCAGACTCGGAGAGACATTGGTGACCGGTGCCGGCCGGAAGAACTGCCATGTCGCCGGCCTTCCAGGACAATGTACGGCCCCTGTTGCCCCCGAACCGAACCTTGCCGGTGCCGCCCGCAACCCCAAGCACTTCATTTTTGCGGGAATGGTAATGGACGTAGTGGTAGATGCCGTCCCGCCAGCCGCTACACCAGCCATTGGCCTCGAAAAGCTCTTCCGGCACGGCTGCGGAATCAAATTGTTCCACCGACCTTACGGCGCCGCGATAGACGACAAACGGCCAGAAGGGGTGGTTCGGCACGAGGCCGTCATCCTTGAACCGAAATTCGAGTGGCTTCTTCATCTTCACAAATTCGGCGAGATCTTGCTTTCTCGGTCGCGCGATACCCGTCGCCTGCTCGGTAGCTTTCTTCAGGCTCTCGAGAATGCCCACGGCGAATCCTTGCGCTGGATGAGACAGCGGCGAAAGCCTCCGCTCTGGTCTCAACAAATCTCAACCAGCGACACCGCACTTTGTTCCTTTTGCCGAATGGCCGCTATTAAGCTGCGGCCCGTGAGGAGAACTGAAACTCAGAGAAGCGCCCGCATGTCGGCCGCTCAGCTTGTGCCTGCCGGAGTTGAACGAGAATTGTCTTGGCGGTGCTGCGCCAGAAGGCATTCGCGTCCTCCAGGTTTTTGGATTCCAGGACCCGGGCGATACCTTCGACCAATTTCCGCCGCCGATTCAGCGGAAACGCGCTTATGTTGAATGATCGATCACCTCACCGGATCGCCCAAGCTTCGAAGGCCGCAACCTGTTGCTGATCGCTTTCCTGATCATCACCGTGCAAGGCAGCGACGTGCTGCAATTTATCTTCGGCAAGCTGTTCGGCCGGCATCTCCTGGCGCGGTGGCGGAAGCGAAACTCACCGCCGTGCCGTACTTTACCTGGGACAATCGCGACCCCGGCGAGATGCTGGTCTGGCTCAGAAGCGCGGGGTAGCTCTATCGCCATCTGAGCCGCGTTGCATGCCTTGAATTCGCCCGGGCGCGCGTCATCTAGCTTTGAGTGGCGCCAGTCACTTGAACGGGTGGAGGCAGATTATGGCGCTCGAAGCTGTCGCGCGTCCGAACGCCGGTGGCCGCTTTATTGCGGTCGTGGTGGTGCCGCTGCTATTCGTCGTCGGTGGACTGGCCATCCGCTATGCGGCATTTGCCTCGATCTCGGCGGAACCAGGCTTCGCAGCCTATGCCCAGGCGCTCTGCCGGTGGGATTGCGCGTGGTATGTCGACATTTCCGAACACGGTTATGAGCGCTTTCCCATTCCAAACCAGAGCAATGTCGGACGCTGGGGCTTCTTCCCATTCTATCCGATGCTGGTGGCGGCAATCCGGTCTGTTTTCCCTTTGCCGACGATACTGCTCGCGTCGATCACATCGGTTGCGTGCAGCTACGCGGCCTGTCTGGTGGCGTGGCCGCTGCTCGAGAAGAACATGCGCGCTTATGTGCTATATTGCGCCTTTCTGCTCAGCGGCCCGTTCTCCTTTCATTTTACGACTTTCCTGACCGAACCTCTTTTCGTGCTCCTGACGTCGTGCGTTTTTCTGGCACTCAAACGCTCCAGCTATCTGACCGCGGGGCTGTCATCGGCTCTGCTGTCGGCAACCAGGCTCGTCGGAGTGCTTGTTGTATTTGCGACCGTCATTCAGATGTTCAGGGATTACCGCGCAAAGGGCGGATCGGCGCTTTCGTTCCCACGTTGGGTGCTTGGCCGACCGGATCTGCTCGTTGCAATTCTCATCTCGCCTGCCGGCTTCTTCGCCTACATCCTGTTCCTCTATCTGACGGTCGGGGACGGCTTTGCCTTCCTGCACGTCCAGCGTGCGTTTGGACGTGTGGCGGGCAATCCGCTCGCCTTCATATGGGATGGACTCTCGGCCGTTCCGACGACTGGATGGCTGCCTACGGCGCCGCAATGGAGCGCGCTCGCCGCACTCATAGGACTGGCGCTATCGGCGGTTCTGGCGGTTCGCAGGCAATATGGCGCCGCGTTGTTCTGCGCCTGCTGCATCATCCTGCCGCTGATCACCAACCTGGCCTCGATGGTCAGATACGTCATTGGGCTTGCGCCTCTGACAATGTTGCTGACCACGTTGTTGTCGGCGTCGAAGCTGACTTTTCTTGCGACTCTGGGTCTCTTCCTGGGCGCCTGCTATTTCATGACCGTCGCGTGGATCGGGGGCTATCTTGCCCTGGTCTAGCACTCCGGGCTCGCATCGGCGCGCGGCCTCGCTTGGCGGCTACACGCTGGCGGCGGTTCTGGCCGGGGCGGAAATCATCATGCTTGCGCTTGCTCTCAATCCAGACGTCAATGCCGACTATCGCGCCTATTACATCGACCGGACGACGACCTGCCTCAATCGCGATGCGGTCGGCAGCTACACACTTGGCGAGACGGTGTCGTTCCGGTCCGACGGAGCCAAAAAGGCAACCGGCATGATGGTCTGTGGCTGGTCGGGGCCGGTAGCCGACGGCACCCATTCGCTGGGCGAGACCTCGCGGCTTCGCCTGGACATACCGCCGCTTCGCGACGGCCTGACTGCCACGCTGCAAATGGCCGCCGTCATTCGTCCGCCACAGATCACGCAAAGGATTGTGATCTCGGTGAACGGCGTTCGGGTGCATGCGGTGACGCTGTCCGGCAAAGAGCCACGCACCGTCTCGTTCGTCATCCCACCGGCGGCTCTCGGCGAGGCCAAGACACTCGACATTGCCTTCGACTACCTCGACGGCATTCCGCAAACTCCTGCCGCCAGCAACATCTATAAGCGCTCCATCAAATTGTTGTCGCTCCGGCTCGATCCCATTGACGCGGATTAGGGCGGGCGATCGCGCTGCTGGCCGCGTCTTCGCTGCGCAAAAACCCAGCGGTCGAGCATGAGGAGATTGACCGCTGGAACAAGCAAGCATGTAACCAGGATGGCAATTATCGGCGGCAGACTGAGTTTCGCCGTCAAAAGCGCCGGCGCCGCGTAAGCCACCGCGAAGCCGGTTGCCGTCAGCAAGAGAAAACGCGGAGCCTCCGATCGATGCGATCCGCTCGACGCGAAGGTCACGAACTTATGCGCGAGATAAGAAAACAGGGCGGCAGCGGTATAAGCTGCGAGCGAGGCACCGACCGGCGAGAGGCCGAACCGTTGCCATTCGACCAAAGCGGTGGCCATCACTGCATATAGGATCGTTGCAGCGATGCCGACCGACCCGAAACGCACCAGCAGTTTCAGGCCGGCGTCGCTGGTCGAGGGGCCCTCAGACTTGCGCACTGCAGGCATACTGCGCTCCAAGCGGCAGCGACGCGAGCGCGCGCTCGACTCTTCTGGCGAAAGGCCTTGCCGACGGCAGCAGCAGGAAATGCTCGGATCGGATGTCCCGGAACCCGGTCTCCCGAAAGAGGGACGCTGCGTTGGCAGCGTTGAGGAGGACCGCGTCGTGGTCGAACGGACACCGGAACACCGCAAGACGCGTCAGGGGATTATAGGGATTGTGCTCGATGATGCAGGCGACGCCACCTGGCCGCACGACACGCCGCAATTCCAGCAAGAAATCGGACCAGGAGGAGGGCGGAACGTGATGGACGACGCAACTGGCAAAAGCCAGATCGAACGCGCCATCCCCGTAGGGCAGACTCGGCGACGTGCAGGCCCTATAGGTCACACCTGGATTGTCCTGGCCGGCGCGCAAAATTGATTGCTCCGACACGTCGCAGCCATCGAGGCTGTCGAAAGCGCCGTCGAGGTAGGGGTGGAGCGAACCGACGCCGCAGCCGATATCCAGCGCCCTTACAGCCGCCCCACCCCGCCGAAGCTTTCGCTCGACCACCAGACGCCGCAGCAGGTCCGCCTTGGCGACAAGGAAGAAGTCGTGCCCGAGTCCGGAAAATCGGATGGACCCTTCGACCGCCTCGCCATAGTTGGAATTATAGCTGTCGAAGAGTTCGGCCATTGGCGGGGACTCCACTCCTGGGCTTGTGAAACGATAGGCGGCGCTCACCAGAGACGGTACGCATCGCCTCGTCGAAGCCGGTGAGCCGGTTAATCACATAAAGCGGGCGGCGTTTCACCTCGGCGTGGATGCTGCCAACGTAGAGCCCGACCACACCGGTCATGAAAAGATTGATGCCGCACAGGAGCGACACGATCACCACCGTGGATGTCCACCCGGCAATGATGCCGGTTTCAAAAAACGAGGCAAAGATGGCATAGGCGCCAAAGACCACCGCAAGCGCGGAAATGGCCAATCCGCCCCAGAGCGCCAGGCGTAAGGGCTTCTCGGAGAAACTGACGATGCCGTGAACCGCAAGGTGCACCATCTTCCAGAATGGGTATTTGGTCTGGCCCAGGGTTCGCGCGTGGCGCTCAAATGGCACGGTCGTTTGCTTGAAGCCCATCCAGCCGAACATGCCCCTGACGAAGCGGTCATGTTCGGGCATACGCTTGAAGGTTTCCAGCGGCTTGCGGCCGACCAGGCGGAAGTCGCCGACGTCGCGCGGAATATCGACCGACGTCATTTTCTCCAGCAGGCGATAGAAAAGACTTGCCGTAAAGCGCTTGAACCAGGATTCGCCCTCGCGCTTGACCCGGCGGGCATAGACGATCTCGAAGCCTTCCTTCCACTTGGCCACCAGATCGAGAACGACTTCCGGCGGATCCTGCAGGTCGGCATCCATGACGATGACGGCATCGCCCGCAGCGGCATCCATACCGGCGGTAATCGCCACTTGGTGGCCGAAATTGCGGGAAAATTCGATCAGCCGAAAGCGCGGCTCGGCGGCAACCACTTTTTGGAGGTATTCGACGCTTCCATCGAGGCTTCCGTCATCGACGAAGATGGCCTCGGTTTCGCCGTCCAGCCGGTCGATAAGCGAACTGATCCGCTCGATCAGCCGAGGCAGCACCTGTTCTTCATTGTATATGGGCAGGACGAGCGAGTAGCGAGGCGGTGATCTGTTCACCGTCATTCCAGGGCCGTGGACCACAGAGTCTCGCATGCGGTTGAAAATGTAACGAAAGCTACAAAGTTCCAAAGGTGTGCAAGAAACTGCTAATTTAGCTAGTTCTTGATTAAATGCCGGTTCTCAGTGAGAGATGAGCGTCCGCACCGAGGCGCGAACTCGATAGGTCGCCAGCGAGGTTCGTCTGGCGACTACGCCAGCACAAAGCTGTTTGACCGCCCTGAAGATCGCTGCACGCCCTCCTTCGCGCGCTCCACGTAGGCGCCATCGGCAGTCATCACCACGACGCGGGTGCCGGCGCTGATGTATAGCGGTACCAGGGTGCGCACGCCGTTGGACAGCGTTGCCGGTTTCGCGACGAACCTCTGCCGCTGTTTGCGGCCGCTGCTTGCCGTGAGAAGAGGACTTTGCCCGAGATCCACCAGCCTGTTGTTGCGCTCAGGCCCATGACGGCCGGCCGCGACGTTGTCGAGGATTATGGCCATATCGGGCTGACCTTGCGCAGCCATCCGGCGCGTGCCGATCTTCGCCGCCGCAGCATCGTGAGCTGTCAGGAGGCCATGCAGGCGCGAGACAGAAGCTGGCTCGAGGCTGCCGGCCTGGTTCTGGTCCGGCAACGGCCAGGCTCGGCCAAAGGCGTCATGTTCCTCACCGTGGAGGATGAGACGGGCGCCGCCAACGTCGTCGTCTGGGTCAAGGTATTCGAGAAATTCCGTCGCGTGCTTCTTTCGTCGGCCATGCTCGGCGTGCGCGGCCGCATCCAGCGGGAAGGGAAGGTGGTGCATCTCGTCTCCCATCAGTTGACCGACCTGTCGGCCGAGCTGGCCAGCCTGGGAAACCGCGAGACGCCGTTTCCCGTGCCGCATGCCGGCGTGACGAAGCCCATCACGGCGCGCCGGGTGTCGATCCGCGGAGCCTGCCGAAGGGCCGAAACATCGTCGATCCATACGAGCACATCGATCGCATCAAGCATCAAGGTGAAGACGCGGGATTTCCGATAGAAGCTGCAGCGGATATACCGTCATCATGTGGTAGTCTGGCCCGCATGACGATGCTTTATCTCAATTGACGCGGAAGACGGTGGATCCCTCAGGCCGAATAAAACGCATCCGCCGAAATGGATCGAGCCTCAGCTGACGCGCCTGGTCGACGAAGCGCCCGACGGCCCCGATTGGCTTCACGAGATCAAGTATGACGGGTACCGGATGCATGCGCGCATCGAGGGGAGCGACATCCGATTGCTGACCTGGACGGGCCTTGACTGGTCGCATCGCCATCAAGCGACGATAGCGGCTCTGCGCGCGCTCCCGGTGAAAGACGCCTATGTCGACGGGGAGCTGTGCGCTATCCGGGCAGACGGCGCCACCTCTTTCAGCCGGTTGCAGGGCCGCTATGGATGAGCGCAGGCGATCTTGTCTTCTTTGCTTTCGATCTGCTGTTCCTGAACGGAGAGAGCATTGCGAAGCTGCCGTTCGTCGATCGCAAAGCGGACTGGAAGGCCTGTTTTCGACCGACATGCCTGGCCTTTCAATTCGCGTCGAGTGTGGCGGTGCGCTCGGCCCGCCACTCCGCACAGCTGTCGGGGATTGCAGGCCCGAGCCGTCCTTCGGCGCGCATCAGGGCGAAGATCGGCCGAGGCAGAAGATAATCCTCGAAACCGCGCCATGCGCGGCTAACATCGACCCAGATATCACCGGCCCGCAAGAGGCGCTCCCGCAGATGAACGAGAACCGCCACTTCCCAGGCGCGCAGGTCGATATGGGTGCCATCTGAGCGCACACGCCGTCGCCATTTGCTGGTCATAAATGCGAGCGGCACCTGCGAGGGCAATTTCCGGCCTATCGTATATGCCCGCAGATGGTCCACTGCCGTCAGGATCGGATCGCGATCCCGGCAGGTCGGCATGCCCTGGCAATTCAAGCCGCAGTATTCATACCCGATGCGCTCTGTATGACAGTGATGAGCGCTGAAACAGCAGTCGAAGGTTCGCCGGGTGCAACTCTCAAAACGTATGTGACGTCCGGCAAGGCCGGCAGTCCCTCGTTCTCCGAAAGTGCTCGCAGGCCCTGCCCAACGAGACTCTGGGGCAACGGGCTAGCCGCGAAACTACCGAGCGCCGCAGCGCGCACACCCGCCAAACTTGAGCTTGTGCAGCTGATCCGCCACTCGGTTCGTGTCTTGGCCAGGGTCCGAATCGCAACGTCGCGATAGGGGCAGGACTCGGGAAAGAAGGCGAGTTGAGGCGGTGTGGAAAGCACGCCCTGCTTTGCAAACGCCCAAACCAACGGCTCGCTCCACAGGACCGAACCGTCGAAGCTTCCGTCGCACGCGCCGCTCACCGCAACGTCTAGTCCTTCCCCGTCGAGCATCTGAACCAGACGTGGGCCAATTCCAATCTCAAGGTCGACCTGCACGCCGGGATAGAGACCGGCGAAGCGGCGCAGTATGCGTGGCAGCCAAGAGCTGGCGAGATCTTCAGACGCTCCCAGGCGAATGCGCTGGTCCTGCCGACTGCCGGAGAGCCTCAGTCGCGCATCTTCATTCAGCCGAAGGATCGTGCGGGCATAACCAAGCAGCGTCTCACCGGCTAGCGTGAGTTGGACGGATCGCGTGCTCCGCGCGAATAAGGTCTGGCCAGCCTGTTCTTCTAACCGTCGGATTTGAGCGCTCACGGTTGATTGGGTCGAGTTCAGAACGGCTGCCGCGCGTGTGAAGCCGCCAGCCTCCGTGATAGTGACAAAGCTACGCAGCAGTTCGGTCTCGAACATGATGGATCTCCTCCATCATGCTATTAACCCATAAATCCGCTAAATGGCAGTGAATATATTCGTTTGTGCGTTTTATGCGTCGCGGTCATTCTCGCCGAGTGCGAGGGAAGATTTCCGATACCGCGAAGGGACGAACCATGACCAAGCTGTTGTATGTGGAGTGTTCGCCACGAAAGACGATGTCCGCCTCAATCGAGGTCGGTCGTGCCTTTCTAGACGTCTACCGGCGTGTCCACCCAGACGATGCGATTGAAACGTACGACATCTGGGAGAAGCCCTTGCCGGAATTTGGCGAAGCGGCACTCAACGCCAAATATGCCGGCTTATATGGCGAAGGGCGAACGCCCGAGCAGCAACGCGTGTGGGATGTGATTGAGACGCTCGCCGAGCCCTTCCTAGTGGCCGACAAGATCTTGCTGACTGTACCACTCTGGAATTTTTCGATTCCTTATCGCTTTAAGCAGTTGATCGACCTCATTTCGCAGAAGGATGTGCTGTTCTCATTCGACGATGATGGATTCGCGGGGCGGGTCAAAGCCAATCGAGCCGCTGTGATCTATGCTCGGGGCTTGGACTATGCGCCAACTTCAACTTGGACGCCGGGCGAGAGCTACGATTTCCAGAGACCCTACGTCGAGGCTTGGCTTAAGCTGATCGGAGTGACGGATATCGATTCAATTTTGATCGAGCGCACGCTGTTTGGGCTTGAAGCTGAGCAGGCGGCGCGTGCGAACGCAAAGTTCGAGGCAGAACGGCTCGCGCTTGAGTTTGATCTCAAGTGAAGCGGTCATCGGCTGGACTGTTTGCGCATGTGTTCGCTGCGCTCCAGGCGGAGCGACCAGCGGGGTCGCCTTCGCTACACAGGGTCGCCCGGGATATCTTCGGAAATCTCCTGCCGCAGCTTTGGGTTCTTGGCGAGTCTGCGCCCCAGCGCCGCGACGAAGGCGTCGTAGCGCTCGCCAGCCTGAGCCCTTGCTGCGGCCTGCGCCGGCCCGGGCAGCGGCAGATTGGTGGTAAGCCAGAAGCGCACGAAAACGGCGAGCATCTCGACCGAGATGCCGACATCGCGCTCCATGCGCGTCATGCGGCGATCGAGCTGGTCGAGGCGCTTGGTCGTCGCGGCCTGTTGTCGCTCGGCGGCGTCCGGCGACAGGAAGGATGCGATGGCCGCCTCTGCAATCAGCGTGCGCGATTGGTCACGTCGTGCCGCGTGGGCCGCGAGCATCTCGATCGGCGCCCTCTTCTCCACCGGCGCGGCGCGGTTCAGCTCGGGCTGGTGACGCCGTTCCGATCCCGTTGGATCTTCGTCGCCGATGTCTGCGGCGCCGGCTGCGTCGGCCGACACGATGCTCGCCGGCCTGGCCCGAAGCGGCAGCCGGGCTCCAGTCGTCTGTGCCCGGCTGTGCCGGCCTGGTAAGCACCGGCGGCGCCATGATCCGGTCCTTGAAACGGCGATCCTCGTAGCGCGCCTTCTTCCCGCGGATCGGCGGCGTGCCCGCCACCCATGACGATCTCGTCGGCGGGCGGGAGCTGCATGATCTCGCCCGGGTTAGAAACGGTCTGGCGGTCTCGGAGCGCGACACCATCAGATGGCCAAGCCAGGGCGAGAGCCGATGGCCCGCATAGTTGCGCATGGCGCGCATCTCGGGAGCACCTCGGCACGGTTCCGTTCGCGCGATAGAAGCAGCGGTTGGCGACTGAGCAGCATGGAATCACCGAATTCATGCGCGCGGTATCGATACGCGATGAAGGCTGCGGAGGCCTTGGCGAGCAGAGCATCGTCGGCAAAGGCGCGCAGGAGCTCGAAATGGCTTTCGCCGGGCTGGTGGACGCCCGTGAGAACCGCATCGACCACGCGAAGCCGCGTGCCCCGCGCGATGCGCCCTGTCGCAATGCCATTTCCGGCACGCACATTGCCGCCGGGATTGGCGGCTGCCTCAAGTGCGCGCACTACGCTCGTGCCGATCGCAATGATGCGGCTGCCGCGCAGCTTCGCCCACGCGACCTGCGCCGCGGTGTGCCCAGGGATGCGGTATGGCTCGTCGAAGGGAAGGCGCGAGTCGAGCGCGGGATCGCCGGTAGAAGAGACGCCCGCAGCATGCGTGAGTGTTGCAAAGCCAACGTCGTGCCGACGCCAGGCTTGGAGCGTGCGCCAGTCGAGCGCGAAGCCTGCCGATGGCGCCTCGAACGCGACCGGCTCGGCGGCAATCTTCGTCCAAACATCCCACAGTGCCAACGGCTCGGGAACATGCGCGTATTGGATCGGCCGGCCGTGCTGCGCCAGTCCTGCAAGCACCGCTGCGCGATTGCCTGGGAAGTGCAACTCGAGAAGGCGTGGATGGTTGAGAAGGCGCTCGACGACGGCGTCAAGCGAGCCGAGCCGGAGGCGATCGCCTAGTAACAGCGGAGGTGGAGGCAGCCGGTCTTCCGTGCGCGTGCGGTGATCGCCCGAGCCGAAGGCAATCGCCACGAATCGGGTTGGATCGGGAAACGATAGCCAGCCCGCCAGGCGGATCTCGATCGCCTCACCGCTTGGGACATGCGTGCCGTGCAAGCTGGCAGGCAAGGTCGCGGCGTCATTGGCGACGACCAGATCGCCGGGGTTGAACAGCGTCGCGAGTCCAGCTCGCGGCAGGTCGCGCATCGTGCCGTCCGCCTCGACGACGAACAGCCTGGCGGAGCGCCGATCGGGACGATCGGCGGCAATCATCCATGTGCTCCGGCCAGAAGCGTAGAGCGGACCGGCAACGCGTCGAGCATCTTTTCGATGATCTCGGCAGCTGCCTCCTCGGGGCGCTTCAAGGTCGCCGGATCAGCATCAGGGATCGCGAGCGCGTGCAGTGGGGTGTCCATATCGCCGGGGTCAAGCGCGAGGAGCCGGATGCCGTCTGCTTTCGCCTCCTCGTCCCAAATCGCCGTCAGATGGGCAAGAGCGGCCTTGCTCGCGCCGTATGCTCCCCAGCCGGGATAGGCGTTCACCGCGGCGTCGCTGGAAAGGTTGATCACCAGCGCGCCACGGCCGCCACGCGCGGACGCCGCAAGCGCACCGAAAAGAGCCTTGGTCAGCCGGAACGCGCCGACCAGGTTGACGGCGAGCGCCGTTTCCAGCTCCTCGCACTCAGTATCGGCGAGGAGCGCCAGAGGGACAGGGCCGAGGCTCGAGGCATTGTTGATCAGGACGTCGAGCCCGCCGAGGCTCGCGGTTACCTGTAGCGCGATCGAGTAGGTGTCCTCCTTCTTGCCGACGTCGCCGACAATGCCGTGCGCGCCCGTCTCGTCAGCGATGCGTGCGACGTTCGCGGCCGTGCGGGCGACGAAGGCGACGCACGCACCCTGTGCGGCAAGCTGGCGCACAAGCGCCAGTCCGAGGCCGGACGTGCCGCCCGTGACCGCCACGCGAAGTCCCTGAAGTTCGATATTCGTCTGCATTGCCAGTGCTCCCTTAATCCGTATGCCTCTTGCTACAAGTTCAAGTTAACTTGAAGTCAAGCGGGAATTGTGCTTTCATTCATGCATGGATTCCATGCTGACCATCACCGACGTGTCACGGCGCAGCGGCGTCGCCTCATCGGCCCTGCGCTTCTACGAGGAGCGCGGGCTGATCGCGTCCGAGCGGGCCGGCTCGGGACACAGACGCTACCCGCGATCCGTGCTGCGTCGAATCGCCTTCATCGTCTTCGCGCAGCGAATTGGGCTGACGCTTGAGGAGATCGGCGCCGAGCTGGCCAAGTTGCCAGCCGATCGCGTGCCGTCGCGTCGGGATTGGTCGCGGTTATCAGGCCAGTGGACCAAGCGCATAGACCAGCGCATCGCCGAGTTGCAGCGCCTGAGGTCGGGGCTTACCGAGTGCATCGGTTGCGGCTGCCTGTCGATGGACCGGTGTAGCCTTGCGAACCCTGCCGATATGGCAGGACGCAAGGGGCCGGGGCCGAGGTATTGGCTGGGGTGAGTTGGCAGCGTGCCTGTCCCTTTGCAGAACTCGGCAGCGCAAGACTTCGCTAGGTGCGAGACGCTGCGGCCCGGTAAGGTCAGGGCGCGGCGGCCCTGATGTCAATTCAGGAATCGCGCTGAATCGGACAGCTCCTGCATTTGTCTCAAAATCAGGATGCGTCTAGCTTCAGCACACAGGGCAATAGGAATAGAGTTCAATAGGCTAGGACTTGAGGGCCGCCTAATTCTCAAACTGCCACTTTCTACCTAGGTGCGGCATGAGAGCGTTAAGAGGTCGTTAAGAGGTCAATGAGTTAGCACCTTGCGGGTGTGGTGGAATTGATAGACGCGCTGGATTCAAAAATCCAGTTCCGAAAGGAGTGTCGGTTCGAGCCCGACCACCCGCACCATCTTCTCAAATCTCGTGCAAGGCTGTTGCACAATTGGATCCCTTGGAGCGAGTTCCCAAGCGGGCCGCGAGGGCCGCGCGTAAGCTGCGCAATTATGGGAGGTAGGTGTGTTGTCCTTTTTTCGCGTTTGCGTATCGAGCTCCGGCAGTAAGATGATTGGCCGACATGAGATTGGCCGTCATGGCGTGATCAGCCGGCTTCATCGTCGACAGTAAGCTGCGCGTTCTCTTGCCGCGAAGCGGTGTTCGACTTCCCGAAGAACATGCTTCGCATGACACCGTCGCGAAGAAGCACGAAATGCACCATCGCGGCCAGGACATGAACGCCGACGAATCCGAGCAATATCCAGACCAGCTTTGCATGGACGAACGCGAAACCCCTTGCCGACAGCGCGCCGCCGGATGGCGCCAACGGCACGGGCAAGTTTCCGAAAAGCCGTGCAGGAGGCATGAAAGGCATTGGCCGATAGCCCAGCCATCCCGTTATCAGGACGGCAAGAATTATCACGTAGAGAGATAAATGGACGAAAACGCTCGCAAACCGCTCGGAGTGCCCGCACCGACGGCTTTACCAGCCTGGCGGTCGTGCTCGGCGCTATCGGCATCTGGCTGGGCTTTCCGCTTGCCGATCCGATCATCGCACTTCTGATCACTGTGGCGATCTTCGCCATCGTCCGGCGGTCGTCGAAAGCGGTGTTGACCCGCATGCTGGACGGTGTCAAACTTGGCATCGTCGGCGAGATCCATCACGCTGCCGAGCACATATCCGGCATCGAGCATGTCCATAGCATGCAGGCACGCTGGATCGGTCATCGCCTGCATGCCGACGTCGCCATCAGCGTCGCCGATGCGGCAACGGCCAAGGACGTGCTGGGTGTTACCGAAGCCCTCAAGGAGGAGTTGTTCGCCCACTTGCCGGGGTTGGCGGAACCCAATGTCCGCCTGTTGAGCCCGGCCGCGCCGGCCGTCACTGGCGCGGAAAACTCTCATGCTCACCATCATGCGCCGGAGCCCCTCAAGGTCGCCTGCGATCTGGCTGAAGGGACGTTGGAAATCGTCGACACACCGGCCGGCGAGCGGATGCGGCTGACGATCGACCGGCATGCCGACGATCTGACGGCGACGGTATTCATTGACCGGTCCGGCGGGCCAGAAACGATTCGCCTCGAACCTGTCGGCGCCAACCATCACCGCCTTGAGAGCACCGTCGCCCCTGCCGAGCCGCATGAATTCCAGGCAAGGCTGGTGCTGATTGCGAAAGATCGCGAACAGGTGCTGCCGTTCAAGATGGTCGAACCCGAAGGTCACCATCATTAGGTCGACTAGCGGATATGCGGTTCAATGACGGATCTCGCGGCCTATGCTGGTCTGTTCCTGGCGGCCTTGCTCGCCGCTACGATCCTTCCGATGCAATCGGAAGCAGTGCTGGTCGGGCTGTTGCTTGCGGATTACTCGCCCTGGCTGCTGATCGCAGTCGCGAGCGTCGGCAACGTGCTTGGATCGGTGATCAACTGGCTGCTCGGGCGGGGCATCGAGCGATTCCGGAGCCAATGGTGGTTTCCGATGAACCAAGCGCAACTGGAGCGCGCGCAAGTGTGGTATCGCCGCTGCGGAAAGTGGTCGCTCCTGCTGAGTTGGCTGCCGGTTGTCGGTGATCCGCTAACCGTCGTCGCGGGCGTCCTGCGCGAGCCCTTTCGGGTTTTCCTTTTGCTGGTCACTGCCGCCAAGCTCAGCCGTTATCTCGTTCTTGCCGCCTTGACGCTGAGCGTCATCTGACGTCGCGAATCTTCTCCAAGCTGAGCTGGTTAGGTCGGCTGGTTCGAAGGAACCAGCCGAAGAGCCCCGTCTGATTTAATTTAGGCGGACTACGGAGGCAGATCACCGGTCTGTCACGCTGCCGTCTGCCCGCCAGCTTCGACGCCCCGTTCCCCCGGGGCAAGTGGGCCCGTTCTCTGGCGCGATCGCGACTTTGGAAGCTCGGGATGGCAAGGCAACGATCGTCAGATCCGCATTCCGGTTTACGGTCCCCTCCAAATCTGTTCATCGGTTACGACTTGGCGGTCAGTCGATGCCGCATGCGTTTCGAACGCGGCCGCTCTTAGGAGACAGGGGGGCTTCACTTCCTCTCCCCGTCGCGCGTACGCCAAGTTGCGACAGAGCTCGAAGGAATGTCCGTTCTTCCCCTCCCGCCGCAGTCGGCGGAAGAATTAGTGTGAACGGCTTGCCAAAACTGGCTGAATATAAAGCCTGAGAGCCACGCCAAGTGCGTTAGCCTATTGAACAACGCGCTCCGCTACTCTCACGCCGTCCGTAATCCTGTCACTCGGGTGCAGCACCACGGGATCGCCTGCGGCAAGGCCTGACAGAACCTCCGCTGTCCGATTGTTTCGCTCTCCGACCCTTATGATACTCGCCCGCGCACGGCCATCCTTAACCGCGAACACCGCCCAGTCGTTCCCTTGTCGAAACAGGGCGCCCACCGGCACGGTCAGGACGTCTTCGGCTTTCCAGATCGTGACATGCACGATGACCCGATAATCGTGTCCTAGCGCAGACCATTTCGCGGGAGGATCAGTGAAGTCGATGGTCGTGCGGACGCGTTGCTCCTCGATGCCAAGTGCGGAGACCTTGGTGAAACCGGCTGGGTCGACGCGATCGACGCGGCCCTGGATTGGCGGGCCACCCCAATTGTCGATCCAAACGGGCGCGCCTCGTTTGATACGGACAGCGTCGGTCGACAGCAGGTCCGCGACAATTTCGAGATCGAGCGGGTCGCCGACTTCGATCAGCGGCGCGCCGGCCTGGACGACTCCTTCGCTCTCCTGGATGATCTTCAGGACGTTGCCGGTTACGGGGGCATGCAACTGTATGCAGCAGGCAGGATCTGGCTCTGGTGCAACACCCGACTGCTCACCGACCCGGGCTGCAACGCTGTCACGCTCGTTTCGGCGGACCTCCAGCTGAGCCTTCGCACTGGCCAGGGCCGCATCATTGGTTTCGACGTCGAACTTGGCTCCGTCGAGGGTTTTGAGAGAGATCGCCTCGGTGCGGGCAAGGGCTTCGGCCCGCCTGAGCTCCGTTCGCGAAAATGCCAGCGCGGCCTCGATGCGGCGCATTTCGGCTGCCGCAAGGTTTACCGTCGCATCGGCCGCAGCCAGCCCCGCCAGCAGTTCCTCGTGGGTGCGCGCATCGTGAAAGCTCGGCAGTGTCGGCTGCATCACCGCCAAGACGGTTTCGTCCTTGGTGACCTGATCTCCGATGTGGCGAGGTGGGGAAATCCGCAGGACCTTGCCAGCGATGGGAGCGGACACCGTATAGACGTGACGCACCTGCGTTTTCGCCTCGTCATCGATCGTGACCTCCATTGGACCTTTCGTCAGCGTTGCCAAATCCACTGCAATTGGCCGCGGCCATGCGAACCAGACAGCGCCGGCGGCCATCGCCAGCACGGCCGCAATTCCCAACGTTCGTTTCATCCAGATCGCACGCATGGTTCAATCTCGTGTCTTGAGAACAGTGACAAGGTCCAGCTCGTTGAGCCTTCGGCGAACGACGAGCGCGGAAAGCACTGCCGCGGCGATCACAATCGTGCTGGCGAAGACGTAGGTGGATTGCTCGACGATAAGGCGCACCCGCATCAATTCGCCGGCCAGGTTCTTCTGCATGATCCAGGCAAGGCCATAGCCAATGAGCCAGCCAGGTGGCTGCGCGACCACAGTGAGCAGGGTGAGTTCGAGGAGGAGAATGCGCAATACCTCACCGCGAGTGAAGCCGAGGACGCGCAAGCTGGCCAGCTCCCGCGCCCGTTCGGAAAGCGAGATACGTGCGCTGTTGTAGACGACACCGAACGCGATGACTGCAGCCAGCCCGGTGTAGATGCTGGCCATCGTCGTGATCAGAAGAGCAACCAGCTTTCGGAAATTGGCAAGCGAGACGCGCTGCAGAGCCAAGCCACCGACTATGGGGATGCCCTTGATGGCAGCATAGAACGTTCCGCGGCTGTTCTGGTCGAAGCTGACATTGATGCTGTTTACCGACGGCCCTTCGCGCATCAGGCGTGAGAGCGTCTCCGAATCCATCATTCCGCGGATGCCGAAGTAATCTTCGACCAAGGCTGTCACAGGGACGACAACGGTCCGCCGCGTTCCTTCGAGGAGGTCGACTTCGACGGAATCACCGACCCTCACCCCGAGAATCTTCGCAAGCATGCTCGAAATCGCCAGGCCCGCTTCCGGCAGGACGACCGGACGCAGGTCGACATCGATGATGCGGTTGAGATCGGCATTACGCGGCCTGCCGCTGATCATGATCCGTCGCTCGATGTTTCCGTTCCTGATGCGGACGGGCACCTCGCGGTAAGGCTCGGCCGAGAGAACGCCCGGAAGCCGCGCGATCTGCCGGACGACGTTCAGCGGGCGTTTTTCCACGAAACTGACGGTGGCGTCCTGACGGTCGGCCAGGAAATACGTCACGTCGATGAGCTGCTCCATCGCGTCGCCGGTGAAGAGTGAAACGATCAGGATGGCTGTTGCCAGTGCGATTCCAAGCGAGGTGAACAATGACCTGACTGGATGGCGAGTGATGTTGCGCAACATCATCGTGGTCGGTTGCGACATGAACCTATCGACTGCAAAGCTCGCCGGCAGCAGTCGCCGATAGCGCGGAGGCGCCGGCGCCTGCATCGCCACGGCCGGCGCCAATCGCACGACTTCCCCAAGCGCACGCACGGCCCCGATGATTGCAGCGACGAGACTAAGCGCGGCGGCAATGACGTAGAGGTCAGGGCTCTTGGTGAAGACGAGAAACGGAAAATGGAAAAAGTCGCCGAAAAGACCGGTGATACGCATGCCCAGCCACGTGCCCGCTGCACTGCCGATCAAAATGCCGATCATCACGATGACGATGACGAACTTGAGGTAGTGCGTGACGATGCTGGCGTTGCTGTATCCTAGCGCCTTCATGAGCCCGACCTGCTCGCGCTCCAGGGCAACCAGCCGGCTGAGAGTGAGATTGACCAGAAATGCCGACACCAGAAGGAAGATCGGTGGCAGCGTCCGGCTCATATTGTTGAGCATGTCGAGTTCGTGGTTCAGCCAGGCATGCGAAGTCTCGTCCTTCCGGCCATAGGCCGCTCGCCCACCGTATCGCTCAAGCATCGTATCGAGACGCATCATGACCTCGCTCTCGGAGGTGCCACGCAGCAGCTTCAACGAAACGGACGAAAACGCATCGTCGAGATCATAGGCGCTGGCGAGCGCCTTTTCCGACATCCAGATGAGGCCGAATCGGCGGTCGTCCGGCATGATGTCGCCGGGTCCGACCGCATAGATGAACTCGGGAGACAGCGCGATCCCGACAATCGTCAGTTCGCGCTTTCGGCCGTTCAATATTGCCGAGAAGCGGGCCCCGGGCTGAAAGCCGTGTGACAAGGCAAAGCCTTCGTTCACGACGACCTCTTCGGCTCGTCCAGGCTCTGGCATGCGGCCAACGCGCATGTAGAGGCGGTTGAGCGAAGCGTCATCGCTCTGCGGCAGGGAAATCACTTCGCCCGTTGCCGGCTCCAGATAGCCCGGTATGTCGATAAGCACGAGCTTCGCTATTCGCGCGTCGACCGAAGCAACGCCAGGAATCTCTGTAATCTGATCGACAAGCGTCCTTGGCGCGCGGCTCACCGTGGCAAAGACATCGGCAAACCGGTAGCGCTCGTAGTATGCGGTGCGCGTTTCATCGAGGGAACGGTAGGAGCCGACCGCGAGGATGAGCGTCGCCACGCCTCCGGCGATGACGAGTGCAATCGCCAGCGCCTGCGCCCAGAGCCGGCCGAAGTCGCGAAGAAGCTTGATGTCCAGCGCGCGCATCCGGATCACCAGACAAGCTCGGCGGCAGTCCGGCGCACCTCGTTCTTGGCAATTCTAGAGATTTGGCCGTCGGCAAAAAACAGCACGCGGTCGGCGACATCCTGGATGCTGGCGTTGTGCGTGATGATCAGTGTCGTGGTGCCAAGCTGCGCATTGATGCCGAGCAATGTCTCAATCACCCGAATGCCCGTTTTGGAATCCAGCGCGCCGGTCGGCTCGTCGCAGAGCAAGACATCGGGGAGCTTGGCGATGGCGCGGGCAATGGCCACGCGCTGCTGCTCACCACCGGAGAGCTGAGCCGGGAAATGATGCATCCTCGCTTCGAGTCCGACTAGCGCCAGGGCCTCGTCCGGGCGTATCGGATTGTCGGAAATCTCCGTGACAAGAGCGACATTCTCGTAAGCCGTCAGGCTGGGGATCAGATTGTAGAACTGGAAAACGAACCCGATGTGCTGGCGTCGGTAGGCGGTCAGCCCCCGGTCGTCCAGATTGGTCAGTTCCTGATCCCTGAAGAACAGCTGGCCGCTCGTGGCATGGTCAAGCCCGCCCATGATGTTGAGCAGGGTCGACTTCCCGCTGCCCGACGGACCAAGCAGAACAACCATCTCTCCCGCCGAAATCTCTAGGTCCAGCTTACTCAACGCAAGCACCTGCGTCTCGCCCGAGGTGTAGGTTTTGGTCAGCGCTTTTGCAGTGAAGACGGTGTCAGCCATGGCCGTTGGGGATTTTGAGGCATCTGTCGCGTCGCTTGCCACAGTCACCCGTCGAGGCGAGCGCGACATTGATGCAAGTCAAAACAGGCGATCCGAGGGCCGTCACCGATGCCAGCACCCGCCATCAATAGGGAGTGGTGTGAGCGTCCAAGTCGCCCGGATCGGCCGGTTCCGAACCGGTATTGATTTGCCTCAAGGAGGTCGGCGGCATCTACGCTACGATGCCAGCGATTGGTGCTCCGGCGCCCTTCACTTGAACTGACCTAGGGATAAAGGCAGATGAGAGCAAAGCATGAAATGACTGCAAACGTCGTTACGGTGTCGCCCGACCACAGCGTAAGGCACGCCGCCCAGATCATGCTGGATCATCGCATCAGCGGCATGCCGGTCGTTGACGACGACAGCCGACTGGTTGGGATTGTGAGCGAAGGCGATTTCCTGCACAGGTCGGAACTCGGCCCCGCAGCGATCTCGCCAAATGAGGCGCGTGGCTATGTGAAGGGCCACAGCTGGAAAGTGGCGGATCTGATGACGTCGGATGTCGTCACGGCCGACGAGGAAACTCCAATAGAGCGAATTGTTATGCTGATGCAGGAGCACGGCATCAAGCGCATTCCGGTGATGAGAGGACAGCGTCTGGTCGGCGTCGTCAGCCGCGCCGATCTTTTGCGTGTCGTCGTTGCGGCGAAATTCGACGACGACACGGCGGCAGGTGACGATGCGATCCGGCGCAGCATTCTCACCCGGCTGCGAGAGCACGCAGGCGTCAAAGGAGACGCGTTGACGCTTAGGGTCAGCAATGGTCTGGTGCATTTTTCGGGAACGGTCTCATCGCAGCGTGAACGGGATACCGTCCGCGTGGTTGCCGAGGGTGTCAGGGGCGTTAAAGGTGTGTACGACCATTTGTACCTGGCCCTTCCGTGAATAGCGGTTCGAGGGGCTACAGCGATGCAGGCGCATCCTTCGGAAACCAACCATCTGGTGAAACCTCGGCCATGCAAGACGATCTGGCGATATTGCAGCGGGAGACATTCGACTACTTCATCCATGAGGCGAACCCTGCCAACGGTCTCATTCTGGACAAGACCGAAGCGAATTGGCCCGCAAGCATCGCGGCGACCGGCTTGGCGCTGGCTTGCTATCCGGTGGGAGTCGAGCGCGGATTTATCAGCCGAGGCGCGGCTGCGGAACGCACTTTGGCAACGCTGCGCTTCTTCTGGAACAGTCCACAGGGCCCGGAGCCAGACGCCACGGGGTATCGCGGCTTCTACTATCACTTCTTGGACATGCAAACCGGCCGGCGGGCCTGGCAATGCGAGCTGTCGACCATCGACAGCACGCTCCTGCTGGCGGGCGCACTGGCTGCCGGGCAGTATTTCGATGCCGACACCGAGGCCGAAACGGAAATCCGGACCTTGGCGGATGCGCTCTATCACCGAGCCGATTGGCGCTGGGCGCAAGATGGGGGAGAGACGGTCACCCATGGTTGGACACCGGAGCACGGATTCCTGAAGTATCGCTGGGAAGGCTATGACGAAGCGCTCTTGCTCTATGTCCTGGGACTGGGTTCGCCGACCCACCCCTTACCCAAAAGCAGCTACACGGCCTGGACCTCGACCTTCAGATGGGAGCACAGTTACGGCTACGACTACCTCTATGCGGGACCGCTGTTCATCCACCAGCTCTCCCACGTGTGGATCGATTTTCGCGGCATGCAGGATGCGTTCATGCGCAGCAAGGCAAGCGACTATTTCGAGAACAGCCGACGCGCCACCATCGTCCATCAACGTTACGCAGTTGAAAATCCGCGTGGATTTGAGGGCTATGGCGAACACTGCTGGGGCATCACCGCAAGCGAGGGCCCAGGCCCTTCCACGCTGAAGTTGAACGGCATCCAACGCCAGTTCGAGGGCTATGTCGCGCGCGGCGTGCCCTATGGTCCCGACGATGGCACGCTCGCTCCATGGTCGGTCGCTGCCTCCCTGCCTTTTGCTCCCGAAATCGTCCGGCCGGCGATCAGCTTCTGCATCCACCAAGCCAAGCTCAAGGCCGCCCATGCCTATGGTTTCAAGGCGGCCTTCAATCCGACGCATCCAGGAACATCCGGCAACGCCTTTGGGTGGTGGGTTTCGCCTTGGCACTTCGGCCTCAACGAGGGCCCCGTCGTGCTGATGATCGAGAACGAACGCAGCGGCCTCTTGTGGCGATTGATGCGCTCGAGCCCTTATATCCGAAGCGGTCTGCAACGAGCGGGGTTTAAAGGCGGCTGGCTGGGAGAGTTCGATCAGGAGTCGACGCCGGCTGCTTGATTCGGCATGGATTGAGTTCGGGTGGATACGAAGGCTGAGAAATAGGCGAGCGTTAAGCCGGCAAGGGAAATCGCATTCGGCGGATGCGGAATGGAGGTCCGTCCTCACGACCCCTTCAGCGCCGGCCGCCAACAGCTGCGCGTAGGCGTCTTGGATTACGAAGCAGGGTAGCGGCAAATTTGGTCAAATAAAGCTTCAAAATAATGTTGTCGGATGTCGCAAATTGATTTCGATCAAAGCGGAACGCGCCCATCGGCCTTTGATCAAAGCTTGTAAACGTAGGAGATGACATCATGGAAATCTCTTTTCGTGATCTTATGACAGTATTCCACGGCATGGGATTTGGAGCGCTATTTATGCTAGCGTTTTCGGCAGCGATTGCCGAACTCTATCGAATGTCTGCGCCTGGAGCCCCATCCATCCCAAGCGCCAGAGAACACAATCTGCTTTTGCTTTATCTCTCGGTAATGGTCATCCTTGCCTGGGGAGCGGTGCTGTCGGGTGCTTACATTGTGTATCCATGGTATCGAGCGGCGGTACCCCCAGGGGTTGCCGATCTGGCCGATTATCCAAAGTTCCTGCTCACCTCCAGCCCGAAAACATCCGCGTGGCATAGCTTGGGCATGGAGTGGAAGGAGCATGTGGCTTGGCTTGCGCCAATTGCCATGACCATGGTCGCCTATGTCTTTGCCAAATACGGACCGGCGTTGGCCAAGCAGAAGCAGATACGCACTGCCGTCATCGGCTTTGCGGTCGTTGCTTTCGTGGCGACAGGAGTCGCGGGAGCTTTTGGAGCGTTTCTCAACAAGTACGCTCCGGTTCGTGGTGGCGCAATGATCGAGATCATCGCCGGTGAACAGGAGGGCCAATAGTCATGGCCAATATCAAGCCTATCAGGCCTGACGAGATTCCCAACGGTCTCGGTGCGGCCGCCATCCTGGCCGCTGGAATTGGATCTGCCGCTATGGGGATATTCGCCTTGGCCGGCGATGCCTTTACATCAATCAACCACTTTTTCACGTTCTACACGCCAACCGGCGCCCTGTCCGGCGTCTCGACCAGCGCAGTCTTCGTCTGGTTGGTTGCCTGGTTTATCCTTTCGCGCAGGTGGGCCCCAAAGAACGTGGAAATGGCAAAGGTCCTTTCTGTGTCTTTCGCGTTGCTGGCGGTAGGCGTATTGCTGACGTTCCCGCCTGTCATGGACCTCATCCAGGGCAGGTAGAGAGAGAATGCGCGGGCTTGGTCCGTCGAAAGCGGCCAAGTTCGCGCGATCTATAGCTTCCCCTTGCCACCGGACGTTCGCGATCATCGGCGCCGATCGAAACGTCGAGCTGAGAATTCAAAGGCTGAAAAACGATCGGGCCGGCGCAATCCAATGCCGGCAAGGTGCTTCCGTTCCGTGCAACGCTCCAATCTACCGGAAAACAGCCTATTCTATTGCCTCCCGGCCCGAAATTTCTTCTACGAGAATCCGGAAGAAAACATGCGGCGTGCTGTCTGACATGGGAGGTGTGACCGGCCTGAGCGCGCCTGGTTCCCACCAGTCCGTGTGCTTGCTCAACACTGCCCATGCATGACCGCGTTGAAACTCGTGGCCGGTCCGGTCACTCAGTTCTTCAAAGCGGCCGTCGACAATGACGCTTCTCCATCCGCGTCCTTGGCCGTGTTCCTCGACCTGGGCGCACACCAAGGGATTGGCTCTCATCCATTCGATCTTCTTGCCTACCAAGGAAAACGCATAGAGGTGAGTGTCAGCGTAGGCGTAGTTGAAACACACGACGTAGGGTTGCCCGTCCTTCGCGCATGCCAAGTGGCCGACGCGATTGGCTGCCAGCATTTTCGTGCATTCCAAAGTGGAAAGCGTGCGGATCAGCATCGATGCGACCCTCCTATTTTCTTACATTTCACATCTTGGCAGTTGCACTCGCAATGACCTGGATCAAACTGCTGCGTCCGTTTGGTCAGCGGGGATCGGCCGCGCTTCGTGACGCGCGGGCGCCAATGGCCGCGGCAGTTTCAGGCTTGCGATTGCGGCTAGACCCATGGCTGCGGCAGCGACGAGGAAGGCAGCGCCTTGCAGACAGTTGTAACCGAACAGCAGGCCGGCGGCCGCGGAGCCCACTGACAGCCCGAGGCTGACCGCTGCCGACTGGATACCGAGTTCCATCCCCTGGCTTCGTGCGCTGATGTGGGACACCCAGTAGGCGAGCAGGGGGCTGATCACGCCGGCCGACGCCGAAACCACGGAAACCGCAAACAGCATTTCCGTGAGCCCGGCTAGTGTCGGCAAAACTGCCAGACCGATCGCCATCACCAGGAAGGCAGGAGCCACAAGCAGCCTCGCCGCTGCCGGTTTGACGAGCGGCGAAAAGACGAGGCCCTGGACCGCAAACATGACAACGCTGCATGTCGCGAACATGAGGCCGAGCGCGGCGGGACCCATTGTGAGTTCAACGTTTCGCAGAGTGAGCCCGACCTCGAATGCGCCAAGCCCCGCCGCGGCGACAGTGGCGAGAACGAGCAGCCGGAGCTCTCCGGGTGCGAACATTGACGAGCCGCTCTTGCTCACCTCGGCACGGGCCCCCGGCAACTTGCCAGGCAGCGCAAACCACACGCCAAGGGCTGCTACTAATGCGAGGCCGGACGCAAGAAAGAAGGGGACCGCCTGTGGCGGAGCAGTCGCCGCGCCCAAGTCGAATTTCAGTTCCGCAGCGAGCCCGCCAAGCGTCGGCCCGACCAGGAAGCCTGCGATCGACGCCATGCTCATCCAGCCGAACGCCCTTGTGCGGCGATCGTCCCCGCCTTCAGTGCCGGCCCCGCCTTCGGTGTCGGCAATGAACGCAAGGGCGGTTGGCCCCACGGCAGCGGCGAAGCCGCCATTCAGGATCCGCCCGATATAAAGAACGAGCAAGCTCGGTGCCAGCGCCGATGCCGCCAAGGTCACGGCAAAGCCGATCAGGCCGATGACAAGGACAGGTCTGCGACCGATCAAATCCGACCACTTCCCCCAGAGGAAAGCGGCGACCACCGGCGCAGCGACATAGGCAGCGGTCAAAAGGCCAATCTGCCGCGCATTGAATGCCGGGTCGGTGGACCCGGCAAGCCGCTCGACCATCATCGGCAGGACCGGCAAGACAATTCCGTAGCCGAGCGCAACGACAAAGGCCGAGGCCAGGACTGCGCCCAGGCCCCATCGAGACGTGGGCAGGCGAGCTTGCATCGACACGGTCATGCCAGCGAGCCGCGCGGGTGCTGATGAGCGACGCCTTCGGTCGTCGATGCGGCGGCAGGTCGAATGCCTTCCAGCCTGGTTCGCTTGAGCAGCAGGGCGTTGATGGCCACGAGAGCCGAGCTGCCCGACATTGCCAGCGCCGCAAGCTCGGGGCTCAGCAGGAACGGGTAGAACACGCCCGCCGCGATCGGGAAGGCGATGAGGTTATAGCCGACCGCCCACCACAGGTTCTGGTGCATCTTGCGCAGCGTGGCGCGCGAGAGCGTCATCGCACCGACCACATCGTAGGGATCGCTCTTCATCAGCACGATGTCGGCACTTTCAATGGCAACATCTGTGCCTGCACCGATGGCAAACCCGACATCGGCTTGCGTCAGCGCTGGCGCGTCGTTGACGCCATCGCCGACCATGCCGACCTTGAGGCCTTGTCCCTGCAGTTCCTTGATCTTTTCCGCCTTCTGCCCTGGCAGCACGTCCGCGAGCACGATGTCGATGCCGAGCACGTCCGCGATGCGTTTGGCGGTGCCGGCATTATCTCCCGTGAGCATCGCTACGCGCACGCCCTGCTCGTGCAGTTTAGCAATCGTTGCGATGGCTGTTGGGCGCGGCGTATCGGCGATCGCGATCAGCCCGAGCAGCTTGCCAGAGCGTGCCACATGGATGACGGTGCGGCCTTCGCCCTTGAGCGTTTCGGCCTCGTCACCGAGCGCCAGAAGATCGATCTTCTGCTCGTCCATGAGGCGCCGGTTGCCGAGGAAAACCTGGCCCCCGCCGATGGCGGCTGTGGCGCCCTTGCCTTCGATATTAAGGAAGCCCGAAACTTTGGGAAGCTTCATATCCCTGGCCCGTTCGACGATGGCAACGGCCAGCGGATGATCGGAGCCCTGGTCCACGGCGGCCGCGACTTGTAAAACCTCGTCCGGCGAAACGCCGGCGGCTGGCACGATTTCGACAACTTTGGGCTGGCCCATGGTGAGCGTGCCGGTCTTATCGAAGACGATTACGTTGAGCTTGGTCGCCTCCTCGAGAGCCGCGGCATTCTTGAACAGAATGCCGTTTGAAGCGCCAAGACCGGTGCCGACCATGACGGCCATCGGCGTGGCGAGGCCGAGCGCATCGGGACAAGCGATGACAAAGACGGTTATGGTCAAGGTCATCGCAAACAGCAGGGGCTGGCCAAGCCACCAGAACCAGACGGCGAAGGTCGCAAGCCCGATGAGGATCGCGGCGAGCACCAGCCATTGCGAAGCACGATCCGCGAGCAGTTGCGCCGGCGCCTTCGAGTTCTGGGCCTCCTGGACCAGCTTGACGATCTGGGCAAGAGCGGTGTCAGCACCCACCTTGGTCGAGCGATAGCGCAGCGTGCCGCTCTTGTTGATGGTCGCCCCGATGACCTTGTCCCCAACCTTCTTGGTCACCGGCATCGATTCGCCCGTCAGCATCGATTCGTCGATCGTCGACGTGCCCTCGACCACCTCGCCGTCGACCGGAAGCTTGTTGCCGGGCCGCAGGACCACGATGTCGCCGAGCACGACGTCGGCGGTTGCAACCTCGATCTCCTTGCCACCACGGAGGACGGAAGCCCTGGGCGGGGCGAGGTTGAGCAGGGCCCTGATCGCGGCCGACGCCCCGGCACGTGCGCGCATCTCCAGCCAATGGCCGAGCAGGATGAACACCAGCAGCACGCTCGCCGCCTCATAGAATTGCTGCCCCTCGAAGAAGAAGGTCGCGCCGACGCTGAACAAGTAGCCGGTGCCAACGCTCAGCACCACCAGCACGGCCATGTTGAGGACGCCGTTGCGCAAGGCCCGCCAGGCGGCGACGAGGAATGGCCAGACCGGGTAGAGGATCGCGGCGCTGGCCAGGAAAAACATCGCGACGTCTTCGCTCAGTCCGAAAGGCGGGCGCAACCAAGGCTCGCCCAGACCCATCGGCTCCATGGCGAAAATCGGCAGAGAAAAGGCCAGGCTGATGAAGAACCGGTTGCGCATGTCCTTGACCATGCCCTGCATGTCCATGCCGGCGCCGTGTCCCATCTCATGAGCCATGGCGTCGTGCGGCGCCTTGGCTGCAGGGGGCAGAGCCGCGAGACGTTTTTCGACCGCCGCGAAATCCATCATGCCGACAAGGTCGCGCACTTCCAGATTGACCTTTTTCATCATTGTTCTCCGTGCCACGGTTCGTGGCGGCAGTCGCACCGCCTGCGGTGTCTCAGCTTCGGTAGGCAAAGGTCGACATCATGCCGCTCGCCATGTGGTAGAGATGGTGACAGTGGAACGCCCATTTGCCGGGATTGATTGCATCGACGGCGATGGTGATCGAGCGCATCGGCGGCACCAGCACGGTGTCGCGAACCGCGCCCCGGAAGCGTTGCCCGTCAATCGCGACCAGCTGGAAATGGTGGCCGTGAAGGTGCATCGGGTGAGCCATCATGGTGTCATTGCGCAGCGTGACCTCGACGCGATCGCCTGGATCCAGAGGATGGGAGCACTGGTTTCGAGTCCCCAGCGATAGGCCGCCATATCGCCGGTCAGCGCCATTTCGAACGTCTTTTCGGCAGGGCGTGATGCAAGCGGCGCGATTGCTCGAAGTTGCGCCTCGAGCGCCAGGTCCAAAACCGGGGCGTCGACATCAGCCGCCGTCTCTAGCTTGGCCACCGCAGCCCCCGCCGGGCGCAGGATAATTCCGGTCCGTTCCTTGCTTCCCTCGCGCAGCGCCAGGATCGGCAAGGAGGGGCTGAGGTCGCGCGGCAACTGCAGGCGCACGTCGATGCGCTGCCCCATTGTCATCGGAAACCGCCGGCCTCTGACCGGTTCGACAGGCTGACCGTCGACCGCGATCAGTTCGCCTTCAAGTTCCCCAAAATCGATTGTAAATGCCGTCGCCGTGGCGCCGTTGATGATCCGCACGCGCACGCGTCCGCCCCGTTCGACCGGCACGATCTCGGGGTCGTTCAGGGACCGGTCATTGGCTAGATAGGCGTCATACTCGATGTCGTTGATATCCATCGCCATGCCGCCATCTTTCATCCCTGCCATGGCGTCGGTCTTCGCTCCCGACATATCCATGCCGTCCATCGGCATGGATCCGCCGGCGTTCTTACCCTTCAGCCCAGCCAGCAGCTCCTGGGGCGATGAAAACGAGAAATCGTGGAGCAGGATGACGACCTCCTGCTCGTCTTTTGCCTCATCGGCGGGAGCGGCGACGATGAGCGGCGCCGCGAGCAGCAATTGTTCCTGCAGCGTATGGGCGTGCATCCAGAAGGTGCCGGGCTCGCCAACCGGAAAATCGAAACTGCGGTCGGTTAGAGCGCCGATGAGCGGTAGTGGCGCGTCGGGGACGCCATCGCTCGGCCACGGTGGCGTCAGGCCGTGCCAATGTATGATCGTCGGCTCGGGCGTCTCGTTTCGAAGCAGGACATTGAAGGCATCGCCCGCCCGCAGGTGCAGACCGGGGGCGCCGTCGGCCCGTCGCAGGCCGAAGACGCTTGCAGCTTTACCGTTCACCTCGATGGTGCGGCGCGAGATACCAAGCGTCTGGCTGCCTGACTGACTGGCGGAGGCTGCCGCAATCAAGCTCGATGGGATTGCCAAAGCTGCGGCGCCTGCAACCGCGCCCTTCAGGATATCTCGACGTTTCATAATCGTTCCTTCTCTTCGATTGGGAACTTCGTTGTTTCGTTCAACACACTCAGGGCGCGCGGCGCTCGCGGCTGGAACCGAACAGCCTGGCCAAATGCGGGAAAAAGGCCGGCACACGGGCCGCATAACGGTCGTATGCGTCGCCGAATTCCTTTCTCGCTTCACGCTCTTCGATGAAGGAGAGCCGCACATACATGCCGACCAGAATGGGGAACATCGCCAGCGTCAGCAGCGTCGGCCACTGCACGAGGAACCCCGCCATGACGAGGACGAAGCCGACATATTGCGGGTGCCGGATGGAGGCATATGGCCCACCCGTTGCGAGCCGATTGTGACGCTGCGCTTCGTAAAGCACCCGCCAAGCAGTCGAGATCAGCATGAAACCGCCGCCAATCAGGAAGAAGCTGAGAACGTGAAACGGGCCGAAATGCGGATTGATACGCCAGCCGAACATCATCTCCGGGAGGTGACCGGCATCGTGCGAGAACCAGTCGACGCCGGGGTATCGCGACTGCAGCCACCCCGAGAACAGGTAAATCGTCAGAGGGAAGCCATACATTTCGGCAAACAGTGCCACGAGGAAGGCGCTGAAGGCACCGAAGGAGAGCCAGTCACCACCGGTTCGCGGCTTGAAGAAGCTGAACGCGAACAGGATGAAAACCGCCGAATTGACGATCACCAGGCCCCAGAGGCCATAGGCAGGAGATTGCTCGACCATCGTCATGCTCCTTTATGGTGGGTGGTGCTGTCTTGCGCGCCCGGCTCGGGTTCCTTGTGCCTTGGATGACCGCTGTGACCGCCATGCCCGCGGTGAAACATGTGAAGCAGAGGACAGGCGAGCAGCAGCAGAAAGGGAAGGACACCGAAGGTGTGAGCTCGGTGCTCGGTGAGAAGGAAAAACGCGGCGATCAGCAGGAAAGCGATCGTGACCAGACCGGCCTTCGAAGTCCAAAAACCGTCAGCCTCAGCTTTCGGTTGTGATTCGGGCCCGGTCGTAGGATCCGACATGCGGTGAACATTGTTGGTATTCATGGGATAGGTTCCCTTATTTGTGTCGATTGGAGCTTTCGAGCCCATAGGCAATGAGGCTCACAGCCCAGACCAGCGCGCAGGCGAACAGGGGCCACCTGAAGTCGGAGCCGATCGTGAAGTTGACCATCGACATCAAGCCGATGGATGACGCTCCTCCGACCAGAGCGCCGGCCACCGCGACCGGATGGCGCGCCCGGAACGCAGTGATTGCCAGCGCAACCAGGAGAACGCCGGCGGCCAAGGCGTAGCCGCCGAGCACCCGGAAAACCTGGGTGAGCCACATCGCAAGCCGTGGACCGATGGCTTCGAGTTCGGCCGCCGAGAGGTTGATATAGCGGACGTCCTCGGGCAGCAGGGGTGGCCTGAGGGCGATGAAATACAATCCGATCCCGGCGATGATCATCCCCGCCAGGGCAAGAGTGACGGACGACGTCGTCCATGGATTGACTGTGGCTTTCATGGGCTGAACCTTGACTTGCCTACCGGCGCCCCGTTCCGACAACATTGTAGATCGAGGCGTAAACGACACCCGCCAACGGTCCGAGGATGCCAAGCCCGAGAACGCCGTAGAGATCTCGGACAGGGCTTATCGGTGCTGTAGACCTGACCGCGCTGAGGTCGAGCCCGTGCATGATGGCGTTGAAGAAATCGAGTGTTGCATCCGGCCAGATGGCGAAGGCCAAAGCGCAGAACATGCTCATCAGGGCCGACGTCACGCCCAGCGCAATGCCGACGGACAGAACGCTGAGTTTGTCCATGTCTTCCTCCTGTTACTTCGCGTGTTGCTTGAGCCATTCCTGCATGGCGGCGATCTCAGACTGCTGAGCCGTGATGATCTGATTTGCCCAAACCTTGACCCGATCATCCTTGCCGTATTGCAGGACGGCCCGTGCCATATCGATGGCGCCCTGGTGGTGAGGGATCATCGCCTGGACGAAAGCGACATCGGGATCGGCGGCCTGGACGCCCTGCATCATCGGCGGTTCCATTCGCTTCATCGCCTGCATATAATTTCTGGAGGCCTCTGACATGTTGGCGGTATCCATCGGCATGTTCGTCATGCCGCCGCCCTGCGTCATGCCGCCTTGACCCTGCATCATCCCGCCTTGCATTCCGCCTTCCTCACCCTCCATCATGCCGCCCTGCATCATCTGCTGCATCATCGGCATCATCTGCTGCATCATGGGAGCCATCTTCTCCATCATGGGCTTCATCTTCTGCATCGTGGACATCATGACCGTGCATTGCTCGGGCGACCCGCCCGGCATCGCCGCCGCGGCCGGTGCCGTTGTCGTCGTTTGTGGTGCGTCGACCGCCGGATGGTGCGGATCTGTCTGTGCAAAAGCCGCGCCCGACAGGGTTGCGAATGCGGCAAGCGCGATGAATCGAAGATGAGTTTTCACGATAAATTCCTTTTCGTTGGTATGAACCGACAGGCGAACGCCAAATGGTGCGCAAGGCAGCCCAGATCGCCGCTGCCGGTTATGGTGTCGCGGATCATCGCGCGTTGTGTGGCTTGACAGGCACTGCTGGATTCAACAGTCCCCAGGGCCGCGACGGCGCGATATCAGGCGAAGGTTTGGGGAGGTTGCAGGAGAGCCTCGGCGTCGATGCCCGTGGGCAGGAATGCCTTGCCCACGATGAAGCGGACGGCAACCGGCGCGTGATGAAGAACGGCGCATTGGTCGACGGAAGTGCTGGCAGCACAACAGCCCGAACCAGCCGAATGCACGCAATCCAGACAGTCATCACAAGGGGCGCGATGGTTGTCCTGGTCTGTGGACGCGACGTGACCCATCGCCTTCTGCGTTGCGCTCGTCGAGAGCCTCGCAGCGTCACCGGCACCGGCGCCAACTGCAGAAGCGGCAAAGGCACCGCCCGCGATCAGGAGGATCACGGCCACCCATAACCGAAGCTGAGCCAACGCGATTTTCATGCATTCAGTCTAGCGCAACTGTGCGCCGCCACATTGATGCAAATCAATGCCGCGGCTCTGGGAGAGCGCCTAGTTTCAGCGAGCCCTCTTTTCCCAGCTTTTCCCGGAGATGCACGCAATCCCTATCGGGCGAGCATCTAGAAGGTCAGCCGAACAATGGCGGGCTGAAGGGTGCGCGAACGCGTAGGTATCCATTCGCTAGGGTTCGATGAGCATGGGCGCGTCGCAATCCGGCGGCATTCGCAATCGGCAACGAGAGACAGGCATGACCCAGCACAAGGCAATACCGATCCCCACCAGCCGGTTGTCCGAACACGAGCTGCGTGACATCGACGCCTATTGGCGCGCCGCCAACTATCTGACGATCGGGCAGATCTATCTGCTCGACAATCCGCTGCTGCGCGAGCCCTTACGGCTGGAGCACGTCAAGCCGCGCCTACTCGGTCACTGGGGAACGTCTCCGGGCCTGAGCTTCATCTATACCCATCTCAATCGCGCCATACGGCTTCGGGACGCGAACGTCATCTATGTCTGCGGTCCCGGTCATGGCGGCCCGGCCATGGTGGCAAACACTTATCTGGAGGGCACCTACAGCGAACTCAATCCCGACATTTCGATGGACGAGCAGGGAATGCGCAGGCTGTTCCGGCAGTTCTCCTTTCCAGGCGGGATTCCTAGCCACGCCGCTCCCGACGTGCCGGGTTCGATCCACGAAGGAGGCGAGCTGGGCTACGCACTATCCCATGCCTATGGTGCTGCCTTCGACAATCCTGATCTCGTCGTGGCCTGTGTCGTCGGCGACGGCGAGGCGGAGACCGGACCGCTTGCCACCGCATGGCATTCGAACAAATTTCTCAACCCGGCACGCGATGGTGCGGTGCTGCCGATCCTGCACCTGAACGGCTACAAGATCGCCAATCCCACCATCCTAGGCCGCATTCCCGAAGAAGAACTGCGAGCGCTGTTCGTTGGCTATGGCTATGAACCGCTGTTCGTCGAGGGGCATGATCCGGTGTTGATGCATGAGCTGATGGCGACCACGCTCTACGATGCGCTCGACCGCATCCAGGCGATCCAGCGCGCGGCGCGTGATGGTTCCGCGGTATCGGCCTTGAGACCGAAATGGCCGATGATCGTGCTGCGAAGCCCCAAGGGCTGGACCGGCCCGAAGGAGGTCGACGGGCTGAAGACGGAAGGATTCTGGCGCTCGCACCAAGTCCCTTTATCCGGCATCGCTGAAAACCCGGCGCATCTGAAGCTGCTTGAGGAGTGGCTGAGAAGCTATCGGCCTGAGGAACTGTTCGATGATGCCGGCGTCGCCATCGCATCGATCCGCGCCACCACGCCCCGGGCTACGCGGCGGATGGGATCCAACCCGCACGCCAATGGCGGCCTGTTGCGCCGGTCGCTCGATCTGCCCTCGCTACGCGACCATGCGGTGGCGGTCGAACGGCCAGGCGCGGTGAAGGCCGAGTCAACACGGGCTATGGGCAAGTTCCTGCGCGCCGTCATGCAGTTGAATGAGGCGGCAAAGAACTTCCGCATCGTTGGTCCCGACGAGACCGCCTCGAACCGGCTTCAGGACCTATTCGAAGTCACCGAGCGCGCCTGGATGGAAAAGACCCTGCCGGAAGACGTTCATCTCAGCCGCAACGGCAGGGTTCTGGAAATCCTCTCCGAGCATACCTGCCAGGGCTGGCTTGAAGGCTACCTGCTGTCCGGGCGGCACGGTCTGTTTTCCTGCTACGAGGCGTTCATCCATATCGTCGATTCCATGTTCAACCAGCATGCGAAATGGCTGGATGCCTCCCGACACATTCCGTGGCGGCGGCCGGTCGCATCCCTGAACTACCTGCTGTCGAGCCATGTCTGGCATCAGGAACACAACGGCTTCAGCCACCAGGATCCCGGCTTCATCGACGTTGCCCTCAACAAGAAGGCCGACATAGTGCGCGTCTACCTGCCGCCGGACGCCAACACCTTGCTTTGCGTGACCGATCACGTGCTACAGACATGGAACCGCATCAACATCATCGTCGCTGGCAAGCCGCCATCGTGGCAGTGGCTGTCGATGGACAAGGCCATCGTCCATTGCAAGACAGGGATCGGCATCTGGGACTGGGCATCGAGCGAGAACGGCGAAGAGCCGGACGTGGTCATGGCGTGCGCCGGCGACGTTCCGACACTTGAAACGCTTGCGGCCGTGCAGATCCTCCGGCATCACGCCCCCGGGCTCAGGATCAGGGTGGTCAACGTCGTCGACCTGATGACACTGCAGCCCAAGGAGCATCATCCGCACGGGCTGCCAGATCGCGATTTCGACGCATTGTTCACCGCCGGCAAACCCGTCATCTTCGCCTATCATGGCTATCCTTGGGCCATTCATCGCCTGACCTATCGGCGTACCAACCACGACAATATCCACGTGCGTGGCTATAACGAGGAGGGCACGACGACGACGCCCTTCGACATGACCGTTCTGAACGGCCTCGATCGGTTCCATCTCGTCAAAAGCGTGCTTGAACGGGTCCCGGAACTCAAGAGCGTTCAAGTCGGTCTCAAGCAGGCGATGGACAGCAAGCTGCTTGAACATCGAGCCTATATTCGCGCCCATGGGCAGGATATGCCGGAGATACTTGATTGGAAGTGGGATCAGGACCTGGATGTGACGCATATCCGCCCAGCTTGAGCCGATGACACGTCTTCAGCGAGCTGCGGTGACAGCACATCGGACGAACCCATGACTGACGCTATCCTCATCCTGAACGGCGGTTCCTCCAGCCTGAAATTCGCTGTCTTCGAGGAACGCGATGGCCTGCCCCTGCTGCTGCGCGGCCACATCGCCTCGCTTGGCGGACATCCGCAGCTGCATGCCGAGGCCGCAGGTGACAGACCGGAGATCTTGAAGGGCCTGGGCGAGAAACCGATCGACATCGGCGAAGCATTCACTTCCGTCGTCTCCCTCCTTGGCGATCGCGATCTCCTGCGCCGCATAGGCAGGGTGGGGCATAGGATCGTTCATGGCGGCCGCGACTTCACGCAAGCGACGCTGCTGGATGCGCCCGCGCTCGACGCGCTCGCCCGGCTCGAGCCGATGGCGCCGATCCATCAGCGGATCAATCTCGAGATTGTGGCGCTGGCTGCCGACCTCCTCCCGCAGGCCATGCAGGTCGGATGCTTCGACACAGCGTTTCATTCAACCCGCCCGAGCCGTGCGAAGATCTACGGCATTCCACGTGCGATGACCGAGGCGGGTATCGTTTCCTACGGCTTTCACGGGTTGTCCTACAGCCACATCGCTTCGCGGCTGCGCAACCGCTATGGCGCCGGGGCCGGCGGCCGGGCAATTGTTGCCCATCTCGGCAGCGGCGCCAGCATGTGCGCCATGAGTGCCGGAGCAAGCATCGCCACGACTATGGGATTTTCGACGCTGGATGGCCTGATCATGAGCACGCGTTGCGGCGCGCTCGACCCGGGGATCATTCTCCACCTCCTGCAGGACAGGAAGCTCTCGGCCGACGAACTGGTCACGCTTCTCTATGACCAATCCGGTCTGCTCGGTGTGTCGGGAATCTCCGGTGACATGCGAACGCTGATCGGCTCGGACGATCCTTTCGCCACCGAGGCGATCGACCTGTTTGTCTATCGCATCGCGCGCGAGATCGGATCGCTGGCCGCCGCTCTCGGAGGTCTGGACACTCTGGTATTCACTGCCGGCATCGGCGAAAACGCGCCAGCGATCCGGGAGAAAATCGGAGTTGCTGCCGGCTGGCTTGGTGTCGGTATCGATCATCATCGGAACCGAAACGCCAAGGAGATCATCAGCCTTACCAATTCACGCGTCGAGGTTCTTGTAATCCCTACGGATGAAGAGAGAGCCGTTGCCAGCCAGCTGCTCTCTGCGCCGACGCCGAGCTGGGCAGGACCCCAGCACTCCATCGCAGAGGAAACACTGACATGCTAACAGTCTCCGGCGTGGCGGAAGTCACCACGTCCCTGTCGGCGCGACGCAATCGCAACTGCTTCTGCATCACGCTCGATCGAACAGCGCTTTGGGCAGCGCTGAACCACGAGGCCGGCGATCCCGGCTTCTGCGAAACCTTCATAGCGTCGCGGCCGCATCTGTTTTCCAACGTTCCGGTCTTCCTCGCCGCATCCGCGCTCGATGAGATGCAAGCAATCGTCGTCGCCATCGAGGCAACAGCAAAGTTGCCAGCTTACCGCGAAACGGTCCTCTCCTGGGCTCCCGAAATCGCGCAAAGGGATTTTGGACCCGTCGGCGCTCTGATGGGCTACGACTTCCACCTCGACGATCAGGGGCCCAAGCTGATTGAGGTCAACACCAACGCTGGCGGCGCTTTCCTCAATGCCTTGCTGGCCAGGGCACAGAAGGCCTGCTGCTCCGAAGTCTATCGTGCGTTGATCGGAGCCAGGGACGATCACTTCGAAACCAGTGTCATTGCGATGTTGGAGAACGAATGGCGCCATCAGCGCGGAGCCGGCTCGCCGCGAACGATTGCCATCGTCGATGACCAGCCTACGGAGCAGTATCTCTATCCTGAATTCGTGCTAGCCCGGCAGCTATTGCTGAAGCACGGCATCGACGCGATGATCGGCGACGCGAGTGAGCTGAAGTATGATGGCGGCAGGCTTCGGCTTGGCGGACAGGAGATTGACCTCGTCTACAATCGCCTGGTCGATTTTACCCTCGATCGGCCGGAGCATGCAGTGCTCAGGGCGGCTTATCAGGACGGCGCGGTGGTGGTCACGCCCAATCCGCACAACCATGCGCTCTATGCGAGCAAGCGTAATCTGACATTGCTGTCCGATCCAAAGGCGCTGAAAGCATTGGGCCTTTCTCCGGAGATGCGCTCGCGGCTCAATGGTATTCCGCGGACAACGCTCGTCACGCCGGACAATTCGGATGCCATGTGGCAATCGCGCAAGGACATGTTCTTCAAGCCGCTCTCCGGTCATGGCAGCAAAGCGGTCTATCGAGGCGACAAGGTAACGAAGGGGGTGTGGGCCGAGATCGCCCAGGGTGGCTATGTGGCCCAGGCATTTGCCGCACCGGGGCAGCGCATGATCGAGATGGATGGCGCACCCGCACCGCGCAAGATGGACGTGCGCCTTTATACTTATGACGGGCAGCTGTTGCTCGCCGCCGCGCGCCTCTACCAGGGCCAGACCACGAATTTCAGAACTCCCGGCGGCGGGTTTGCTCCGGTCTTAGTCATCTGAACGTGCAAGGTGGTGTCAGCAGGAGGACCATCACGCCTGGCGGGATCGGCCTCCGCCATGGTCAGATACCATGCCAGCTGCTGCGCGAGCCGCTGTGGAGCTTCTCGCCATCGTCACCTTCGCCAAGGCCGGCCCGATACGTCGCGCTCGAGGCAGCTACGCTGGGCTTTTAGCTGGTCAAGCGCGACGTCCGCTGCTCCAAGGCCAATCACCGTTCAGGAGCCTGGCCTATCCCAGGCTCCGATGCCTTTTCCCGCCATCCTCTGGAACAGGTCGTCGGCCTGTGCCGGTGAAAGGTTCATGTCGGTGGCGACCCACCAGGCGAGGACTGCAAGAAATGCGCCGGCGATGAACTGAACGGCGAATTCGGCAGGCATGCCGCGATCGCCGATCCGTTTTTCGACCAGTTCTTCCCGGACGGCTCGCCGGATACGCTCACGCAATTCGTCGTGGATCGTGTCACCGCTGCTTGCAAGCAATGCGTGGTGAAGCGGTCGGAATGCGTGTGCGTGCTCGAACATGGGCAGGCTGAACTCGAACAGGCGGCCACCTGTTTCTTGACCTGCCGCCTCGCGCCTGCGGCCTATCGACCGCAGATGCGCCTCAATGGTCGCGCTGCGCAGAGCATCCTTGTCGGCGTAGTGGGTATAGAAGGTCGACCTGCCGACATTGGCCCGCTGGCAGATGTCATCGACGGTGATGGCGGCATATCCCTGCTCCGGGATCAGGGCGATGAGCGCGTCCTGCAGCAGGCCGCGCGTCCGCGCGACGCGTCGATCGATCGTGTTCCGCTCGCCCGCCCGTTCGATTTTCATGGCCATGGCCCACTGCGGTGCCCGGTTTCGGACATTCGGCGGTCCGGTGTCCGACAACAGCATTTCCAGACATTGTGTCCATTATGATACGCCAAGTCCAGGAGCTCAAATCGGGTTTGGGCACGCCGCAATGAAGCAGAAGGTCGCCAGACATGCACTCATCTGATCATCACGCCGGTAACGGATCGCATTCGCGCAAGAAGGTGATTGCGTTGGCCCTGCTTGCCAAGCTGTCGCTGGTCGCCGGTTTCCTCGTCCTCGCCAAATTGGGCACTGGCTATATTCAGGCCGGCGCCTGGACGGCGGCATTCCACGGCCTGGTCCTTGCGGTGATCGCCGGATTGGCGCTGTGGGGCAGCCTGCGTCACGGGGGGCTCGTCGGCAACGCTGCGCAGAGCGCGAGCGACAGGGGCATCGGCATCGTCCTGCATCGGGCGGCGGCCTATGACTTGCTTGCGCGCGTTCTGACCTTTGGGCGCGAGGGCCGCTTTCGCGAGCTCATGATTCGCCCGGCAAAGCTCCAGCCCGGCGAAGCGGTGCTCGATGTGGCCTGTGGAACGGGAACCCTTGCCGTTGCCGCGAAGCGGCTGGTCGGTTCGGGCGGAAGTGTCACCGGCGTCGACGCATCGGCCGAAATGATCGAGAGGGCGCGCGCCAAGGCCGAACGGTCCGGTCTCGATCTGACTTTCGTCAACGGGACGGCGCAGGAGCTTCCCTTCAAGGACGCGCAATTCGACATCGTCGTCGGCACGCTGATGCTGCATCATCTGTCGAAGCCCGCTCGATCGGCCTTCATCCGCGAGGCGGCACGCGTCCTGAAGCCAGCAGGCCGGCTGTTGCTCATCGATTTCGGCAGGCCGGTGCGCAAGTCAAGATTGCCCAGGCTCCACAAGCATGGTCACGTCGATATGCATTCGGTCGCCCCGCTGTTGACCGAGAGCGGTTTCCAGGTCAGCGCTATCGGCGCCGTCGGAACCAAGAACCTGAATTACATTTGCGCGACGACGAAAGAGGACCAGCCATGCCAGGCGTCTCCGGCCGCGCCGTGATCATGCCAAGGCTGGCTGAATGGCGACCTGTTCTGAAAAAGGGCCATGTATAGGCAGTGGGCACATCCCAATTCGGTCTGCTTGCAATGCCAGCTGCAACAAGAACCCGAAAGTGAATCTTCGCCATGCGCCATGAATTGACCTGAGAATGAGGCCGGTTCCAGCATGATGTTCCAAACCAATGCCGAGTTCCGACGCACGATCTACCTGGCGCTGGCCGAGCAGATCAAACTGCTTGCGGCCGGTGGCGGTTGGCCGGCCTTCACGGCCTTTCTGCCGATGGGCATTCTGTTCGGTGCATCGCATGCGCTGACACCAGGACACAGCAAGGCGGTCCTTGCGACGTATCTGGCTGGTTCGGACGCAAAGGTTTCTCGAGGCTTCCTCGTATCGACAACCCTGATCGATCACCCATGTGACAACAGCAGTTCTGACTGCGGTCCTCTCCTCGCCACTTGTCTCAATCGCCCTGGGGAGCGTTGGCCGCGCTCCTCTGCTGGAAGACATCAGCCGCGGACTGCTTGGGTTGATCGGCGTATGGATGCTGTGGCGAGCACTCGGCCATGGGCATCATCGGAACCACGAGGCGAAGCCGTCGGAGTCATGGCTGGACTGATTCCTTGTCCGCTCACGCTGTTCGTCATGACGTTTGCGATCGCGCGCGGCGTGCCGGCGGCCGGCATCCTGTTCGCTGGCACGATGATGATTGGCGTGGCGATCACGCTGTCAGCCGTCGCAATTCTCTCGATCCTACCGCGCGAACGCCTGGTGTGGTTTGTCGAAGGCAGGTCGCGTCTGTTCGAAGCGATCACCCGCTCTGTCGAGGGTTTTGGCTGGCGCTGCCCTGATCGCCCTCGCGATCCATGAAATCTTACTTCGCTGATTTGACAAAGACACGACTGTCGGTGCAGGAGCGCTGCAGCCTGTCGAACTCCGCTGTAGCGATTTCTGTCCTACGTGGGTGGCGCAGAGTGTCAACGTTGTGCAGGGATGCGCGGCGCCGCGGGCGAGGCGGTCGTCACCCGACGGCAAGTGGCTGCTCAGGCTGCGTCACCCACGAATTGCGCGACAGAGGATGTCCGGCGGCGGCCAGCGCTACTGTGTTGGGTTATTCGAAACCGGAGGAATCCTGCTCACCGTCTGCGCGCCTGGTTCCGGGAGGCACTGCCCGGCTCTGGCCATTACGATGGCGGAACGGCCTGTAATTTCCGAGTTTGGTGCGTGAGGAGTATTTGCCGTCGGCAAGATCGAACGGCTTCTGATCTGCCGCCTGGGTCAGCGGTTCAGCGGGCTCGGGGGCGATGGTGGGGGGGCGCGATGACTGGCTCGAGAATGAGCGTTGCGGCTGGGACTGCTGGCGCGCCACCGATCAGGGTCAGACGCCTCTGCGCCACGGCCTCGGCGGCGGGTCTTATTGGGTCATTCTCGGTGTGGACGTAGCGCATGAACATGGTGACAGTCTTATGCGCGGTGAGCGCCATGCCGACATTCACCGGCACACCGGAGTTGGCGATGTCGGTTGCCGAGCGGTGTCGGATGCCGTGCGTGCCGATGTGCGGCAGGCCGGCCCGCTCAAGGATGCGCTTCCAGCCGTGATAGTAGGTGTGCTTCGACATAGGGAGGTTTGGATCTAAGATTGATGGGCAAACGAAGGGCGAGGCCTCGAGGCGCGGGGCCGTCCTGAACAGCCGGGCCGCCTCCGCGCTCATGGACTTGGACATAACGCCGGTCTTGCTATCCATTCGATGCGCCGGTTGTCTAGATCGATCCAAGCCCATTCGAGCTGCCGGATCTCCGACATGCGCGCGGCGAACTCGAATTGGAGCCGGACTGCGTGGAGGATGAAGGGATGCTCCAGGCCCTCGGTTTCGGCCCTGTCGAGGTAGGCGTAGAGTCTCTTCAATTCCGTATCGGTGATCAGCCTTGTCTCTCCCCGTTCCGGGAACTTGGGAACATGTCGGCATGGCTTCGACCCGTCGGGCCGCAATTCCCCAGACCTCGGCCATGTTGAACATCTTTCGGACGACCGCGAGGACGCGGTTCGCATTTGTCGGGGTCCTCGACATTTTTTTCATGAGGGTCGCGATGTCGGCCCGCGTAACGTCGGGCACCTTCATCTGGCTGAGGTGTGGGACGATGTAGAGCTTCCCGTACCCCCGGTTGGATGTGACGGTCGAGGGCTTGTTTCGGCTTTCGGAATAGTCGTCGATAAAGCGACCGAAGAGTTCCTTGACCGTCGGTGCCTTTCGCGCGGCGGAGCGTTCGGCGCTCGGGTCCTTGCCCTTGCGGACGTCGGCGAGCCAGTTCTGGGCAATCGTTCGAGCCTGCTCCTCAGTGATTTCGCCGAAGCGGCCGATGGCGGGCTTCCGCCGCTGGCCGTTGGCGGCGGCGTAGGCCACCATGAATATCTTGCGCCCGGTCGGGGTGACCTTCAGCAAGAACCCCGGTATGATGGTGTCGCGAAGTTCGTAGGGTTCCTGATCGGCCGTTGCAGCATCGACGATCGTCTTGGTGAGCTTGATTTTGGGCGTTCCTAACCTCCATTAAAGTCGATTTCAGGTGCAGTATGGGTGCAGCCAGAAATCAACCGTGGCGTAAATCCGGTTAGGTATGGATGATTGGACGGGCCGAAAAAGCTAGTAGCTACAATCGGTTATCGTACGATTGGATACCGCCGGATAAAGTTAGGCCATATCCGGTCGCTCAAAACCGCGGTCAACAAGGGGTCAGAACAAGAGCTGCTCAAAATCGATGCGATGGAAGGCTCCCGATCCGCCGGGGTTGGCATCGTTAGGATGGACAAACCGGGAGCGTGAGACTCCTGCGGCGGATTTGATTCGTGATCGTCGCGCAGCCGTACCAGCAGTGCCGCCCGCAGGCCCGCTGCATCTCTTCCGGCGATCCGATCGCCTGTCGCGAGCGACTCAGGTGCTCTTCAGGGTCCCGTTCATCCCTTCCGGATAGAAGCCGCCCTTGCTCACTCCGTCCTTGTCGGTGAGATAGACGATCCGCAGCACTTCCTGCGGCGTCCTGGTGAACGCGATCGCGTCGGGCGTCGAAGGAACGAAATTGGCCTTGCCATTCACCTGGATGCCCTGGTCCTTGTCTTCCGGCCCATCGATCTTGTCTCGTGCATCGGAGACGGCGTTGGCGGCCTTCCAGGCTTTCTCTCCCTTCCGGTATAGAGTGGAGCGCGCCATTCCCATGTGATAGGCCTCGACCGCCAATATGCCGGCGGCGGCGGCGAGGAAGTCCTTGTTCTTCAGAACCGTCGCGGCACCGGCATAGGCGGTGACGCCGACATCCTCGAACAGCATGCCGCCGAGAACGAAGTTCGTTTCGTTGCCGAAGGGATCGAAGTCCCGCCCGAGGCCCGCTGCCTCCGCAACCGCCTTGAACCCCGCATCGAAATCGATGGCCGGCCTGTCGACTGCGTTCTTTGCAAGCGTCTTGCGGTAGAACCGGACATGCGCGAGTTCGTTTTCAGCAACCTCCTGCATGAATTCGCCGATGGCGGGTGTTTCGAAGGACACTTTCTTTCCGCCGACGACATCGCCGGGTTTCGAACCGGCATCGGCGGCGTCGATGCCTTTTCCGGTGGTGCCGCGAAGATAATATTCGGCCTCCATGTATTCCAGGTTGAGCGCAAAGCGGAAGATGTCCTCGTCCTGCACTTCCTCCTTGGCATAGGCGCGAGAAACCGGCGCCAGGCCCGTCGTGGCGGCGAGGCTGGCTCCCAGCCCAAATTGCAATGCGCGGCGACGGGAAAGGTGGAGTGAAGGGATGGCACGTATCATGGCTTCCTCCAAAAGCCCGCCGGCACCACCGTTGGCACCTTATCGCGGGCAACGCGCCCAACTCCGCGATAGGCGAAATGTTCCTGTAAAGGTCGGACTTTGCAGCGGTCGTGCTCCGGATCATCGGCTTTCTGGGCGCGTAACGTCTGAGTTGGTATCGACTATTTGTGACCAAGCCTCGAGCCTAGACATTCAGGTGACACATTATGAGCCGGATAGGCTACGCCCGCGTCGGAACTGGGAGAAACGTCCGCTATCGAACGACCACTTTTCGTTCGCGCGGTGAAGCTGCGGAACATCAAAAAGCTGCTCAAGCTCGATCGCAGAAAAGCGCTGCACTTGGTTTGGACCGAACGAGATTGCCGGAAGGTGTGATGCCAGATAAGCGGGTAGAGGTGCAGTCGTCTCGACGCTGTACTTTTCATTGCGTAATCAAGCCGGTCCGCGATCCCGGTTGCACTCGCCGCCAAACCGGAACCCTGGCCACGGACGAGACAGGCCAAGCCTAGCTGCCGGGCCGCCAAGGCAAGCGAAAACCGCAAAATAGAGCCGGATCTAATGTGGGGTATCGAGTTTGACCGAACTTCACAAAACCCAGAAAGGCCGGCGTATTCTGCAGATGATTGACGTCAGTCGCCGGCCCCCGATCCAGCTGTTCCAGTTCGTGGAGAATATCGACAGGAGGACCAACCGTGACGTTCATGATGACCGCCGTTTCGGCGGAGCTCGATAGAGGATGATCCGTCCCGTCGGCAGAATCTGGGTGAGGAAATCAAAATCGCGGACGTTGCCGGTCAGCACGCTCGCACCCAACTGACGCGCCTGCAGGAACACGAGGGCGTCATTTAGGAAGCGGCGCTCGTGCCCCTCCCTCTTGGGCAGATTGCTCAGCCGGAAGAGCAAGCCAGCCAAGACCCCGGCCTGTCCCCAGATCGCATCGTCCGGTGCATGAAGTCGGTGGTCCGGAATGTCCTCTACCGTGGCTTCAATCGTCTCGAGGACAGCTTTTGTGGAGGCATGCTTACGGTCCAGCCGACCAAAGGCTTGGGTCAGCTCAGACAGGCAGACAGCGGAATGATGGCATCGGCGATAGGTAAGCAGCGTATCGACTTCAACCGGCGATCGTCCCTGCAGGACATCCATATAGACGCTCGTATCCAGAAACAGCGGTCCCCCGATCGCAGGTTCGTCAGCAACCCATGGGAGATCGTCGTCGGCCCTGCGCTTCAGCGTTCCGTTGTGCTTTTGGGGCTTTAGCGAGCGGAGGGTTTCGGAAAGATCAAACCCCAAGATCTATGTCCGCCGGGATGCTGCCCTTACGTCCGACCAGGCGGGCGCCAAAGTCATCTTCGAGGGCCAGGCGCGACAGCGCCAGTTCCAACAGCTCCGTGTCCGAGGTGACATGGGCGCGCTTCTTGGCCGCCTCGATCAACTCCGAGGGCACCCGCCCCGAAAGACGGGTATTCTTCGCGGCGCCGAGGAGGCCGGCGGCTTTCGCTTGCTCCAGTACAAGTTTATTGCGGGTCGATGCGACCGTTGCTTCGCTTTCTGCAGCCGTCCGTGTCTGCGCAGCCATGAGAACCTCCTGTGTTGAACAGAATATAGATTGCGTTGAACGCATAGGCAAGGCTTAGTAGCCGCTGGCCGTCGGGACCATCGGTCCCGGATGATGAAGCGGACATCTGACGCTTTCGCACTCATCACGCGCGGTCAGTATTCGGGGCTTGCGACCCAACCCGTGAAGAGCGGAGAAGTCCGCATCGCATTGCAGCGCGACGGGCAGTCCAAGGTCGCCGACGCGCTCTCAAAGGGTGCGCGTTTTCAGCTCTACCAGGCCCTGCGGCTTGCCGGATATTATGAGTTCGCCCAGTTTCGACCCTCTGTGCCATTCATTGCCGACGACATCATAGAGACCTTCGACCATTTCCGGTCCGAGGAGGTTTTCAGGTTGTTTGGTCAGATGGCAAGCGCTGGCCAGGTGATTTATCTGACGCATCACCAGCACCTGTGCGAGATCGCCAAGGCTGTTGTTCCCGGCGTTACAATTCACGAGCTCACGTAGTTGGCTGCTGCGGCGTGGGATGAGTTGAGGCTGCAAACTGAAAGTAAACGGCCGGGCCGTCAGAAACACACCGCGAAAGGACGGCGAGTGCCACGGCGTCGGGGAACGCATTCCCATCCTCCGCCGGCAAGCCGAAAGCAGCCCGTGCGAAGCCTGGGCGGCTGGCTCACTCCACGTGGGTCTCGCCGGTCCAACCCGCGGGAGGTCTTGGCATGCCCAATATTCATTCCGGCCATTGCGACAGGGCCGACGGCGACGGCGATTTGACGCTCTGGGAACTGGCCAACCCAGCAGCTGCGCTACGGGCAGCTATTGAGCTGTATGGCACAAGCGCAGTTACTGCTGCTGCATGGTGCGCGTTGACCGCACATTTTGACGGGCAAGCGCGACTAGCAGTTCTGGTGTGCAGTTTTCTCAGAGTTGGGTACCGTCACGCAGGCCTGACCCAGCCGGCAGCCGGGATTTTCCCGGAACGAATTCGTTAGTTCGCCTTGCATGATCCGAGCTGCGGCGTCGGATGTCGTCCACCTATTCCGGTCGCGCAAAGCTGACAAAATTTCACACAAGTTTATAGCGGCAGCCAAAACGCGTCACTTATAGTTCGCTCGGTATCTAGTTCGCTCGGTATCGCTTCTAACTGCTGACGCCACCCGTTCAGGTCGGTACACCGGGATGACAAAGCAAAAGCACAGCGCCCAGACTCCCGCCGTTTCGCGAGGAGAATCCAATCCTAATGACGCAGTGCCGCCGACCATTCCTGCCAAGCATCAGACGTCGCACCGAAAAGAGACGGCGTTCTTCGTTCCGCAAAATCTGCAGACCCCTCCAGTGCCATGGCGCGCTATGCCGAGCGGCACCGGCGCTTTTCTGATCGCCTCTGACGGTCTTCCCGGAAGAGGACCGCCAAATGGTGGGCGTCCCGCGCCATTGCAGCCTGGTTGGCTTTGGCGGTCAGCCAGGTTCTTGAGCAATCCGCGCGGCGGCGGCTGATGCGCCGGAAGGCAGTCGATGCTCGCGAGGCCCAACAAAAATTCTTTATCTAATCGCCGCAATCATGACGCATAAGCTCCAATTGCAGCCGGCGGAAATACCAGAAATCACAGCCAGTGTTGATGCGTACCGAACCCATATTGCCCACTTGATGCAAGACCTGCGACACGCGGGTCCGTCCAAAAAATCATGCCTCTACCGGCAACCGGTTCGATCGCTTGATCTGGGCAAGCGCGAAGCTGGACTCGATCGAGGAGACGCCATCGAGCCGCGTCAGCTTTTCCTTCAGGAAGCGCTCATAGGCGTGCAGGTCGCGCACCACCACACGCAGCAGATAATCGCGCTGGCCAGTCATCAGATAGCAATCGACCACCTCCGGCCAGCGCGCGATTGCCGCGTTGAACCGCTTCAGCTCGCTCTCGCGCTGGCGCTCAAGCTTGATCGAGGCAAACACCGAGATCGGCAGATCGACCATGTCCTGGTCGATCAGGGCGGCATAGCCGGTGATCACCCCCATATCCTCCATCAGGCGGACCCGGCGGGCGCAGGGCGAGGCCGAAAGGCCGACCCGCTCGGCAAGCTGCTGCGCCGTCATCCTGCCATCGACCTGCAGCGCGGCAATGATCTTTCGGTCGATATTGTCCAATCGACTTTTTGGCATCGAACGTTACTCCATTGGCTGATATTGGCACAACCAGCTAACGCAGCTGCCCATCTCATGCAAGTTTAGCGACAATTGGTTTTTGCTCAGCCCTATGATTGAGACATCGCAACCGGGAGTCTTGCAGCATGGACAAACAAAAACTGGAGGCACTTTCGGCACTGGAGAAAAAGGTGCTCTGGCTGTCGACATGGATGATCCATAACGCCAATCACCTGCGGGAAAATACGGACGGCTTGAAGGTTGGCGGACACCAGGCATCCTCGGCGTCGCTGGTGACGATCATGACCGCGCTTTATTTCTCGGTGCTGAGGCCACACGACCGCGTCGCGGTAAAGCCGCATGCCTCGCCAGTGTTTCACGCCGTCCAGTATCTTCTGGGCAATCAGACGAGGGAGAAGCTCGAAGGGTTTCGCGCCTTTGGTGGCGCGCAAAGCTATCCGTCGCGGACCAAGGATGTCGACGACGTCGATTTCTCCACCGGCTCGGTTGGCCTCGGCGTCGCGCAGACACTGTTTGCCTCGCTTGTGCAGGATTATCTCGGCGCCCGCGACGAAAGCATGCCCGAGGGCCGCATGGTGGCGCTGATCGGCGATGCCGAGATGGACGAAGGCAACATCTTCGAGGCGCTGCTCGAAGGGTGGAAACACGGCCTGCGCAACTGCTGGTGGATCGTCGACTACAACCGACAGAGCCTCGATGCCGTGGTTCGCGAAGGCCTTTGGGAACGCTTCGAAAACATTTTCCGGAATTTCGGCTGGGACGTCGTGATCCTGAAATACGGCTCGCTGCTCGAAGCCTCCTTCACCGAACCCGGCGGCGAGGCGCTGAAGGTTTGGATCGACGCCTGCCCGAACCAGCTCTATTCGGCGCTGACGTTTCAAGGCGGCTCCGCTTGGCGCAAGCGCCTGGTCGCCGACATCGGAGACAAGCCGGGCCTGGCATCGCTTCTCGACCGGCGCTCCGATGCCGAGCTCGCCGCGCTGATGACCAATCTCGGCGGCCACGACCTGCCATTCCTGATCGAGGCCTTCGGGACGGCACGCGGCAACGATCGACCGACATGCTTCATTGCATATACGATCAAGGGCTTCGGCCTGCCGCTCGCCGGCCACAAGGACAACCACGCCGGCCTGATGACCAGGGATCAGATGGCGGTCCTTCGTGCCTCGATGTCGGTCGGCGACGGGCGGGAGTGGGACGCCTTCGAGGGATTGGCTGTTGGAGATCTGGAGCTGCAACGATTCCTCGACGCCGTTCCGTTCGCGGCAAAGGGCCAGCGGCGCCGGCACGCCCAGCGCATCGTGGTCCCTGGTCGTCTCGTCGCGGAAGCCAAAGGCAGCGTCTCCACGCAGGTCGGCTTCGGCAGAATTCTGGACGAGATTGCGCGCGCTGGCGGGCCGCTCGCCGACGCGATCGTGACGGCATCGCCCGATGTCACGGTTTCGACCAATCTCGGCCCCTGGGTCAACCGGCGCGGCCTGTTCGCCCGTCAGTCACTCACCGACACTTTCCGCAGCGAACGCATCGCCTCGGCGCAGAAATGGGAATTCGGCCCCTCCGGCCAGCACATCGAACTGGGCATCGCCGAGAACAATCTGTTCATCCTGCTGTCGGCACTTGGGCTGTCGCATTCGATTTTCGGCAAACGGCTGCTGCCGATCGGCACGCTCTACGATCCGTTCATCCAGCGCGGTCTCGATGCGCTCAACTATGCCTGCTATCAGGATGCGCGCTTCCTGCTGGTCGCCACGCCATCCGGGGTCACATTGGCTCCGGAAGGTGGGGCGCATCAGTCGATCGCCACACCGTTGATCGGCATAGCGCAAGACGGGCTTGCGGCTTACGAGCCGGCCTTCGTCGACGAGTTGGGCGTCATCATGCGCTTTGCGCTGGATTATATGCAGCGCGACGGCGACGCCGTGCAGTCGGAGCGCACCTGGCTGCGCGACGAGACCGGCGGCTCGGTCTATCTGCGGCTCTCGACGCGCCCGGTCGAGCAGATCACGCGTAGCGTGACGCCCGTACTCGAGCAGGACATCATCGACGGGGGCTATTGGCTGCGGCGTCCGGGTCCGAATGCCGAAGTGATCGTCGCATACACTGGCGCCGTCGCGCCGGAGGCCATCGAGGCTATCGGCATGATGGCAGAGGACCGTCGCGATGTCGGTCTCCTGGCGGTGACCTCGGCCGATCGCTTGAACGCAGGCTGGACAGCGGCAAGTCGCGCGCGCGAACGCGGCCTCGTTCACGCCAGGAGTCATATCGAAAGGCTGTTTGCCGATCTGCCTGCGCATTGCGCGATCGTCTCCGTCACCGACGGTCATCCGGCGGTACTCGGCTGGCTGGGCTCGGTGTACGGCCACCGTACGCGCAGTCTCGGCGTCGAGCACTTTGGCCAGTCAGGGACGATCGGCGACCTTTACCGCCATTTCGGCATCGACGCCAATTCCATAGCGACAGCGGCCGAGCGGATTGCCGGTGGCCGCCCCATCCGGTATCTGCGCGCGCTGGATTGATGCTGGCGACATTCTGTGGCCGAGGCCTGATCGTGGATCCGAAGTCATGCCACTCGCTGCTCGGGTAACGCAATATCTGAACGGCGCGCCTCGGTCGCACCGGGCTAGTGCTGAAGCCCGGTGATCATGGCGACGATCTCGTTCTTGTCGGTCTCTCTGGTCTTGCGCACGCCGATCTGTTTGCCACGTCGCAGAACACAGATCCGATCTGAGAGCCTGAACACCTGGTCGAGGCTGTGGCTGATGATCAGCACGCCGATATTCCGCTGCTTCAGCGACAGAACAATCGTCTCGACCTTGGCGGTCTCGGCAACGCCGAGCGCGGCGGTTGGCTCGTCGAGCAGGATCAGCTTGCTTGCCCAGTGCGTGGCGCGCGCAATCGCCACGCCCTGGCGCTGGCCGCCCGAGAGATCGCGGATGGTGGCGTGAGCCGATGGGATGCGAACGTCGAGATCCTTCACCAGCTTTTCGGTGTCGTCGATCATCCGGCGTCGGTCGAGCAGGCCGAAGCGGTTCACCGGCTCGCGGCCAAGAAACATGTTCATGTAGACGGTCTGCTGATCGGCGAGCGCCAAGTCCTGATAGACCACCTCAATTCCGTGGGCGCGCGCCATGGTGGCGCTCGACATTGCCACCGCCTGCCCCTCGATGATGATCGTCCCGGATGTCGGAGCATGCACCCCCGTCACGATCTTGACCAGCGTCGACTTGCCGGCACCGTTATCGCCGACCAACGCCACTATCTCGCCGGGATAGAGCTCGAGCGAGAAATTTTCGATGGCGGTGAGGCCGCCGAAATTCTTGCGGATGTCGCGCAGCTGCAAAACAGGGGCCGTGCCGGTCGTGGTTGCGTTCATCACTTGCTCCTAGACAGGCCAGGCAGCGGTTTCGCCAAAACCGTTTTCGATCGTTTCGACTTGGGGCGCCCCCTTTGAGACACCGGAGATGCCGACCACGTAGGCGCGGGTCACGAACGCCTGGCCGCGAAAGCCGAACACCGCCGTGTCGCCGGGGCGTGGTGCATTGGCGCCGCTAGCGTCAATCATTGCGTAATAGTCGATTGCGGCAGGCGGCGGCACCTCGACGCTTCTGAGCGCGGCGGCGGCCGTGGTGGGTTCTGCGGACACGATTGCCTTCACCTCATAGTCCGGAAAGATCGGATCGATATAGAAGCCGCCACCCAGGCAGTAGGCTTTGCCGCCAGACAAATGCGAGACCTCGGTCAAGTACAGAACGGCAGGGAGCTCCGGCAGATCCTCCATGACGTGCAGCGCGGTGGTGCCGGCCAATCCATTGCCCGGTTCACATTGCGTGGCGCCGGCTTCCGCCAGCGCGCCAAGCAGGACACTCGACGTTGTGCCGGGCGCGTTCACCTCTATGTCGCTGCGGCCGGACTTGGCGAGCGCTTCGGCAGCTCTGCCCAGTGTCGCCAGATTGTGTGTCGGCAGGACCGTTCGCGTGGTCTGGTCGAACAACAGCGCCGGGAAGGTGGTGATGCCAGCGAACCGTGCGCCGTCGAGACCATCCAGTTTTTCGGCGACCGCGGCGATATCAGCCGCCTCAAAACCACCTTCGTGGCCGCGGTAGAAAACGTCACCATCGGCGCGGATGCGGGCAAGCAGGTTTTGCGTGTACCCGGCGAGCCTTGCGCCGGCAGCGGCTTCTTCAGCCTTGGTGTCGTTGAAGACGGTCCAATAGTCCGGCCTGAACGTTTTGGCCGCCGCATTGGCCTCGTGCCTTGCGATCTGCTGCAGGTGGCCAAGATGACCGAGCCTCAGGCCTGCTCTGTGCGTTGCCCGCGCGCAGGCCATGTCGACGGCGACGGCCTGATCGATGCCGCCACGCTTGAGCGCATGGCAGAACGAACTGGCGCGGCCGACCTGCTTGGTCATGGCGAAAATCTTCAGGCCGAACCGGTCGGCCTCGCGCTTCAGGACCCGGGCATTGCTTTCGACGGCATCGAGGTCGAGCACATAGGAATTAGCCGGCAGCTTTCCTTCCTGGTGCAGGCGCATGGCGCTTTCTATAAAGCTCGGATTGCGGCGCCGCAGAACATCGAGGAACATGACAAAACTCCTTCAACGTGACTTTTCGCGCAGCGATACGGCGACGGCCGCAAGAATGATCAAGCCGCGCACGATCATCTGGTCGGAGACGGACAGGCCCATCAGGATGAGGCCGTTGTTCAGCATGCCCATCATCAGCGAGCCCACCAGCGCACCGACAATCGATCCCTTGCCGCCGTTAAGCAGGGTTCCGCCGACAATGACGGCCGCTATCACCGTCATAAGGTCGGTTTCGCCGAGCGTGTATTTCGCAGCCTGCAGCCGGCCGGCATAGAGCAGCCCGGCAAGGCCGGCGAGCCCGCCGCTTGTGGTCAGAACGGCAAGCCTTATCTGCGCCACGCTGATGCCGGAAACACTGGCGGCACGGCTGTTGTCGCCGGTGGCCAGCACATGGGCGCCGAAGCGCGTCTCGCGAAAGATGAGATGCGCGATCGCAACGGCAATTACCGTCCACCAGATCAAAGACGGAACACCCAGCAAAGAACCCGAGCCGAAGAAACCGGTGAAGGCGTCGTTGGTGACCGGGATCGACCGCAAATCGGTCATCGAGCGAGATACGCCGGCAAACAGCCCGAGCGTCGCCAGCGTTACCAGGAATGAAGGCAACTTGACGTAAGCCACGAGGGCGCCGTTGAGCAGGCCGATCAGCAGGCCGGCGCCGAGGCCGGCCAGCACCCCAGCCACCAAGCCGTAGGCGTTTATCGCCACCGCGGCGGCAAGGGCTGCCACGGCAACGATCGAACCTATCGAAAGATCAATCTCGCCAGCCGACATGACAAAGACAAGGCCGATCGCCATGATCGTCACGGGTGCCGTCTGCAGCACGATGTTCGACAGGTTGCGGACCGTCAGAAAACCGCTGTCCTTCAGTACGATCGCGAAGAACAGAAAGATCGCCAGAAATCCGAGATAGACGACATATTGCTGCAGGTTGAAGCGGCTGACCAAGCTCGCTGCCCGGCCGGGGCTGGTGTTGACACTCGACATTCTCACTTCCTCCGGCGCGGCGCCATCGTCCGCCGCTATTTCATGGCGGCCGCGATGGTCGCGGGCACGTCCTTGTTGAGGGACCGCTTCCACCCGTCCTTGACAGTGTCCTTGGTGACGGCGAGGGAATCGACCACGATGAACGGCGCGGCTTTCTTGCCGATCAACGAGGCGGCCGTGGCGCGCGCCAGCGTCACGCCGATGTCGTAGGCTTCGTCTGCGATGAGTGCGGCAACGTTGCCGCCTTTCACCATGTCCAGTGCCGCCGGTTCGTTCAGGTCGAGCGTGACGATCTTGGTGTGGCTGTTGCCGGCCGCCCGCAAAGTGGACAGCACGCTAAGCGCCGGCTCAGCCCAGGTGACATAGATACCGTCGAGGTCCGGGTGCTGTGTGATCATCGCCTGCGCGATTTCCTCGCTGCGCGCGGGGTCGGCCATTCCGGCCTCGGCCACGATCTTCATGTCGGGATAGTCCTGCTCGATCGTGTGCTTGAATGCTCCGTCACGCTGGTTGGTGACGTAGAAATCGGCATCGTGAAAGATGTAGCCGACCTTGCCATGCTTGCCGAGCGCGTCGGCCATTGCGATCCCGGCCTTGTTGCCCATCTGGAAAAGGTCGTCCGAAACGATGGTCACATAGTCCTTGTCGTGAACGTAGCCTGCCGGGGAATTGTCGACGAATCCCAATTTCACGCCGGCCTGGCGCGCAGGATCATAGACGGTGGCCGCACTTGCGGGATCGACCGGTAGGGACAGTATAATAGAGGGCCTTTTGGCGAGTACTGTCTCGACGTCGGATTTCTGACGGGCCGCATCAAAGCCGGCGTCGGTTTGAGCGACGACCGTGATGCCGAGCCGCTTCAACTCGTCCTGGGCGCCGCTGTTCACCGCGTTGGTGTATTCGCTCATCTCATGCCAAACCAGCGCGGCGGTGTATTTGCCGTCCTTGATCTGCTGCTCCTCAGCTGGTGTGAGCACGACGCTCTTTGCCGGCGTCGGCTTTTCCCCGTTCGGTCCCGTGGTGGTGCCCTCGGCTGCGAAGGCGTTGGCAGCGACGAGTGCTACCAGTGCCGACAACATTCCAATTGCTATGCGCATGTCGGTTCCCCTTGTTTTTATGATGTCGGCGGCCCTGATTGGCCGCCGGGCATTGCCCTGTCATTTGGCCGCGTCGAGCACCGATTGCGGCGCGTCGCGGTTCAACGAATCCTTCCAGCCCTGCGCAACGTTCTGCTTGGTCACGGTAAGCGCCGGGGCAACGACGAAGGCCGGGGTCTCCTGGCCGAGCAGCGCCTTGACGCCGACAGCGGCCATGGCGCGACCGAGCTCATAGGCCTTGTCGGCCACCAGTGCGGTCACATTGCCGCCCTTGACCATATCGAGCGCCACCGGTTCGGCGAGGTCGAGCGTGACGATCTTGGTCTTGGTGTTTCCGCTTGCCCGCAAGGCCGACAGCACGCCGTCGGCCGGTTCGGCCCAGGTGACGTAGATGCCGTCAAGATCGGGATGCTGCACGAGCATGGCGCTGGCCAGCTCTTCTGCCCGCGCCGGGTCGGAGATCCCCTGCTCGGCGACGATCTTGATACCGGGATAATCCTTCTCGATCGTCGTCTTGAAAGCCTGGTCGCGCTGGTTCGTCACATAGTAACTGGCGTCGTGGAAGATGTAGCCGACCTTGCCCTTGCCATCGAGCGCCTTGGCCAGTGCATCGGCCGCCTGCTTGCCCATCTGGAACAGGTCGTCAGTGACGATGGCGGCATAGTCGGCTCCGTGCTTGTAGCCCTTCGGCAGATTGGAAAGGAATACCAGCTTGGTGCCGTCGGTGAGCGCCTGACGGAACGCCTCGGCCGAAGTGACCGGATCAAGGGGCAGTGACAGGATGACGTTTGGCTTCGCCGCGAGCGCGGTTTCGATGTCGCTGCGCTGGCGCGCGGCGTCAAAGCCCGCGTCGGTGGTGGCGACGATTTGAATGCCGGCACGGGCAAATTCATCTTTGGCACCGGACGTGACCGCATTGGTGAAGTCGGAGGAGGTGTGCCACAGCAGCGCGGCCTTGTAGCCCTTCTCCTTTACTGCGGCCAGGTCTGCATCCGACAATCTAACCTCGGCGCTGGGTGTCGCCGTCTCGCCGCTCGGTCCCACTGTCTGTGCGCCGGCTCCACCGGCCACCAGCATCAGGCTACCTGCAAGTGCTGTAGCAACAAGTCTGTCTATCAGCATGGTCGTTCTCCCATTTTCGCTCTCAGTTGTCCTTCATTCCGTAACGCCGCAATACTCCACCATGAACCGGGCGAAGCCTACGACGCCGGCCAGATATTCCTCGACATCGACGTGTTCGTCGAAGGTGTGGCAGTTGCGAATGTCGCCTGGCGCGCAATACACGGCGGGGATGCCGAGCCGGTTGGTGAAAAATGATGACTCTGACCAGAATGGCGCGCCTTCGATGGCGCCGCGACCAGCCATCGATCGGGCCATGGCGGCAGCAAGAGCGCCGACCTCCGGCCTGTCAGGTGCAATCTCGGCGGCATTACCCCCGAGTGGATGATCGCGGCCGGCCGGATAGGCGAACGCCAATATGATTTCAGGATCGGTGATGGCGCCGCGCACCACTGCCTCGATTTCGGCGGCGGCCTCGTCCAGCGACTCGCCGGGCAACAGCTTGCGGATCAGCGACAACGTGCAGCGTTCGGGCACCGCGATGTAGCCGCCGCCTGCAAGGCCGGTGATCAGCAGGAAGCCACGCCCAATCAGCGGGTGCTCGGCTCTAGTTGCAACATCTTCCGAATGCTTCCACAGCGCGCTCATGACGGCGTGGCTTGCACGCAAGGCATCCTTGCCGAGTTCGGGTACGCCGAAATAGGCTGATCGTCCGGTGATGGTGATGTCGCTAATGAAGAAGCCAATTTGGGCCGGATAAACCGAAAGGCGGGTAGGCTCCACATAGACGACGAAATCGGGCGCCACGACTTCGCCTCTCTCGATGCGGCCGACGAAGTCCTTGATGCCGGCGGAGACGCCGGTTCCAGGCTGGCCGCTCTCCTCGTCGCCGACGAAGGCAAAGGCAACGTCGCCGGCCAGTTGGATGTCGGCGGTGTCTAGCAGAGAGAGTGCCGACAGCGCGGAGCAGATGCCGGCCTTGAGGTCGCCGGCGCCGCGGCCCCAGATCTGCCCGTCGATCATTGGCGCGGCAAACGGATCCTGCTTGGCGGTGCCAGCCCAGTGCTCGCGCCAGCCCTCGACATGGACGGTATCGGTGTGGCCGATGAAGAGCAGCCGCTTGCCGGCGCCGGCACCTTTGCGCTCACCCCAGACGTTGGGCCGGCCGGGCGCGAATTCCGCGCGCCGAATTCCGCTCAAGCCAAGCACGCGCATCCGGTCTTCAAGGAAGGCGACAAAGTTTTCTTCGTGACCGGTTATGCTTTCGCGGCCGATTGCCCCCCGCAGAAGCTCAACCGCTGCGTCGCAATCGAGGGCCGCGCGCAAGCGAGTGGTGATGTCCTTTGAGACAGTCATAGCGTGGCCTCGCGCAGCACGGCCGAACTGGCTGGGGGAAGCGAAATGCGTCCGTCGGGCGCGTCGACGCCGAACAGTGTGTTGTGCAACTGGCCGAGCCCGATCGCGGCAGCGCCGATGAGCGCTGCCCGCGACCCGAGTTCGCTCGCCTCAACGGCGATAGGGTAGGGGAAGCAGCGCGGCAGCAGGTCCCTAACGCGCAACAGGATTTCCGGCCGCAGCCCGATCGAGCCGCCCAGGACGACCTTTTGCGGATTGGCAATTGCCGCTATGGCCACAATGCCTTGCGCCAGGTAGCGCGCGGTTTCGTCGAGCACCGTCGCGGCATGCCTGTCTCCGGCCAATGCACTGTGGAAAATCGTCGGCACGTTGACGATGTTGCCCGTCAGCGCTGCGTAGCGTTCAACCATGGCGTTGGTTGCGACCACGCGCTCGAAAGCGCCGGCGCGCAACGATGTCGGCGCGAAAGGATCGGCGCCAATCGGCAAAAAGCCCATCTCGCCGGCTGCATTGCTGGCGCCGCGCACCAGATTGCCTCCAACCATGAGGCCGCTGCCGATACCGGTACCCAGCGCTATGAAGGCGAGATTGTCGATACCGCGGCCGCACCCCTGCCAGTTCTCGCCGAGCACCGCCAGATTGACATCGTTCTCGATCATCACATGAAACCCGAATGCCTGCTCGAAAGCGCGAACGACATTCATGGTGCCAAAGCCGGCAATATTCGGGGCAAGCAGAACGCGGCCCGTCTTCTTGTCGGGTGCACCGGGAACACCAATCACCGCCAGCCTTATCTTTGTGCGCGAGATTCGGTGCCTCTCGGCCGCCTGAAGCGCTAGATCCACGATCTGGTCGACGATGAACTGTCCGCCCCGAGGATCGGTCGGCGCCGTTTCCTCCGCGAATATCTGGCAGGCAAGATCGGTGAGCGCGACCCGGACTTTGGCACCGCCGAGGTCGACGGCCGCGATGTAGGCCGCGTCAAATACGAGTTCGTAAGTGACAGCCGTGCGTCCGACATGTCCGCTCGTGCGCCCTGTCTCCTGCACCCAGCCTTCCTGCTCGAGCGTCCTGACGATCTCGGAGATTGTCTGCTTGGACAAGCCGGTCTGCTTTGCGATCGAAGCGCGCGAGATCGGCCCACCTTGCACGATCGCCTCCATGACGGAGCGCTGGGAGAACTGACGAGAAATGCGCGGCAGGTCGTTCAATAGCAGCTCCGATTAATTCGTTCTGTGACCGAACTTAATAGTCATTTTCGACGTTCGTCAACTGGCCGCTCAGGCTCTTCACCGGCGGGGCACCGACGCATATGCGAGGCCACGCGGTCATGCAGGAGGTTGGTCGTCACCGCACCAATTGCGGCAGCTTATCTTTGGTGATTTCGACCAAGGCTCTTACCGCCTCTTGTTTTGCAGCTTCGAGGTCGGGCAGATCGGTGCCTTCGACGTCGGGGAAGACTTGCCCGGTATCGGTGAAGTCGAAGAAAAAGCGAGGCATCCCTACAAACACAATAAATGCGGGAAAGGTTATCTTGCTTCACGATTGGCTATGCAGCCGGCGCCCCGCCGCTCTAATGCACGCAGCCGCTAACGAGCGTGATCTGACGTCCAATGATGTCCGCGTATTTGGTTAAAAACGTACGCGGCCAGACTCATCGCCCTGATCCGCTTAGAGTTACTTCCGAAAGGAGTGCTCTCATGCTGCCATTGCCCCACGCCGTCGATCCAAAGGTAGTTGCTGAGATCAATACTCTGCTAGCCCATCACGTCGGGGCGGTACCGGTCCCCGTTCACAAACTCGCGGCGGTTGTCCGGCTGCGCCTCAAAAGCCATCTTTCCATCGCGACTATCGAGGAGCTGATCGTGGACGAAGCCGAGTGTCGCCATCTGCCCATGCTGTTCGAACTGCCGGGAACGGAAGCGGCTTTAGTTTCATCCGCTCTGGGTCGTGCGACTTGAAGGTTAGGCGCTGGCCGTCTGGGAACGTAAGCGGAGCTAGCCAGAGGTGGTATGCCCACCGCCTTCAATGACGCGCGCAGCGACTTTTCTGGCTGCTGTCGAGGAGGAGGGTATGCTTTTTCCTGATTAGCAGATCCCGTGGCTCTTCGCGCGAGTCAAAGTCGATCACCGGCTCAGAGATCCTTCCAAACACTCCCACCCCGCCTAACTATCCCTCAATGGCAACCCATTGGTTCGCCCCTCCGGTGTTCGTGAAGACTGAAACCGGCGACAGGCATGGCTGCAACAATGCGAGGGCAGCCCTTGAGCAGCTCAAGAGGTGGACCCGCAGAGGACCTCGCTGGCACAAGGCGGTGACCCTCTGCCTGTCAGACCTGGAGGGCGATCCGATTGACCCTCAGGTGGTCCGAAAGGCCTTTGAGGCTGCCGCTAAGGAAGCCAAGATGTATCTCTCCCCGTAGGAGGAGAAATTTCTCCCAAAGATTCAGTCCTTTATTCAGTACGATTCGAACATTGATTTGTTCGAGAGGTGACCTAAGTGGCCGCTTGGGTTCTCGCTGAGGTGGGAGGCCTCGTATGAACGTTTGCACGGACTGTCGACCCGACAAGGTGACGGCCAAATACCTTGTTCACGAGCTAATCCTACAAGTCCCTCGCGGCCAAATCATCTCCATAAAAGACACTATCGCAGCAGTGCGCCGAGATGGGCCACATCTGGCGGAAACTGACTGCGAGCTGGTGGAGCTTATTGTCAATGTTGCCCCAGCCTTTGGCCTGTTTGTCGGGTTCGATCTTCGCGAATAGCCGCATGGCAACCCATTGGTTCAACCGTCTATGGGATCGAGAGAGGCACGGGAACTTGGCGCGAGCACCCGCCAAATTATTCGCATCCCCTTCGGAACCCTTTCGCAACGAAAGTGTTTCAGACCGAATGTGGGAACGACGTTATGCCGGCACGACCAACAGCAGCGACAGCCTTTCAACGGCTGATCAGCTCAGAAGATAATCGTCAGATGCTCCGCAACAGGATTGGTCTCGAAGTCGACGAGAAACTGCCGGCGTCCCTTGCTGCATTGTTGCAGGAGCTTGAGCGGCGAGAGCAGGTCGAGGCTGATTGGAGCGCCACCACTTTGGCAGCGTGGGTTTCTATGGCCTTCGACGAACCAGAAGGAACCTTCAGTGACCCTTATGGCCATGCTACGTAGGGGACGTGCCTTCCGGGGGATGATCAGTTCGGAAGGCTACTGCCGGAAGCTGCGCAGGCTCCTAAGGTTTGTGGGCGAACCAACTCTGACACCGACGCTTGCCGCACTGGCGCGGGAGGTTTCAGAAGAGTTTGAGTTGCGGAAGCAAGAATCGGCCGACGAAATTCCTCGCCCTACATTTCCGCTCACGGCAACCCATTGGTTCTCCCCTCCGGTCCTCGTCAAGACCGAGCGTCCCGGGATCATCCACCGCGTCAACAACGCCGAGACGGCCGGCGAGGAGCTGACGAAGTGGACGAAGCGTGGCCCTTGGTGACCTCGCGATGTGCGTTTGTATGGCCGCGATATTCGACGAGATGGGACCTGAGGAGGCTCGTAAGGCATTCCCGGCTGCTGCCGAGGAGGAGGGGACGTGTTACGGTCGCCTCTGACTAGAGCTGGTGATTGGAAAGTTTATCAAAACTCGCGACCGGAAGCTGGTTACTGAGGAAGTCCCCTCTAATTTCCACCCATGGCAACCCATTGGTTCTCCTCTCCGGTGTACGTCAAGACCGACCGACGTTGGGCCACCTACGGGTGCAACAATGTCGAGGGTGCCGCCGAGGAACTTATGAAGTGGACCAAGATGGGACCTAAGTGGAGGAAGGCTGTGCAAGCGTAGAAGCCCTTCGGGACCGTGTGGAAGAGGTCCGTCAGGTTTTCGAGGCTGCTGCCAAGGAGGAGGGGTGTTACGCTCCTCTGGTTAGGTCTCCTGTGTCCCATCTCTGAATTTTCGGCGATCGCCCCTGAATAATCTCAGCCTCTATACCCATGGATTGGTTAAGCGGCTCCGAGAGGTATCGACAGGTACTTTTTCGGGTGAAGGTAGAGTTGAACGCGTAAACGCCCGCCTGACCTGATGCGTTGCTCGGCGGCGATAACGCCCCGGAGATTGCCCGCGTGGCATTTCTCAGCGCCGCCAAGGAAGCGAAAATCTTGAACGGCTGACATCTCCCGAACACACGTTGTCATCCTGGGCTGTGTTCGCGTGTCGGCGCGCCGATGCCTGGCGTCGTCTCGGCGCTCTCGGTCGCTGCCGTCCAGGCGGTGAAGGCCGGCGATCTGCTGTTGTCGATCGAAGCGATGAGATGGAACGGCGCTGCATGCCGAGCGCGACAGGACCATCGCCGAAGTCCAGATCAAGGCCGGCGACCAGATAATGCCAACGATCTGCTGATCGCATTCGGGTGAATGAGGGTGCTACACCTGAAGGGAAACTGGCCGCATACACGCATGTCGCAGGGGATGACCAGCAAAGTCGGCCTTGGAGTAATCTAGCGTCAAATAATCGTTGTTTGCAATTGCGCAGGCCGAATTTTCCAAATAGGAACGCCGGAGATCAACACGGGAACGATTTTGATGGATGAAGCAATTGGGCAGCGAAGGGCTGATTTGCTAGGGATGACAGCAGATATCGTCGCAGCCTATGTCCAGAGCAACGCAACGCCCGTGGCGGATCTGCCGAATTTGATCGCCAGTGTCAATTCTGCGTTGTCTGGCCTGGCTGAGCTGGTCGCTGCACCATCGCCAATACTTACGCCCGCGGTAAATCCTAAGAAGTCGATCTTTCCCGAATACATTATAAGCCTTGAGAACGGGCGCAAGTTCAAGTCGATGAAGCGCCACCTGGGCTTGCTTGGCATGACACCTGATGAGTACAGAGCCAAGTGGGGTTTGGCGTGGGACTATCCTATGGTAGCGCCCAGCTATGCGGCTCAGCGGTCTGCGCTTGCGAAAGCTGCCGGTCTCGGCCGCAAGGCGGTTGACAAAACGCCGCCAAAAAAAGCACCAGCAAAGCGCAAGGCCAAAGGCTGACAGTGCACGACGTTCGGGCCATGCCGTCAGGTCTAGATGGTCTAGATGGTCTAGGTGGCCTGGCTGGGAATGAGCTGCCTGGCTTCGCGGTTCAGTAAGCGCCGCTCACGCCACAACACAAGCTCAGCACGGCTTGCGTCTTCACGTCCTCGTATCCTGACGGCGCAGGAGAGGTCGATCAATGTGCGATCGACAAGTCGAGCCGATACATCGTCGCCCTCGACACACAATCGAATCATATCGATAAAATCGCACTACATCGATGCGTCGCGCTCTGCCGATGTCACAAGCAACAAAGCCGCTGAATCCAGCAGCGCTCCGTGCTTCAAGGGCATGCCCATACGGGTGCTGGGTAAGCCTAAATTTCTTCCGCGAGCAATATCCTGGCCTCCTTGGCAGCAGCGATGAACGCCTGGCGCGCTATCCTTGGTGGTTTTTCTCCACGGATTACGGCAAGGCATGCTTCGATTGCGGCGAGCCGCGACTTGCCCGCTGGCCTCGGCCAATCCCTCAGCAGAACTTCGGCCGCGTCGGATACGGACGCAACAACTCTGTCGCGATCGATCCGGCCGGGTTGAACGACGACGGGCTTTCTGAAACGTCTCGTACGCACGACAGCCTCCAAGAACAAGCTATGTTAGCTTCTGCAGATCCTTTGCGCCACATCAAACGTCGGCAAGTAGCAGAAGGCATGCGCTTGGCCAGAAGCTGCCGCCGCGATGGACGCTGCCCAGTGCTTCAGCATGTCGGGCTCGGCCCCGACTTTCGAGGAGCGCACGCCAAGAGCGGCGTTACCCAATAAATGATCCACAAATACCCAGTGAAGGGGAGTTCGCCGAACACCGCGAATGGAATCTCGGGGCTGAATTTACTCCATATCCGGCACGTCGCCGCTGGTGAATAGCACGGTCGGCGGACCGTAGTCGCCAACGGCCGGGTCGGCGTCGCGGCTCCATGCTATTACGCCAACGTGCTTCCCTGCGAGCGCCTGACCGGTGCGAATGGCGCGTTCCTCGCTTTGCTGATCGGCCGGACCAAAGGCGGGAAACAGTTCGCCGTCCTCGCCTCGATCGAACGCCACGACGACGATTAGCTTGGACTTCTTTTGACCGGGCAGAATATGATCAGACATGGCGGGAACGTATCACATGACCGAGTATTGAGTCGCGTTCGAGACTCGAAGCAGTAGAGCCGCCAGTTCTCATATTTATGATTCGGCCATATCGCCTGCACTTGCCTACCATTCGGGGCCAGCCCGCGCCCTCCGCAGAATTCGCGGATTAGCGCAAAGCTGTGTCCGGTACATAGGTCATCGGGCAGCGCGATCTGATAAGGCCACTCCCGGTCGATCCTGGCCGGCGTGGGGCCTAGGCTGCGCATCGCATCACTTCGCGGTCGGTTTCTCTGTCGCCTTCTCCAGCGCCTCAATGGCGTCCAGCACGGCTTTGCGCTTGGGCTCGATTGGCTCGTCTGGATGGAAGCCGGCAAGTGCGAGCGTCTTGAAGGCGACCGTCACACGGGAACGAGCAGGCATGTGAGGCAAACGGCCGGACTACGGGAACAGCGGCTGAGGACTGGGACTGCTCTGCAAGAGCGGAATGGTGAGGGTGCAAAACGATCGCCAACACCGCCAGCCGCAACCGGTGACGCTTATCTTGCTGGCAGTTAGGGCCTCGTTGCTGGACGGCCTTCAATCCCTTCGCGGCGGCTAATCAAAGCGACGCGATCATTGGTGCTCGCTTTGATTAGCTCCCCGGGGCTGCTCCGGGGACAAGGCCGAATGGCTGCAGGCCGACCTGTCGGTCGGGTGAAATTTTGCTGCTCAATTTCGGCGACGAGACCTGACTGCCTTCAGCAGTTCGCTCTCGTCAGTGTGAGCATTTCGAAAAGTCGCCACTACCGTTTCCGCCAGGATTTCGCCCTGTTGGCTTAAAGGGTCGAGGTCTTCGTCTGCGCAAATTCGATCGAAAACGCGCTGGCAAATAGCCAAATCATGAGGACTAAGGCAGGTGCGATTGGTACGCAGGCGCTGCGGCATGTGCGACCCCTCAGGCCCGCTGCCCGTACAGAGCAGCGGGCCGCTACAGCCAGGCCGGAGGAGGAGAGTTCATTTGCAAAAACGTTCGATGTAGAGTGCTTGTTCCCGGCTAACGAAGTTGGTAATTTTCGTACAGTGCGCCACCTGGGCAAGGCAGCTTCCTCGATTGGCAGCACGCCGGCCGGGCAGGTGTCCTTGATGCCATGCGCACCAGAGCAAGGGCGGCCAGCCCTTGCGGATTATCCTCGGCAATCCATGCTTTGATCTGCGTTCGCTAATCCGCCCCATCTCTAAGCGACATCTTTTTGCGGCGAACAGGCGTCCAGTCGGTGATCGTATCGGCATCCACGGTAATTAGCCCGCCAGCTTTCACCGTCACCTTTCGATTTTCCTCGTCGACCCGCGTGACTTCGCCGGTGAGCTGTAGCTCGTCACCTGGTTTGGACCTTTTAGGAGCAGGGACTGAATGCGGAAAACCATAGGAGGGGATGCTGACACTAGCTCTTCCGTCGTCCAGCAGCTTCAGCACCGTCACGGTGATCGCCACCTCATCGCCGATATTGATGTCCGCAATTTCCCAAGCCATGCCCATGATTCTGGAGCGGCTTTGACGACAGTCAAGGGATTGCTAATATGTGGAAAATGCCAACGCCGCCAGCGTGCACCTTGTTTCGGAACCGATTCGAACCAGCGATATTGATTCAAATCGTAATGTCTGGAGTGCGGGCGCATACTCACCCGAGCCTGGCGTTGGCCGGCTGTCATTTATTGAGTCCCAAATGCCCACCCTGGTCGAGAAGCCGCCCAAGGGCCAAGGGTGGTTTCACGAGATCAAATATGATGGGTATCGCACGCAGTTGATCATCCAACGGGTAAGGTGCAGGCCTTCACACGAAACGGCTTCGACTGGGCCGACAGATACAGCCCAATCGTCCGGGCTGCGGCTGAATTGAACGCAAAGCGGGCAATCATCGACGGCGAAGCAACAGTGCTTGGCACCGCGGGGGCGTCCGGACCTCTTCGCGCGCCCAATTATCCGATCACCCGGACGAATTTTTCAACCAAACATTCCTGACTATTGCGGCCTAGCACCGTGCCAATTTGTACGATTCGTACATGGCGTTGATGTCGGTCAGGAAGTGAGTAGATTCCCTTTCGGCGTGTCCCTGGGGAGGGCTGGATGAGCGTCGCGCAAAGGGTCGGTCCGCTTCTAGAGCAAGCAATCACTGTACTCCTCAACAGGGCGGACCGTCGCGACACGGTCTCGATAAAAGCGGCGCTACGCGAAGCGCGGGAGGCTGCGCCTTATTTGGTGGCCTCCGACGAAGAACTAACTGAGGCGATCGTCGAGGCAGCAACTGCCATGGGCCTCTGCGTGGCTTTCGACGGTCGCGAGTAGCTGTCAGCCAACTCCAGTCACTGTGGCATCGCAACAAAGCGCGCCGTCCTGCGCCATTTTCAACAGTTAGAGGTAATCCGCAATTACCTTCGCAAGCTGCTAAATCTGCCTGTAGAACGGGAACTGGGCTGAGCAAAGGTATTTGCTGGAGGAACTTGATAAGGTCGACAAGGAGTGACCGCATGGCCCTCCACTGGTTCAACCCTCCGGTCCCCGTCAAGACCGAGCGTCCCGGGATCATCCGAAACGTCAACAACGCCGAGGCAGCCGGCGAGGAGCTGATGAAGTGGACCAAACGTGGCCCTTGCTGGGACCTCGCGGTGCGCGTTTGCATGGCCGTGATATTCGACGAGATGGAACCTGAGGAGGCTCGTAAGGCATTCCTGGCTGCTGCAAAAGAGGAGGGGACATTACTCCCCCCAATGACAACCAGCTAACTTGAATTGCGGTAAAGGTTCTCTGACCAACACCGCCTTGGCGAAAGGGCCCGCCGCCGGTGAGGGAGAGGCGACGGACCCCCTACAGCGGCTGCACATCACGAAGAATCCGCTGCCACTCTAAACCCGCGAGGGCCTACATCGTTCCCTACAACCGGCGTTGGTCGGCAGGCCTGTGCCGCTCTACGTTTCCCCTCATGGCCGTTGGTTCTACCCTCCAGTCTGTGTCAGGACCGACGGGGTGAGCAACGTCGAGGGTGCCGCCGAGGAACTCATGAAGTGGACCAAGAGGGACCTAAGTGGAAGCTGGCGGTGCAGTCCTGCATCGACGCCTTTGAGGGGGGCGGGTGACCTTGATAGGTCCGGAAGGCATTCGAGGCCGCCGCCAAGGAGGAGGGCATGCTCGTTCTGGAGTAGGAAGCCGCGTGGCAATGTTATCCCCCTCGTCTTCGTAAGGAGGACGATCGTGCCCGCCGGTCTCGAACTCGCGCTTCCGCGCGTGACTGCCCTCATGTGAACTTCACCGCCGAAGACGCAAGAGCCCCTGAAGCAGCAGATTTCAGGCGGGTCCTTTGAAGCGATCAGCCTCAACTATCAGTTCTATTCGGACTCGGCGCGCAGCATCATTTGGGGGGCCTATGTGTGGGCCTGCGTCGCGCCCGCGGATCCTACGGTTGACCCTGGGTCTCTTGGGTACGGCCACCAGCCCGCCACCATCTATGGCGAGCATTTGGCGGCCAGGGCACGGTTACGCCGGGACCTATCTCTCGACCTTTTCCGGCGCGTATGTCGAATATCGTTACCCCTTCACCAACGCCAATAACTGCAATACAGCTAACAGCACCACCCTAGCGCCGGCTTCGACCTTCACGATAAATGCGACGGTCGCTGCGAATTGCCTCGTATCGACCGGCAGCATCGATTTTGGGTCGACGCGTCGACGGGGCGTTCTCGCCGCGAATGTCGATGCTACCGGCCAGGTCTCGATAACCTGCACGCCGACGACGTCTCCTTGAACGGCGGGACACCCCCAGCAGCCCGCAAAATGTCAAAGGGCGCGGAAACCGTGACTTACGTCCTCTACAAGGATACCGCTCGAACTCAGCCGTGGGGCGATGCATCGACAGTGGGTAGCACAGTGGCGGGGACCTGGACGGACGCGCCCCAGGCCCTAACCGTTTATTGCGTGTGCCGCCGCAGGCCACACCGTCGGCAGTTGTGTGCGTCAAGTTCTGTAAAATGGCGTGGCATTGGGGTGACGTCCGCGTGTCCGCCGCGCAGCTCCCGTGTTTAGCGGAGCGGCGGTATGATCATGACGGTGCCATCCGATCCCCGCTGGAGATGAGCGATTTTCGGCGTATGGTGCGACCATCCGGGACAGGGGCACCGGGAGCACGCCAAGTGCAGGCAGGCCGATGTATTCGATGAGCTGCGAGCTCGCGTTAGTAGCTGGCCACCCCTGCGACCTGCCGGTTGCGCCGAGAGCGCGGATCCGTAGGTGTCGCGTCGCCCGCCGGCTCCCGACTGTTTGAGGAGAGGGAGCCGATGAGACGTGTGATTGGAATGGACATCCACCGCACCTTTGCGGAGGTGGTGGTTGGGAAGACGGCCGGCTGCGCCATCACGGACGGGTCGACATGACCCGCTCGGGACTGGAAGGGTTCGACCGCAGTTTGCGACGGACGGATGAGGTTGTCGTCGAGGCCACGGGCAACGCCATGGCGGTGGTGCGGGTTCTGTCGCCCTATGTCGGCCGGGTGATTGTCGCCAACCCGATGCAGGTGAAGGCGATCGCCCATGCCAGAATTAAGACCGACAAGATCGAGCCGGCGTTCTGGCGCAGCTCCATGCCAGCGGCTTTCTGCCGGAGGTCTGGGTACCTGACGAGCGGACCGAGCGGCTTCGCCGCCTCGTCGCGCGGCGCAACCAGGTAGTTCGGCATCGCACGCGCGTGAAGAACGAGGTGCATGGCATCCTGCAGGCGCACCTAGTGCCGAAGTGCCCGCATGCCGATCTGTTCAACAATCGCGGTCGCGCCTGGCTCGAGCGGCAGTTGCTTCCCGACGACGAGCGGGGCCGCCATCGCTCGCCACATCCGCGAGATCGACCGCCTCGCCGAGGATCTGGCCGACCTCGATCGCGACATCGCCAGGGAAGCGGTTGATGATGTGCAAGTCCGGCGGCTTCAGACGATCACCGGCGTCAATGCCATCGTCGCGAGCGGTATCATCGCCGCGGTCGGTGACATCCGGCGGTTCCGCGAGCCGCAGAAACTGGGTGAGCTACTTCGGCCTCAATCCGCGTGTGCGCCAATCCGGTCTTGGCATGGCGCAATATGGCCGGATCAGCAAACATGGGCGTTCCCATGCCCGCGCCATGCTGGTCGAGGCCGCTTGGGCGGCGGCGAAGGCGCCCGGACCGCTCAGGGCCTTCTTCCTACGCATCCGTAACAAGCGTGGTCATCAGGTCGCAGCTGTGGCGGTCGCCCGCAAGCTCGCCGTGCTGATCTGGCATCTGCTGACAAAGGAGCAGGACTACTTCTGGGCTCGCCCGGCGCTGGTGGCGGCAAAGCAGAGGCAGCTCGCTCTCAAGGCCGGCGCGCCGGGCGAGCGCGGTGTCGGTCGCCGCGGTTCGGCTTACGCCTACAACGTGAAGGAGTTGCGAAACAGCGAGAAAGCCGCGGCCGAGAATGCCGAACGTACCTACGAGCTAATGGTTCGGCATTGGCGGTCACGAGGGCCGAAGCGGCGCTCGGACGCCACAAACGAGGAACGACTATAACGGCTGCGTGGCGGCACTCTCATCCTCTTGCACCACTCTTTGCCACGTGGTCGTCCGTGCCGGACAAATATAGCACAAGGAAATCTGGCGGAACGACCGACGCCCTCGGTCCGCTCCAGAATGGGGCCGTGCTCGACGCCGTCAAGGCGTGGCCTGGAAACCTCGCAGCCGGCCGTGGCGCCATCGCACCGGCCAGCCTTGACTGCGTCTCGACACGCTCGCGTGGGAAATCCTGTGGGCCGGGACGAAGAAACAGGCTCACCTGAGCCGAACAAAGAAACGCAACAGGAATCGAAAAAGTCGAAATCAGGCTTGTCGATGTCATCCGTTGATGACAGGCAGCCGCTCCGGAGAGAGTTCACTTAAAAACTTGATCCCCTCTTCGCCAACGTAGAGACCTCCTCGAACCGGAAGACGGCGCCGTCGATCTCCAGCTTGGGCTCCAGGTGCAGGATCATGCCTGGTCTTATGACTTCGGAATAGCCTCTGGATATCGACGGCGCCTCGGTGACGTCGAGGCCTCTCCGGGCCCGTTTCGAGAAACGAGCCCGTAAGGGGGCGGCAAACCCGCGTCGCGCCAAAGCTGCTCAAGGGCTGCAAACACGTCCCCGCACGTCATCCCGGCCCTTACGCTGTTTGCAAGGGCTACCGTCATCGCGCGTGTTTGCTCATACGCATCGTTCTCCCAGCCTTCGGGTGGGCCGCCGCAGGCAATGCGGTTTCTATCGGCGGGGTGGCCACCATAAGTGGAGCGAAAGTCAATCCAGGCATACTTGGCTGGCCTGCAATGGCTGCATGCTTGGCGGCCGGCTGTAATTGAACTCACCCCGGCAGAATGTCATGGCGATCGGGTCAGCCCGCTCGGCGCCGTTCATGATGATGAGGGCCTGGATCCGCCGGCAAGGCTCAACCTCGGTACCCGTTGCCATCATTCGCGCCACTTATAGTGACAGCAATTGACAGCAGTTGAATTTAGTGACACAGGTAGTGTCGCGAAATTTGGAACGAGCCGCATGTCTGATGTCCGTGCCTACAACAGCCCGCTGCGCGAAGAAAAAGCGCGGGAAACGCGCGAGGCGATCCTTGCCGCGCTGTTTGAGTTGATGGGTACGGCGAGCGCTGCCGACGAGATCAGCACGGAAGCTATCGCGCAGAAGGCTGGAGTGCAGCGACGAACCGTGTTTCGGCACTTCGCGACCAAGGATGATCTGCTGGCAGCTTTCTGGCCATGGCTGAATGCCCGCATAGGCGTGTCAGCGACGCCTGCGAACTTGAAGGAGATCGTTTGTGGCCCGCGACAAGTCTTCCCACGGTTCGACACGCACGAGGCGGCGATCCGCGCCTCCCTGCATTCCCGGACCGGCCGCGAGATGCGGATGAACACGGTGGGGCAGCGGCGAGCCAATTTCGCTCGCGCACTCGCTCCCGCCATCGCTTCGCTTCCAGTCGCCGAGGCTGAGAAGGTCGAGGCTCTGGCCCATTTGCTCTTTTCGGCCTCTGCCTGGGAGGTCCTGAAGGATTACGGCGGTCTCACCGGCACCCAAGCCGGCGAGACCGCATCCTGGGCACTTGAGGTGATCCTGTCCGCGGTCACCTCGGGTCACTCTCCCCGCGGTCATGGCATAGCAAAGGAAAGAGATAAGCAATGAAGATTGACGTCACCACACCCAACGACGGCCAGACCCTCTGGGTCGTCGCTGATCGCATTCGCTTCCTGGGCGGGCTTGCGGGCTCGACACTCGAACTTATCGAGGTGGAAGTCCCGCCGGGTTCCGGCACCCCTCCGCACAGCCACGCGTCGCCCGAACTGTTCTATGTAATCGACGGTGAACTCACCGTCCGCCACTTTGCCGCAAGCGGCAAGCCCGAGGTGACGATCGCAGGCCCCGGCAGCACGGTATGTCTCGGCCCGAGAGCGCCGCACAACTACTCGAACGAGAGCGGCCACCCGGTGCGTATGCTCGTGCTCATCGAATCTTCCATGGTCGCCTTCTTCCTCGACATCGGCACGGCCGAGCCGCAGGCGCAGCCGGACTTCGCCCGGATCGGCGCGGCAATGCAGCACCACGGTATCGAAATGTTGACAATGGCGGCCTGAGTTGCAGCGCAGTTTCGGGGGCTCGCGTTCGACCTCCCCGAACCTCGGCAAGCCGCAGGATATAGGGCAGCGATAGCCGACAGGCGGATGCGTCGTCGAGCTTGCCGAGGCTTGAGGCCAACGTGATGCCACCCTCCGTTGACCGCAATCGGCTGCGTGGCCAGCCGAGGCGTCCACAGGCAGAAATCCGAGCAGCCAGTCCGCTGCCTTGCTGGCCCGTGACGCCGCGGACGGTGCGCGATTGCGTTGCGCTCGCTCCTTAACCAGGACCAGATATATTCCGCGTGCCGGAGCACTATGCTGAGCGGCGAGCAGCAAAGGCGGCCTTCATCTGTGCGGCCAGACCCTCGAAGGCCATTTCTCAGTGCCGAAGCTACCGGTCAGTCGGGCCGCTGGCGCCCTTTGTGTTTTTCTGACTTGCTTCTCAGTAGGCGATCTGCCCGTCGCGGTTCGGTGTGCCAAGGACGTGGGTTCTCGGCGGCAGCATCACTGGTCGAAGCTCTGCGTGAACATCGCTGCCGCAAGGAAAGCCACGGCGCGGAGCGTTTCGGTCCCGGTATTCTCAAGATCGTGGCGCAATGGTGTGGGCAACACAAATACGCTACCCGGCGCGACGGGGTGAGTGGTACCATCCTCGCCGTACAGCAGCCCGGTGCCTGCAATTATGTCGGGGTGCGTGAACACGCCCGAATAGGTCGCCGCCTTGAACGACAGTGGCGCCAGTGCGTGACTACCCCAACCGAGGGAACTGACGACATGGCCAAACCGCTTGACGGAGGCGAATGACGCGTCCAGCACCGTCCCGCCGCCGGTGTCGTAGACGACATCGAAGCCGCGACCGTCCGTGTATTCGGCGACATATTGCTCCACCGTCTTCTCGCGATAATCGATCGCGACCGCTCCCAGGCGCTCGA